>CAADGT010000124.1 GCA_900696595.1 uncultured Chloroflexota bacterium
AATGCTCCAAATCCACGCCCCATGGAATGACGACGGTCTTGTCAGGGTTCATCCCATAAGCGACAGCCTTATCGCGTGTGATGTTTGCGTCGCTGGTAAAAAAGTCCGCGCGCCGCAGCGTGTAGCGCGTAACCCATTCCATCCATTTGCTTTTGTGAACGTCGTCCATCAAATCAAACCCCCAGGACATGGTAAGGAGCGGACTCGCGCCCGCGAGGACGGCGATCAAGGCGCAGGTTTGGATCGGCCCCGCATGGACAAGATCCGGCTTGAGGTCCCGAAGGAGGCGTTTGAAATCCAGGACAAGCGCGGGGAGTTTGCTCCAGCCAAAGGGTTCGCGTCCGCCCTTCCAGATGACTTGATTCACGCTCTCAGGCACGGGGCGGCTTTCGACCTGTCTCTGGTTTCCTTCGAGCTGAACGAAGTAAACTTCATGCCCACCGTCAGAAATTGCTTTGAGAAAACGATGGTCGTGGGTGGAATAGCCGAGGGAGAAGTAAAGAATTTTCATAAAAGGCCATGTCATTGCGAGGAGCGTTCTTGATCTTCGCGACGAAGCAATCTCCTTGTATTAGGGAGGTTGCTTCGGGCGGGAGAACGCCGCCCTCGCAACGACATTGAATTTATTACGCGCCCAACTCCACCCAGCGCAACTCTTTTCCAAGCGGCATATCAACCAAAGCCTTTGTTCCAATCACGTTCTCGATCTCGTGCGGTTTGATCGCCCCCGGCGTGGCGGGGCGCAGAACGTCAATCATCTCGCGCGTGAAGGTTTCTCCCGCCTTGATGTCGCGCGCGGCGCGCAGACAGCGCCTTTGCACAATTTTAGTTTGTTGTTCATTGTCCGCGATAAATTTATCCGAACTGCCGAGCGAACGTTCGAGCAGGCGCGTCTCTTCGACCATCTTCGCCCAGTTTTCGGGGTTCATCGCAAACTTGTGGTCGGGCCCTTCGCGGTCGTTGCTGTCGGTGAAGTGACGCTCGATCACGCGCGCGCCGAGGGTGACCGCTCCCAAAACGGGGGCGACGGAATGGGTGTGGTCGGAGAGTCCCAAAATCACATCGGGGAACATGGCGGCGTAGGTTTTCAAAACGTTAATGTGCAGATGATCATAGTTATCCGGGCTGGCGGTGTAGTTGGTGTTGCACTGCATCAGAACCAGTTGTTTGTTGACCTTGAGAATGGCATGGACGGCGCGTTGCACGTCGCCGATATCCGCCGCGCCGGTGGCGACGAAGAACGGCTTGCCTTTGGACGCCATGCGTTCCAACGCTTCGATCCAGTCAATTTCGCCGGAACCGGCCTTGTACACTTCCACGTATTGGTCGAGGAAATCTATCGCTTCAAAATCGTAGGGCGAGGAGAAGTAGTCAATGCCGACTTCCTGACATTCCTTCACCAGCGTCATGGACCATTCAAACGGGATGGACGCGCCTTTGTAAACTTCAAAGACGGATTTTTTCCAACTTGCCTGATGCGAGACCTGCCCGCCGCTCATGGCTTTAAAGCCGTAATCCGAGACGATCTTGGGGGCGTCAAAATTTTGGAATTTGGCGGCATCCGCGCCCGCCGCCTTCGCCAGCCGGATCAGTTTCTTCGCCCGTTCCATGTCGCCGTCATGGTTCGCGGCGATGTCGGCGATGAAGTAAGTGGGATGGTTCAAGCCGATGGTGCGATTTCCAAATTTGATTTCCATGTGTTTTCTCCGGGGTAAGAATTTTCTCATTTTTTCAAATTTCGACAAAAATGCAATGGAAATTCGAAGGCTTAATTTATATAATGATTGTAAGGCGCCATCAAGTCCGAAAACCGTGATGATGTCACGGAAACCCAATCAGGGTAGCCCGCAAGGGCATAGGACTTGAGGCGTTTTTATTTTCGAGCGGGGTTGCGGAAGTGAAAATGCCAAATGGAGTGGGCGAACATCAGCAGTTCTTCGATGCGGGGGAGGGTTTTCATGTGGATAAGCGCCTTGAAGGCTGTGGATAACCCGCCAAAAATTGTGGATAAGTTCGGCTGAAAACGGGGATTCGCTGGAGCATCGCGGTATTTTTGTGGGTAAAAAGCGGCTTTCCTGTGGAAAAGCGACGGGGAGATGTGGATAACCTTGCGGTGGGCAAAACAATTTTTATTCTACGCCTGTTGATAACCCCGGATTTTCTGTGGATAACCCTGTTCGCGCTGTGCATAAAACTCGCCCAAACCTGTGGAAAAGTCGGGCAAATCCGCGCCCAAATCTGTGGATAGTTTGCGGGTGGACAGCCATAAATTGTTGGAACGTTTGGCGATCAACCCGGAGAAGTTGACGGATTTCGGCGTGATCTCGCTTTCGCTGAGTTTGAAGCGGCGGGCAATCTCCACGCCGAATTGGTACTTGCTCATAGCCTGGGGGCCGACAAGATGGTACAAGCCTTTCAGCCCGCGTTGAAGCATTTGGACGAGGATGCGCGCGGTGTCGTTGACGAGCATCGGGCAGAAGATGACATCGGTAAAGCCGCTCATGCTTTTGTTGTTGGTCAGGTTGTTGTAGAAGAACTCGGCGAGACTGCGCCTGCCGCCCAGACTCCAACCGTAGAAGTTGACCCGCGCCACGATGGCTTTTGGGTTTTCGGTGAGAACCGCCCATTCGCCGTCGAGTTTTGTTTTGGAGTACGCGCCGACCGGGTTGGGCGGGTCCTCCTCGCTGTAAAAGCCGTCCTTTTTCCCGTCGAAGACGGCGTCGGTGGAAATGTGCGCGAAGGCAATGCCGCGTTCCTTGCAGGCGCGGGCAAGGCGGCGCGGCAGGTCGGCGTTCAGTTGTTTGGCGAGGTCGGGATTTTCCTCGCACAGGTCCAGGTCGGCGAGCGCGGCGCAGTTGACCAGCCAATCGGGACGCGCCGCGTCGAGGACGGTTTCAACCGCGCCCGCGTCGAGCAGGTCGTGTTTCAAAACCTTGAACGGGGCGCTCTTGAGTTTGCCGCGATCCACGCCGATGATCTCGTGCTTATCCATCATCTCCTGCGCGAAGTTGATGCCGAGCAGTCCGCTGACGCCGGTGAGTAGGAGTTTCATGGTTCAGGTTTCAGGTTTCAGGTTCCAGGTTTCAGGTTCCAAGTTTCAGGTTTCAGGGATTAACCTGACACTTGATACCTGGCGCGTGACACTTTCCTCATCCTTCCAATTTCCCTTGCGCGAACAATTCCTCGAACGGGGCGATGTATTTCTTGATGCCTTCCACGTCGAGCCATTCGCTGTTGTTGTCGCTGGAGTATGAAAAACCTTCGCCGGGAATTGTACCCCTATCCTGCCAGGAGTAGCCGAACCAGGTCGCCTCGGCGGGCTGGACGACGAACATTTTCTCCAACTCAACCGTGTGCCGCGCCTCGTCTTCCGAGATCAGAACCTCGTGCAATTTTTCGCCGGGGCGAATGCCGATGATCTCCAGTTCCGCGTCCGGGGCGATGGCGCGCGCAAGGTCGGTCACTTTGGTGCTGGGAATCTTCGGGACGAAGACCTCGCCGCCCTCCATCTGCTCGATGCAATGGATGACGAATCTCACGCCCTGCTCCAGCGAAAGCCAGAAGCGCGTCATGCGTTCGTCGGTGACGGTGACTTTGCCGGTGGCGCGCCGTTTGAGGAATAACGGGACGACCGAGCCGCGCGAGCCGACGACGTTCCCGTATCGGACGCAGGAGAAGCGGGTTGCCGAACCCCCGGCATAGGCGTTACTCTGAATCGTTAACTTCTCCGCCGCGAGTTTGGTCGCGCCGTATAAATTCGCCGGGCTGACAGCCTTATCCGTGCTGACGGTGAGGACTTTCTTCACGCCCGCATCCAACGCCGCTTCGACCACATTCGCCGTGCCCATGATGTTGGTCTTGATCGCTTCCATCGGGTTATATTCGCAGGCGGGAACCTGCTTGAGCGCCGCCGCATGGACGACGATATCCACCCCATGCATGGCGCGGACGAGCCGCTCCCGGTCGCGCACGTCGCCGATGAAATAACGCAGGCGTTCGTCGTCAAACCCGCCGACCTGCATTTCGTGCTGTTTCAATTCGTCGCGGCTGAAGATGATGACCTTCTTCGGCTGTTTTTCCTCGAGCAAAATCCGGGTGAACTTCTTGCCGAAGGACCCCGTCCCGCCGGTGACGAGAACCGCTTGATTTTTCCAATCCATGAATACCTCTTTTTTAGTCGGGCGGGCTTGCCGCCCGCCATTGCCTATTTCTTCCAATCATGTCAGGCTGATTGTACTTTTCCAAATTAATCGAGCAATAAATCCGTCCGGGAAGAGCCAAAGCCTAACCCCGGAGACACTGAGCCACTGAGGAAACCCATTTAAAAAACTCCGTGCCTTCGTGTCTCAGTGGTTCAAAACAGGTTGGATGGATTGCCCGGTTTAATTGTAACTACTCAGGGGTTTGGCTTTCCGCTCGCTTCGGCGGACTTTCATGCACTGAGCAGGGGATTCATCCCCGCGAAACCACGGAGGCTGAGCAGTTACGTTTATTTGCAAAAAGCCTGACCTTCAATCTACTTGAATGCCTTGAACAATACGGCTGGTTTCCGAATAAAGAACTCGCCATTCTTACCCATTGCCTCCATAAGTTCGCGCTCGATGGAAAGAAATCCATCTTCCTGCAAATCCGCCGTGGATGCCATCGAGCGGATGTAAGCCATCATTGCAGGAACATCCGTCACGCGCAGACTATCCTGATAATGGAGCAATTCTACACGCGAAAAAAATTCCCGCAATTGTCCCTCCCCATTTTCGAGGTTGAAAGCCGGGGCGACCACATGCCGCTTGAGCCTGCCAACACGTTCGAGTAATTCCCACATTTCGCGCATATAGTTCTCTCCAAGCGTGGAGGCGAATA
The DNA here is from genome assembly GCA_900696595.1 of uncultured Chloroflexota bacterium. Taxonomy (GTDB): domain Bacteria; phylum Chloroflexota; class Anaerolineae; order Anaerolineales; family Villigracilaceae; genus Villigracilis. The sequence goes on from CAADGT010000124.1 coordinate 4,861, forward strand.
AAATACCCCCGGCTTTCAAAACGCGGCAAATCTCCTTCAATGCCTGCTTTCGATCCGGCACATGATACAGCATGTGATTGGCAATGACCGCATCGAAACTTCCATCGGGGTAGGGCAGCAATTGAGCGTCGGCCTTCTCGAATTTGATTCCACGCTTGATGACAATCAGATTCCGCCACGCCGCATCCAGCATCCCGTCGGAGAGGTCGGTCAGAGTCAACGCCCAACCGGCGGGGATTCGGCTTGCGCATTCCCGCCACACCTCGCCGGTACCACAGCCGAGTTCCAGGATGTTTGCATCGGCGGGCAGTGAAGAAAGTTGGTCGAATACCCAGTCAAACCAGACATGGGGATTCGTGCTGAAACGTTTATGGAGAGATATCCGCGCGTCGAGATTGCCTGAGTCTTTGTATTGCTCCTGCAAAAGATATTTCTGATCGGTGAATTTGGACATCACTCCGAACCTTTGCAATAATTTACTTCGACCGCATCGCGGACCTCGTCCGTCAGCGGCTGTTCGATATTTCGCAACGCTTCGCACGCCTGCAAGCGGATCGTCCTCTCGCCCACGATGCGCTTTGCCAACTGCTTCAACGACTCCGCGTCGCCGGTGACGGCGTACCCTTTGAGGAAGGGCAGCCATTCCACGCGGTCTTCGGGGGAAAAGCCCAAAGCGATGGCTTCGTCTCCGAGCGCGGCAACCCGCTCAAAGTCCAGAGTTTGAGCCGCCAGGTCTGCCTCCTGAAAATAATTGCACCAGCCGCGTTCGGGTTCGCGTCCAAAAATAAATTCCGGCGGAGAAACAGGTTCGGAATCGACGATCACATTTTCGATGTTGGAATGAGGCGCGGCGAGCGAAACATCAAGCGGGTCATATTCCGAGATCAACGGGTTCGCCGCGTTCATCACATGCACGCATGAAGTCAGCGCCGGTTGACTCATCACCAGAATATTTGTGTAATCAATCGTATAAGTATGACTGCGATAACCGGACTCGTTCACTTGCGAACCGTCCAAAATGCCGGGCAGGTTTTCGCCGTTCAACGTCAAGCCTGCGAGCGGGTAATGCACCGGAACTTGATTCGTCGGCGCGGGAAAATACATGACGTTCGCGGCTTCGATCAACGCCAGCCCGCCGTCGCCCATGCCGGGCAGGGGGTAATGAATCGCAAGCGTTGCGCCGGGGCGAAGCGCGGGGACGCGCCAACTGACCTGCCGCCAGAAATTTTGCAGCGCCTTGATCTCCGTCGCCGCGTTCGATGCAATCGAAAAATGCGAAAGCGCCGCAAAGCCGATGATGGCATACAGGATGATCGTCCGCGCGCGCGGCATGGAAATCAATTCGATCATCGCCGCCATGAAGACCGCCGCCGCCAGCGACGCGGGCAGGCCGTAATGCGAGAACCCCGCGATGTCCACATAACGATTCGCCATCACGACCGGGAGGATTCCGAAGACCATCCCCAGCCCGCCGAGAGTCAACGCCTCTTTCGTGGTTTGAGTCTGGTCGTCATCTACGGCCTTTGATTCCGCTGAAAGTTTGATTCTCCTCTCCGCGTAAACGACGATGAGAATGACAAGCGCGGAAAGCAAAACGCCGAGCGCAACATCGCGCAATCTCATGGACTGAACAAAGGCGGGGAATTGGTTGATCCACGCCAGCACGCTGAGATTCAAAAGGCTTTTATAGGCTTGAAAGAACCAGTCCACGGAAACGGCGAGAGGGTTGGCGAAGAACACGCTCAATTGACCGCCGATGTCTGTGGCTTTGCGCTCGTTGGTGAAGAAGAAGATGCGCCAGACGACGATTCCGAGCGGGATGACCAGAGTCCACGCCCAGGCTTTGAGCGTTTTCCAAATTGCGTTTTGCTCGTTTTGTTTTACCAGCAAATAGACCGCCAGAAAACGGAACGCTTCCATGCCGATGGCGTAATCCACGAGGGCGATGTAACTCCAGCCGGTGAGAATCGCGCCAATGATGTAAGCGGCTTTCCTAATTTTGCTCCCGCCGCCGTCCCTTCGACTTTGCTCAGAACGAGCCCCGGCGCCGGGGACGGCGCCTTGAGCGGGCGAGATTGCTTTCAACGTAAATAAAATCGAAAAGACCTGAAACGCCAAACTTGCGATCATTGGTTGGTATTCGATGGCGCTGATCCACCAGAAGTAGCCGGGGTAGATGGCAAAGAGCAAAGCGGCGATGAAGTTGAATTTGCGGTTGTCTTTCCATAGCAGGCTGAAGATTTGAAACGCGCCCAGGGCGGCGAGTCCGCGCCAGAGGAAGGCGGCGAGATGCCAGGGCAGGGGATTCGGTCCGAAGAGCGTGTAAACCCACTCGAAGAAATATCCCCGCGCCGGGCGGTCAATGCGGAACATCTCGTGGAATATCTTCGCTCCCCCGACCATGCCGTCGTAGATGTAATACCAGTCATCCTTGTAATAGGTCAACGCGCCGATGTGGGGCAAAAACACAAGGGCGGCGATGAGCAGGAGGAGAGTTCCGGGGAGATGCTTTTTCAAGGACATTTATAGTGATCCCGTCATTGCGAGGGCGGCGCTCCTCCGCCCGAAGCAATCTAGAATTTGCTCATGAGATTGCTTCGTCGGGCTATCGCCCTCCTCGCAATGACGAATTACGTTTTACAAATTACGATGAGCGGATACTGCCCATTCTCCGCAAAGAACTTCGGGAAGATGTCTTCGAGCCGGAAGACGAATTTGAGAAATATCCGTCCGCCGAAGGGACGCACGAACCAGCGCATGATGCGCGTGCTGAGACTGCGCCAGGGTTTGATCTCAATCGTCATCTTCGAGCCGATCTCTTTTTTGAGCCATTCGGGCGTCATCTTTTCGACGAATGTCCCGGCGGGGTCTTCCTCGTTCAGCCATTCTTTCTTCTTCTTTTGGGAACGCCCGGAGAGTTTGCGCATCCCGCCGATGAGCGGCTCCGCCATGCGGATCAACAGCGGATTATGCCAGCCGTTGACGATGGCGGCCGTCCGTCCGGGGGCGAGGACGCGGTGAATCTCCGCGTAGGCGTTGGGGTGTTCGGGCAGCGCCAGATGGTGGATCGCGTGCATGGATACCGCGCCGTCAAAGGAATCGTTTTTGAAGGGCAGGTTCGCCAGATCGCCGACGACGAACAGGCCGTGAGCGCCGATGCGAGTCCGCGCCTCGCGCAGGGCTTGAATCGAAATGTCGAGGCAGACGCGCTTTTGGTATCCCGCGGAATAGGTCTTGTATTCCTCATACTGGACGGGGCCCGACCCGGCGTCCAGCAGGAAGCGGCCGGTTGGGATGAGTCCATTCATCACGCGCAGGCGGGTCTTGTGGATGTATTCGCGCGAGACCGGGCGCAGGTCTTCGTAGCGGGCGTTCTGATAATGCCCGTCGTCCTCCTGCGTCCAGCCGATCTCGTCGTAGAACTCGCGGACTTTTTGTTTGGTGTCGTTGGTCATATGGTCGGATAGTCTCGTGGTCTTCTAGTCGTCCCATGTGAATGGTTCGCAAACCAGAAAGTCAAAGGTCTTTTTGAATCTTGCCATGCCTTCGTCGCTCAACACGCTTTCGAGCGGATGTTCGGCGAGGTCGTCCCAGAAATTCATCAGCCGCCAGGGGAAGGGGCGCGGATATTCAAAGAAGAAGCGGTAGGCGTAGTTCCAGGCGAATTCGATTTGCTTTTCATTCATTTGATGGGCGGGAATATCGCCCAGTACTTTTTCCAGCGTGGCGTAGTATTCGTCCCACGAGTTCGGGTCGAGCGTAATGCCGCGCCCGCGGTAGTGAGTCCGCCCGCAGGAGATGACCGGGCGTCCGTTCATGGCGGTCTCAAGCCCGACCGTTGTGGTGTATGCCAGTCCGACATCCGCAATCTCGATCAGGTCATAGGTGTTGATCGAATCCAGCGCGCCGATGACGTGAATATGATTCGGCAGTTCGGGCAGCGCCTCTTTCACCACCGTCGCCATGGACTTGGCTTGCGGCACAAGTTTCTCGCCCGGGTGAACGCGGATGACGAGTTGCACATCCGTCCGCTTCGCAAAATATTGAACGGTTTTGGTAATCCACTCGGTCATGGAGGCGGCGAAGATGTCGCGCCCAAGCGTGAGACTGTCTCCCAAAACATTCGCGGCAAGCATCACGACGGGGCGCGAGTCCAACCCCAGCGCGTTGCGGGTCGTTTCCGCGCCCTGCGAGGAGACATACTGCCAGAGCCGTTTCGATTTTCCCCACACCCTCGCGCCGCGACGGGCGTTTTCCAGGTCGGCGACCTTCTCGAACATCGCTTCGGTGACAGGCAAATGGCAACGCGCCTCAACGAGATAATCCGTCTCCTGTTGCATGATGGACGAATTTTGCGCCAGCCAGATCTGTTCGCGCTGGTCGTTGAATTCGTAAGTCACGGCGTCCATGCCGAGATAACGCGCCACGCGGAAGAGGATTCCCATTTCGAGGATCAAGCCGTTCGGGATCAAAACCACGTCGGGCTTGTTCATTTGCAAATATTGCAGAGCGGCTTTGGCGGCAAAAGTATTGCGCTCGATCCGCAAGTCATACAATGCGCGGTCGGACGGGTCGTTCATGTCCACTTCTTCGCGCATCAGCGTATATTGCGCGTCCCACAGCGAAACTTCCCTGATGTCCGCCAGAATCTTTTCCGGCAACCCGTCGCGGCGGACGGCTTTCAGCGTCCCGTGCGCGGCGCGGGCGAAGGGCTGCATGTCCAACAGCGAAACGTGTTTCACCAGCGGGGATAATGCCTTCAACGCGTCATGCGTATGAAGAACGCGCTGGCGCTGGGTGAATTTATCTTTTTCCTTATGCCATTCCGAATAAGGCAACGTCAGCAATGTGACATCATGCCCCATGCCCGCCAGAACCAACCCCAGATACGCCGATTGTTCGATCCAATAGTGAAGCGTGGCGAAGAGCAAAACTTTCTTGCCCGCGCTTCGACCTTGCCCGCCATGAAGTTTCGCCTTATCTGCAAACGGTTTCACAATCTTTACCGCATCCGGCAAAGATTTCAACAAGCGCGTCAGGTTGTAATGATCCTTGCGCGGACGATTCTTGGAGCGAAGCATCCAGTCAATTTCGGCGGTGAAGGGCAGGTCGCCTAAAAATTCTTTGAGGGGGGTTGTGTTTGCCATGTTGGTAATTTGGTAATTGGTAATTGGAGATTGGTAATTACCACTTACCAATTACTAATCTCCAATCTCTACTCTCTACTCTCTACTCTCTAATCTCTAATCTTCTCAATCTTCCACGCAAGTCTCGGCCGCACCGGTCCCACGCGCGGCTCGCCCCATTGCGTGCCGGGCGCGCCGGAAATATCCACGTTGAACGCCAGCGCGTTTTCGTCCATGAAATAACGGCGCACGCCGAACGAACTCGCGTTCACGCCCACCGTGTAACGTCCCTCGTTGAAAATATCGGCGGGGATTTCGGCGCGGCTGACGTAACGACCGGCGTCGCGCGTGTCGAACTTTTCGTACAACTCCGGCGTGTCGGTGTCGAACGACGCAAAGACATACTCGCCGCGCATTGTGCCGACGTACAAGCCGACGCGCAACCCCGTCACAGGCGCGGATAATTGATATTCAAACTCGACGACGGCCGATTCTGTGGAGCGGATCGTATCCACGACCTTCCCGCCTCTTTCCTTGACCTTGAGACTGATCGGCCTAAAAGGCTGACTCGCCGCTGGAATTTCATCCGCCTCCCAAACCCGCTCCCCGGCTTGCGACTGCCCCGAAGAGAGGTAGTAATCCACCGCCTCCTGAGTCGGGCCGCGCATGATCATCCGCCCTTTGTTCAGGACAATCGCCTCCTGAGTCAAACGCAAAATTGCCGACATGTTATGACTGACGAATAAAACCGTGCGTCCCTGCTGGGCAACGTCGCCCATTTTGCCCAGACATTTTTTCTGAAATTCAGCGTCGCCGACAGCCAGCACTTCGTCCACGACGAGAATCTCCGGTTCGAGATGAGCCGCCACCGCAAACGCCAGCCGCAGGTACATGCCCGACGAATAACGTTTGACCGGCGTGTCAATAAACTGGTTGACTTCGGAGAAATCCACGATCTCGTCAAACTTGGAATCGATCTCAGAGCGCTTCATTCCCAAAATCGCGCCGTTCATGTAGATGTTTTCGCGCCCGGTCAGTTCGGGGTGGAAGCCGGTTCCCACTTCCAGCAGGGAGCCGACACGCCCGCGCACGGTGACGGTCCCAGTCGTCGGTTCGGTGACGCGCGAGAGAATCTTCAATAGTGTAGACTTCCCCGCCCCATTCCGCCCGACGACGCCGAGGACTTTGCCTTCCTCCAAATCGAAGGAGACATCCTGCAACGCCCAGACGTAATTCTGATTCATGCGCCGGTCGGATTTGCCGATCATGGCTTTTGCGAGTCGAATCGGCGCCGAGACCGTATCCACGATCACGTCGCGCAGCATGTTATAGCGGAATTTCGTCTCCGCCGCGCCGATCTTGTATTGCTTGCCGAGGTTGTGTACGCTGATGGCTGTGGTCATAAACTCTCATTCCGTCATTGCGAGGAGGGCGCTCTTTGCCCGACGAAGCAATCTCACATCGTTGTTATGAGATTGCTTCGGGCGGAAGAACACCGCCCTCGCAATGACGAGATTAGATCGTATCCGCAAAGGTCTTTTCCATGCTCTTAAAATAGAAGAGACCCGAAACGAAGAGCAGGATCGAGATGCCGGTCGAGACCCAGAGCGCGGCATCCGGTCCGTCGCCGACGCCGAGCAGCGCCCAGCGGAATCCGTTGACTACGCCAGCCATCGGATTCAGCGAATAGACCAGTTGCCAGCGTTCCGAGATTACAGAGGCGGAATAGGCGACAGGTGTGGCAAACAGCCAAAACTGAGTCAGAAACGGGAGGGCTTGGTTCACATCCCGGTACTGGACGTTGATCGCCGAAAGCCAGAGGGCGACTCCCAGCGCGGTGACGATCGCAAGTAAAAGAAAGAGCGGCAGGGTCCAGATCAGATGCCAGGCGGGGGTGACTTGATAATAGAACATCAGAATCACGAGGATGACGAAGGCGATGGCGAAATCAACCATGCCCGCGAAGACCGAGGCGATGGGAAGGATGAGGCGCGGGAAATAAATCTTCGTCACCATGTTTTGATGCGCCACAAGCGAGCGGCTGCCTTGATTGAGCGCCGTCACAAACAAACCCCAGGGCAAAAGCGCGGTGAACGAAAAAACGGGATACGGAACGCCTTCGGTGGGAAGTTTGGCGACGCGGTCGAAGAGAAAGGTGAAGACGAGCATGGTCATAACCGGCTGGACGACCGCCCACGCCATGCCGAGCAATGTCTGTTTGTATTTCACCTTCACGTCGCGCCAGACCATGAAGAAGATCAACTCGCGGTAGCGCATCAGGTCGCCGAGGTTGAGCGCGGCCAGCCCTTTGGAAGGCTTGATGTAAACGGTGTGGGGTTGGTGGGTCATGGGGTGTTGGTAATTGGAGGTTGGTAACTGGAGATTAGAGATTGGTAA
>CAADGT010000125.1 GCA_900696595.1 uncultured Chloroflexota bacterium
ATGGTCTTCGTGCTGGATGAGAAGGAAAGGATCGTGGATGCAAACGCAGTGGCGCAGAAGTGGCTTGGGAAATCGCTTAAAGAGATCATCGGGCGCGACGCGCTGGAGGTCTTCAAGCCCTGGCCCCAGTTGCTTAAGCGTTTTTTCTTCCTCGAACGCTCGCGCGAAGAGATCGAAATTCCCGGAGAACCTCCGCGCATCCTCGAAACCATCATCACGCCCATCCTCAACCGCGCCAATCAGATCGAGGGGCGGGTGATCCTGGCGTACGACATCACCGAGCGGAAAAAACTCGAAGAGGAATTGAAGACCGCCAACCTGGCTCTGCAAACCCAGTTGGAGGTGAACGAACGCCTGCGCCTGCAATTGCAGGAGCAAGCCATCCGCGACCCGCTGACGGGTGTGTTCAACCGCCGTTATTTCGCCGAAGCCCTGGATCGGGAAATTGCGCGGGCGGCGCGCGAGAACGCCCCATTTTCATTGATCATTCTGGACGTGGATCATTTCAAGCGGGTCAACGACGCTTACGGTCATAAATGCGGCGACATGGTCCTCATCTCTCTGGCGAACTACCTGACGGAAAACACGCGGCGCAGCGACATCCTTTGCCGCTTCGGCGGCGAAGAATTTGTCATCCTCATGCCCGACGCCGCAGTGGATGACGCCCGCGAACGCGCGGAACTGTTCAGGGCGGAATTCGAATCCCTTTCGCATACCTGCGAAGACAAGCCGATCAAAGCCACGTTCTCAGCCGGGGTAGCGTCTTTTCCCATCCACGCCGGATCGGGCGATGCGTTGCTGGTGAGCGCGGACCAGGCGCTGTACCAATCCAAAAGTGCGGGCAGGAACAGAGTCAGTGTGTTTGACGCGGTGAAGGAGAGCAGTGAGTAGAGAACAGTGAACAGTGAGCAGTAAACAGTTACGGCAACCACCAATTACCAATTACCAATCACCAACCACCAATTACCAACCACCAATTACGGAGAACTCATGCAAATAGACATCATCGGCGTGCCGATAGACCTCGGCGCGGACAGGCGCGGCGTGGATATGGGTCCGAGCGCGATCCGCTACGCCCACTTACAGACGAAACTCGAAGCGCTCGGCTACACCGTCAACGACAAAGGCAACGTGGATGTGCCGATCGCGGAAATGTGCAGCGTCACCAACCCAAAATTGAAATACATTGACTGCATCGTTCCCATGGCAAGAAGAGTCTCCGGCGCAGTATCCACTTCGGTGGAGGCTGGCAACTTCCCCTTGATTTTGGGAGGCGATCACTCCCTCTCCATCGGCTCGGTGCGCGGCGCGGCTCGCAATCGCAAGATCGGAGTCATCTGGGTGGACGCGCACGGCGATTTCAACACAGCGGAAACGACCCCATCCGGTAACATTCACGGCATGTCGCTTGCCATCCTGGCGGGCTTGGGCGATCAAAGCCTCGTTCAATTGTGGGATGAACCCGTCCCGGTCATTGACCCGAAGAAAATTGCCATTATCGGCGCGCGCGACCTCGACGAAGGCGAAAAGGTCAATTTGCAAAACGCGGGCGCGATGGTGATGAGCATGGAGCAGATTGACCGTTATGGCATGGTGACCGTCCTCGAAAAAGCCATCGAGCGCGTCAGCCGCGACGTGGACGGCATCTTCCTCTCGCTCGATCTCGACTCGCTCGACCCCGAACATGCGCCGGGCGTTGGAACCCCCGTCCCCGCCGGTCTGACTCAACGCGAGGCGCATCTCGCCTGCGAGATGATCGCCGAGACTGGCAAACTGATCGGCATGGACCTGGTCGAAGTCAACCCCATCCTCGATATTCAAAACCGCACCGCCTCCCTCGCCGTGGACTTTGCCCTCACCGCTTTGGGACGCCGCATCTGGAACGGAATTTCATGAAGCCGACTCTGACAGACCTGGAACGACTCGCGCGCGAAGCAGGATCCATCCTCCGTAACGGATACAACACCCCGCACACGGTTCATTTCAAGGGGACGATTGATCTTGTGACCGAAGCCGATCACGCCTCTGAAGCCTTTTTGCTCGGCGAGATCAGGGCGAAATTCCCCGGCGGTCACATCCTCGCCGAAGAAAGCGGGAACATTCAGGGAAGCAACGCAGACCTCTGGCACATTGATCCGCTCGACGGCACGGTCAATTATGCGCATCACATCCCCATCTTCTGCGTCTCGATCGGATTTTCCACGAACGGCTTGTTGACTCTCGGCGTCATTTACGACCCGATGCGCGACGAACTCTTCGCCGCCGAAAAAGGCAAAGGCGCATTCCTCAACGGAAAGCCGATCCGCGTTTCAGAGACGACCGAACTGGAAAAGTCCCTGCTCGTCACCGGCTTCCCCTACGACACCTGGGACACCGAACTCGACAATTTCAAATACTTCGAGCGGCTCGCCAAAAAGACCCAGGGCGTGCGCCGTCTCGGCTCCGCCGCCCTCGACGCCTGCTACGTCGCCGCCGGTCGCTTCGACGGCTTCTGGGAATTCAAACTCAAACCCTGGGACGTCGCCGCCGGGGGCTTGATCGCATTGGAAGCGGGAGCGAAAGTGACAACCATTGACGGACGGGAGGATTTTCTCTCCGCGCCGTTGTCCATCCTCGCCTCCACGCCGGGGATCTATGAGGCGGTCAGGGAGCAGTTGAGGCAGGGAGGCGATTGGGCGCAGGCGAGCCGCTCCACATCAGGAGAAAAGTAAAAGATTCTGTCTTGCCCTATCCAGATTTTTGATTTACGATTAAATGCATCCAGTGGGAAACGCGCCAACGTCCCCCCACATCCGACACTGAACAGTCGCTCACATTTCATTTCTTACTCATCACTTATACGCATCACAAATCGCCAATTATCAATCATCAACCTCCCCTATGCCATCGCCCGCCGACTTCCTCCGCCTGTCGTACACGCCGGACCTGACCGAAGGCGGAATCGAGTACGCGCTCAGGTCGCTGGCGACGACCTATGAACGCGGGGGCGTCTCGCCTTATGGCAGGCTGAGGCGTTTGGTCGCCAACATTGCGGTGGAGATCGCCTTTCGGCGTTATCTCTCGCAGAACAATATTTCATACGAGGTCAAAGCCGCCGCGCCCTTCAGCGATCGCGACCGCTTCGACGTGATCCTCGGCGGACGCCGCTGCAATATCAAGTCGTTTCTCATTTCGCATCGCGGGCAGATCAGGGCGATTCGCAAGGACCCGGCGGTGTTGATGGACGCGCCCGCGCTTGTGCCTTCGGACTCTCACGCCGGAGACGGTCACTCTTATACCGATCTCTATCTCTTCGCCTTCATGAGCGGGTTGGTCGCTTCGTCGCCCGGCGATTTGAAAAAGGCGATCGAGAAGAAACAACCGCATCATCTCGTCCACGTCATGCCCGAGGCGTGGAGCAAGCCGCAGAGTTGGGTTCCGCTCGGGGCGCTGACCTTGAAATCGGAATCGGCGGAGGAACTGATCGTCGAAATCAGCGGACAGGTTGAGGCGCGGGAAATGAGGCGCGTGGGGGTCAGCATCCAGCCCGGGGTCAAGGTAAGACTCGACGAGCCGTTTTATTCCATCACATCCCTGCACGTTAATCGTTTGCCCGACGCGCGGCTGGGAATTCGCTGTGAACGGATGAAGGAGACGCGCATCGTCGCGCCGCATGAATGGGGAAACATCTGGGTTTACGGCATGGATATTTGGATGACGGGTTACGCGACCTATGAAGAAATGGGGCAGCGCGCGACATTGCTCCAGCCGAACGCGCGCACTTTTCAATATGAGCGCACGCGCGTCAAGAATCTCGCCTTGCCTGTGTCGAAGTTGAAGCCGATGAACAGGCTGTTCGATAAACAGAATTTTGATTTGGGGTAAGATTATCTCGAAGATGGAATCCATGAATGAACCCGCCAAAGAATCGACGGTCGCGCGCAAACATAAGCCGCGCGGGGCGAATCCGTTCCTCTCCACGCTGGGGATCGCGGCGTTGATCGCCACGCTTTTCACCGCCTGGACGCCAAACAGCATTTTTACAAACAATCTGCGCGAGCAATTACGCGCGTTGCTCACGCCCCAGCCAGCCGTCCAAAGCGGGTTGACTCCCCAGCCGCAGGTCCGCATCGGGATCGTGGCGGGACACATGGGCAACGATTCGGGCGCAGCCTGCCTCGACGAGAACGGCGAAGCGACTCTCACCGAAGTGGATGTGAATCTTTCGATTGCAAAGCTTGTCCAGCGCAGTCTGATCGAGCGCGGCTATCAGGTGGATCTGCTCAACGAGTTCGACACGCGTCTGAACGGATACCGCGCCGCGGCGCTGGTTTCGATCCATAACGACTCGTGCGAATATGTCAACGACGAGGCGACGGGCTTCAAGGCGGCGGCTTCGCTCGAAACGCGCGACACGAACCGCGCCCAACGCCTGACGGCTTGTTTGACGGATCGCTATCAACGCATGACCGGGCTGACCTTTCACGCCAACAGCATCACAACGGACATGACGCAATACCACGCCTTTTCCGAAATAGACCCGAACACCGTGACCGCCATCATCGAAACGGGATTCCTTTATCTTGACCGCGACATCCTCACGAAACGGACGGACCTGGTGGCGGAGGGCGTGACTCAGGGCATCCTGTGTTTCGTAAACAATGAAAGCGTCCTGCCTACGCCGGTCATCCTGCCGACCATCCTGCCATGAAAGCGCGAATCTTCGGTTTGCTTCTGCCGTTGGCGGTCATCCTGCTTGGCGCGGCGGCGTGGACCGTGAAGGCTTCGCTGGCGACCGGCTCCGCTCCTGAGAGAAAGCCCGCTTACGAAAGATCGTTCGCAGGGGTCGAGATCCCCAAGCCGACTTATACGCCGTCCCCAACTTCTACAATCACCCCTGAGCCGCCTCCGACCGAAACCCCGACGAACACGCCTCAACCGATGGCGGAGGCTGTGATCGTGGATTCACCGGCGCGGGAGGAGGCGCCGCCGGTCCATTATACGGGCGGGAAATACATCCTTGTGGATATTTCGGAACAACACATGTACGTTTACGAAGGCGACCTGCTTATGTTCAGTTTTGTCGCTTCGACGGGGATGAACAACGCGACGCGCGCGGGAAGATTCAGCGTGCTGGACAAGATCCCCAATGCCTATGGCGCGACATGGGATATCTGGATGCCGAACTGGCTCGGCATCTATTGGGCGGGAAGTCTGGAGAACGGAATCCACGCACTGCCGATCCTGCCGAACGGGGCGACGCTCTGGGCGGGATTTTTAGGCAGACCGATCTCCTACGGATGCGTTGTGCTGGATACTTACGATTCGCAACTGCTTTACGATTGGGCGGAGGTGGGCGTGCCTGTGGAAATTCAACGGTGATCAAGAGCCGGATCCCCGCCGCATGATCGAAAACTTTGGGAAGGCATATTTCCAGTGTGCATGCAAAACATGCCAGGCAGGTTGCTCCCTGCGCCGTCCCCGGCGCGGGATTTCCCTCGTAAACCGCCGCCGCCCATAGGGGGCTTCGCACAGGACGGCGGCTTGAGCGGAGGCGCTGACAACCTTTGCTTACACACTATTTCCACGCCCGAAACACAAACATCTTCGGTGGAGGGGTTTATAATCGCTTCATCTCGCCCAAGGAGCCGCCATGTACGATAAGAAAAAACTCGACGATTTGAAACAATCGCTTTCCGAGTGGGAGGGAACCTCCCTCAAGAAGGCGTTGACCCAACTTCCCGAACGCGCCGACGAATTTATCACGACATCCTCCGAACCGATCAACCGGCTTTACACGCCGCTCGATATTGCGGGGATGGATTACGCCGCCTCGCTCGGTCTTCCGGGCGAGTACCCCTACACAAGGGGAGTCCACCCGACGCTTCACCGCTCCAAACTGTGGACAATGCGCATGTTCGCGGGCTTTGGCACGGCGGAAGAGACAAACCAAAGATTCAAGTATCTGCTCGATCAGGGTCAGACCGGGTTGAGCATCGCCTTCGACCTGGCGACTCTGATGGGCTACGACACCGACCAGCCCGAAGCGCTGGGCGAGTTCGGCAAATGCGGCGTGGCGATCTCCTCCTTAAAAGATATGGAGATTCTGCTGGACGGCATCCCGCTCGATAAGGTCTCCTCCAGCATGACGATCAACTCGCCCGCCGCGATCATCTGGGCGATGTACATCGTCGCCGCGGAAAAACAGGGCGTGCGCGCCGACCAGTTGCGCGGCACGATCCAAAACGACATCCTCAAGGAATTCATCGCGCAGAAGGAATTCATCTTCCCGCCGCATCCATCCATGCGCCTCGTGGTGGATACGATGGAGTACGGCTCGGCGCATGTGCCGCAGTGGAATACGATTTCCATTTCGGGCTATCACATCCGCGAAGCCGGTTCGACGGCGGCGCAGGAACTGGCGTTCACGCTGGCGGACGGCATGGAATATGTAAGATGGGGAATCGCGCGCGGCATGGACGTGGACGAATTCGCGCCGCGGCTGTCCTTCTTCTTCAACGCGCACAACGATTTCTTTGAAGAGATCGCCAAGTATCGCGCGGCAAGGCGCATCTGGGCGCGCGAGATGCGCGAGACCTTCAAGGCGAAGAATCCGCGCTCGTGGCTGATGCGCTTCCACACGCAGACGGCGGGCGCCTCGCTGACGGCGCAACAGCCGGAGAACAACATCGTCCGCGTCACAATTCAGGCGCTGGCGGCCGTCCTCGGCGGAACGCAGTCGCTTCACACCAACTCGATGGATGAAGCGCTCGCGCTGCCCTCCGAACATGCGGTGACGGTGGCTCTGCGCACCCAGCAGATCATCGCCGAGGAATCGGGCGTGACGAATACGGTGGACCCGCTTGGGGGGAGTTTCTTCGTCGAAGCGGGAACAGACCGAATGGAGAAGGATGCGTACGCCTACTTCCGCCGAATCGAAGACCTGGGCGGAGTCATCCCCGCGCTGGAAAAAGGATTCATGCAAAGCGAAATATCCGATGCGGCGTATCGCTATCAGCGCGAAATTGACGAGGAGCGCAGAAAGATCGTGGGCGTGAACGCCTATGTGGACGATAAGCCTTTGAATATTCCCATTTTGAAAATGGACCCGAACGGTTACAGCAGGCAGGTTTCGCGTTTGAACGAAGTTCGCAAGACGCGCGACAGCGGGCGCGTGGGGCAGACACTTGATGCGTTACGCATTGCCTGCGAAGGGACGAAGAACACCATGCCGTATATTTTGGATTGTGTGCGAGCCTATTGCACGCTGGGCGAGATGATCGGCGTGATGACGAAGGTGTTCGGAAAGTATGAAGAGCCGACGATGATTTAGGGTTACGGGGTACGGGCGGCGCGAGAGATCAAAACGACTGTCGCCCTACGGCTTGATTATATTCAATTCTCTGTAATATCTGTCCAGCCACAGGTTGGACCAGCCCCACAAGGTCGAGTCCAGCACGATCTTTTTCACGTCGTCGCGCGTGATCTTGGCTTCGCTTTCGAAGACCTGCGCGTTGCGGCGGCAGACCGCCAGCGTGCGGATGGCGAACATCAGCGGGAAGATGCAGCCGAGCCGGATGCCGTGCTGCCACCAGGGCAGGGATTTGACGTACTTCAACGCGCCGCTCAGGTGACGTTCCGCCTTGTCGGTCAGCATGTCCAGCGCTTTCAGGGCGCGTTCGCGGTTGGCGGCGTCGAAAAGTTGTTCCTTGCTCAATCCCAGATCGCTCAGGTATTTGTTGGGAATATAGACCCAGCCGCGTTCGTAATCTTCGCGCAAGCCGCGGATGACGTTCACGGTCTGCAAGCCGAGCCCGAATTCGCGCGCCAGCGGCATGATCTCGTTCTCTTTGCGGCGGATGGCGAACGAATACCAGGCGAACAACTGGGTGATCAAATATCCCACGCGCCCGGCAACCTCAAACATATAGTCGTCGAGTTCGATTTCATCGGCGACGTTGGGCCCTTTTTTCGTCCAGCGCGCCATGCCTTGCGTGCTGTAAATTACATGGCGAACGATGATTTCCTGAACAGCATCCGGCAGAGAACGCAGTTCTGAAATGATCTCCCGGGCGTGGCGGGCGACGATGGCGTCGGGGTTGGATGGATCGGCGTCAACTGGTATTGTTGCGGTCAGCGCTTCAACCTTCTCCTCCCCGCGCAGGATGTTGACCCACAGGTTCAGGAGCGCCACCTTGGCATCGGCGTCCATGTCCTCGTTATCCTCCAGGTAATCGGAGACGCGCAACAACAAATAGGCGACGGTGGTCGCTTCGCAAAGAATTCCGGGCAGGCGTTCGATCCCCAGTGCAAAGGTGCGGCTGGCGGCTCTCAACAATTCTTTCATATTCATAAATCCAATCCTCTCAAGGCTTTTGCCCGACAAGTTGTCTTTCTTTCATCTGTAAACCCTCAACTGGGGGGCGGTTATCTTTCGCATCCCACAGAGGTTTTTTCAATTGGCAGACCAAACGCTTCGTAGATCGGCACGCCGTCCCATTCGACGGGGATGTCCAAGCCGAGGGCGAAGGCGGCGGTGGCGGCGGTGTCCACGGTGCTGACGGGGGAGGTTAATTCGGCGGGGCGGATTCCCGCGCCGGAGGCGATCCAGGGGATGGTCATGTCTTCGGGCAGGCTGTAGCCGTGCGTGGTGTCGTGCCCGCCGTGGTCGGCGGTGATGATGAGGAGCGTCTCGCCCCACAGGCTGCGAATATTCAGTTCATTGACAATCTTTTCGATTGCCTGATCCGCGCGATATAGCACGCTGAGTTGTTCGGGCGAAAGCCAGCCGTATTCGTGTCCCATCCAATCCGGGGTGGGGAAATGGACGAACATCAGGCGGAAGTCGGCGGGGAAGTTTTGGATGAGGTCTGCGGTAATGACGAGGTCGCGGTCGTTGATGAATTTGAAAACATCGAGTCTCTCCGGTTCGGTGATCTGGCGCAGTTTTTCCTTGCCGACGTACATGACGGTTTGTAAACCGGCTTGATGCGCGATGTCGAAGAGGTCGGTGACCTGGGCGTAGCCTTTTTCGGGGATGTAGTCGTTCCAGTCCACTTTGTGTTTGGCGGGGCATTGTCCGCTGAGCATGGAGGTGTGGGAGACCAGCGTGATGGAGGGGTAAACCGTCTGCGCGGCGGGGGCGTAGGCGGACTGGTTCAACAGCGAAGCGAGGAACGGCATGGGCGCGAGGGGAGCGGCGTCGGGGCGGAAACCGTCAATGGAGAGGATCAGGACTCGGCGGGCGGGAGGCGCGGGCGCGGGAGTCAGAGTCGGCTCGGGGGTGAGAGTCGGCGTGGGAGTCTGAGTCGCGGTTGCAGTGGGCGTATCCGTTGGGGTTGGGGTTGGGAGGAATGGCAGTCCCTGGGTCTGGCAGGCGGGCAGGGCAAATAAGCAAAGAATAAGGAGCCCTTTTTTGCGTGACATTCGTCCATTATAAATAGTTTCCCGCATAGTATGATGTGGTCATGGAAACAAAAATTCACAAGACGCTTCATGAGGAAGTGTTTCATCACAACTTTACGGATCCGCACAGGCGCGGCGCGGGGCTTTCGGATTTTATTTTGGGGGCGCAGGATGGGCTGGTCAATGTGCTGGGGGTGGCGCTGGGCATTGCGGCGGCGACGAACGACGCGCGCGTGGTTTTGGTGGCGGGGCTGGCGACGACCTTCGCCGAATCGATTTCGATGGGGGCGGTGGCGTTCACAACGACGCTCGCCGACGCGGATTTGTACCAGAGCGAGCGCGAACGCGAGTATCGGCATATTGTCGAGGCGCCCGCGTTGGAGCGGAAGGAGATCCACGATATTTATGAAAGCAAGGGTTTCAAGGGGGAGTTGTTGGAGCGTATTGTGGATACGATCACGGCGAACAAGGATGTGTGGGTGGCGGTGATGATGGCGGAGGAGCATCAACTTTCGCCGGTGGATCGCGGCGCGGCGTGGAAGTCGGCCTGGGTGGTGGGGCTTTCGGCGATCGTCGGTTCGCTCGTGCCGATTGCGCCGTTTGTGTTTTTGCCGGTCTCCACGAGCATGTGGATGGCGGTGGTTGTGACGGCGCTGGTTTTATTCGGGATCGGTTTTTATAAGGCGCGCGTGACGGTGGGCAAACCGATGCGCAGCGGGCTGGAGATGATGTTGATCGGGACGGTCAGCGCGATGGCGGGGTATTTGGTGGGGGTTTTGTTGAAGGTCCCGCCGATTCCGTGAATTGCGTCCGCGCGGCATTACGCGCAACCTTTGCCGATCTCGGGTTTATCGAAACGACAACGGCTTTGAGCGCGATCTTGCGCTGTACTGCGAGGGTGTGACACTGAAATTCCTTTACGGCGTCACACCGGGACATTCTCCGTTTCTGAGCGGATCAACGGGCAGACCGAAGGCTTCGTAGACAGGCGCGCCGTCCCATTCGGGTTGCAGGGGCAAGCCGAGCGCGAATGCGACGGTGGGCGCGGTGTCGTAGATATAGACCGGAGTTTGCAGTTCGCCGGGGACGATCTGCGGTCCGCTGACGATCCAGGGGATGGTCATGTCTTCGGGCAGGCGCGTGCCGTGATTGGAGTTGTGCCCGCCGTGGTCGGCTGTGATGATGAATAGCGTGCCGTCGTAGTAGCCGCTGTTCTTCATCGCCTTTAGAAACGAGCCGAAGGATGCGTCTTTTTTATGGAAGGCGCTCAGTTGTTGTTTCGACATCCAGTCGAATTCATGTCCGGCGATGTCGCCGTCGGGAAAATGCGCCATCATCAGGCCGAATCCCTGGCGGATCTGTTCGAGCGCCATGTTCTCCAGCGTGGTCTCGTCTTTTTCTTCGTCGGTGTTATCCACAAAACCGAAGAAGTCTGTGCTGCCCGGTTCGGTGATCTGGCGCAGTTTTTCTTTTCCCGTCACCAGGACCGTTCGCAAGCCGACGGCTCTTGTCAGGTCGAAGATGTCAACGCCGAGGGCATAACCATTCTGTGGGACGTATTCGTTCCAGCGCGCGATGTGTTTGGCGGGGCATGTTCCCGTCACAAGCGAGGCGTGGGCGGGCAGGGTGGCGCTCGGCACGACGGTTTGCGCGTTCATTGTGTACGCGCCGCTTTGCATCAATGCCTTCACGTTCTCCATTTCCGCGGCTTCGATGGCGTCGGGGCGCAAGCCGTCGAAGGTGACGATGAAGACGCGCGAGATGGGCTGGGGCGGGATCGGCGCCTGGGTCGGGGAGGGCGTTTCGGGCGCGGGGGGAATCGGACTCGGCGTGAGAGTCGCTGTGGGGATGGGCGGAGTCGCTGTCGGCGTGGGAGAAGAGGCGGAAGCAGGGACACAGCCTTGAACAACGATCGAAAGCAGGATCAGGATTCGGCGTGGATGCGGCATGAGGGGGATGTCTTCGGTTCAGGTCTTGCAGGGATATTTTTCGTGGATCCTGAGTTGGTCCTCGCCGAAGATTTTGTAAACCGGGATGCCGTCCCAATCGGGTTGGATGGGCAAGCCGAGCGCGTATGCGACGGTGGCGGCGGTGTCGAAGGTGTAGATTTGCAGGTCGAGGATCTGCGGGACGACGCCGGGTCCGTAGGCGATCCAGGGGATGCGGTAGTCTTCGATGGTGGTGCCGATGTGGTTGCCGCCATGACCGCCATGGTCTGCGGAGACGAGGAAGAAGGTGGTGTCGAACATCCCTTCGGCTTTGAGGGTTTTGATCATTTCGCCCAGCACGGCGTCGCCCTCACGCAGGACTTTTAAGTATTCGCCGGACATCCAGTCGTATTTGTGTCCGCGATTGTCGGGTCCGGCAAAGTGGACGAACATCAGCCCAAAGTCTTGTTCGATCTGCGGCAGGACGGCTTTCTGGATTGCGGGTTCGCCGTAGGCGACTTCGAAGACGTCGGTGGTTTCCGGCTCGGCCATTTGTCTCATCTTGTCCTTGCTGACGACCATGACGGTACGCAAGCCCGCTTCGTGCGCAAGTTGGAAAACATCGGTCCCTTTGGCGTAGCCCATGTACATGAAGAATTTGTTGTAGATGACGCCGTGATCTTCCATGCAGTAACCGGTGAGCATGGAGGCGTGGCTGGGCGATGTGGCGGGATAGTCTATGGTGCGCGCGGTGAGCGGGGCGTAGGCGGAGCCTGCCATTAATTCCATCAGGTTGGGCATGGGGGCTTGTTCGATGGCGTCGGGGCGCATTCCGTCGAAACTGATGATGATGGCGCGTTTGATGTCGGTTTTGGCGGGTTTGGGTGTGGCGCTGGGCGTGAGGGTCGGGGCGGGTGTGAATGTGGCGGTGAAGGTGGGCGTGATCGTCGGGGTTTTTGTCGCCGGGGGTGTGAGGGTGATGGTGGGCGTGTGGGATGGGAAGCCCGTTGGCGTGGGAACGGGCGGCAGGGAACTGCCCCAAATGTTGGGAAGCCCCGCGCAGGCGGCAAGGAGGAAGGCGAGTGAGAGAACGGTGAGGCGTTTCAGGAAAAATTCTCCGGGTTTTGGCGCACGGACACTTCGACTTCGCTCAGTTGCGCAACTTTTAAACAAGAGCCAGGATTTCATCCGTGTTTTCTGTGTGTTTCCGTGTATCCAGGAATTTACTTCAGCATCGGCATTTTGATGCCGTGACGTTTGGCGGCGGCGACGGCGATGTCGTATCCTGCGTCGGCGTGTCTTGCCACGCCCATGCCGGGGTCGGTGGTGAGGACTCTTTCCAGGCGTTTGGCGGCTTCGGGAGTCCCGTCTGCGACGCTGACCTGCCCGGCGTGCTGCGAGTATCCCATACCGACTCCGCCGCCGTGATGGAAGGAAACCCAGGTCGCGCCGCCGACAGCGTTGATGAGCGCGTTGAGGATCGCCCAATCGCTGATCGCATCCGAGCCGTCTTTCATCGCTTCGGTTTCGCGGTTGGGCGAGGCGACCGAACCCGAATCCAGATGGTCGCGTCCGATGACGATGGGGGCTTTGACCTTTCCGCTTGCGACAAGTTCGTTGAATTTTAGCCCGGCTTTGACTCTTTCTCCGTAACCGAGCCAGCAGATGCGCGAAGGAAGACCTTGAAACGGAACTTTCTCTTTCGCCATCTTCAACCAGCGATGCAGGTGCGCGTCTTCGGGGAAGAGTTCCATGATGGCTTGATCGGTGGCGTAAACATCCTCTTTGTCGCCTGATAATGCCACCCAGCGGAAAGGACCTTTCCCTTCGCAAAACAGCGGGCGGATGTAGGCTGGCACGAAGCCGGGAAATTCAAACGCGTCGGTTACGCCGTTGTTGTAGGCTTGCTGTCTTAAGTTATTGCCGTAGTCGAACACTTCTGCGCCTTTGCGCTGGAATTCGAGCATGGCTTTAACGTGTGTGGACATTGAGTCCATTGCCATCTTTTTATATTTATCTGGATTATCCACGCGCAGTTGATTTGCGGCGGTGATCGAGAGCCCCGATGGGACGTAGAACAACGCCTCGTGCGCGGAGGTTTGGTCTGTGACCACGTCGGGAACGATTCCACGCTTTGAGAGTTCGTCGTAAACATCCGCGGCGTTTCCGATCAAGCCGATGGACTTGGGCGTTTTGCGCTTTACATTTTCCTCGACGAGAGTCATCGCCTCTTCGAGATTGTCCACGACCATATCCACATAACCGATGGCGCGGCGGCGTTCGGCGCGTTCGGGGTCCACTTCGACGATGAGTCCGACGCCTTCGTTCATGGTGATGGAAAGCGGCTGCGCGCCGCCCATGCCGCCGAGTCCCGCTGTGAGGACGAACTTCCCTTTTAATGAATCCCAGCCTTTGAGTTTGGCTAACGCGCCGAAGGTTTCATATGTCCCTTGCAAGATACCCTGCGTGCCGATATAAATCCACGAACCGGCGGTCATCTGCCCGTACATGATCAGCCCCTTTTTGGCGAGTTCGTCGAAGTGTTCCCACGTTGCCCAGTGCGGCACAAGGTTGGAATTGGCGATCAGGACTTTGGGCGCGTCTCTGTGCGATTTGAACACGACAACCGGCTTGCCCGATTGTACGAGCAGGGTTTCGTCCTCTTCGAGATTCCTCAATGATTCCAAAATCGCGTCGAAGGCTTCCCATGAGCGGGCGGCTTTGCCGCGTCCGCCATAGACGACGAGGTCTTCGGGTTTCTCCGCCACCTCCGGGTCGAGGTTGTTTTGAATCATGCGATAGGCGGCTTCGCTCAGCCAGTTCTTGCAGGTGAGTTGGGTTCCGCGCGGGGCGCGGATGACGCGGGGGTTGGGCATGAAAAAAACTCCTACTCCAATACGATGAACGATTCGATGATCTCGTCGAACGACGGCTCGACGGTTGTTTGCCATGTCTCGGTGGTCGAAAGGGTAATGTTCAACGTGCCGACGGGCAGGTCGAGGTACACAAGTTTTTGAATGACAACGATCTGAACCCCGTCCTGGGTCAGCGCCGGGGTGCGGGCGACGATCGCGCCGTAGGGAATCTCGCTCTTTGTCGCCTTGAGTTCCGTGGCGACGACCTCGGCGTCCTGCAACGAGGCGGGCAGCGCGGCGGCGAGTCCCTTGATGTCCGCCTCGCTTGCGAGAGAAACTTCCATCTGCTGATCCCAGACAAAGTTGATGTTGGTCACAAACCCGCCGTCAATATGTTCCTCGGCGATGTCGAACATGAACAGGCGGAAGACGTTCGCGTCGAGGTTCCTGACGGTAACGAGCGAACGTTGGACGGCGGGATTTGCCGTGTCTGGCGAGAGCATGGCGGCGTCGTATTCAGGGGCGTTGACCCGCACCGTCAGCCATTGCATGGGGACGGTAACCTGATATTTGGCGGCAAGGTCTATGAACGAATAACTGCCGTCGGCGTTTTTATCCAGCACGCTTTCGGCGGATTGTGTCGGGGCGGCGGCAATGAGCGTATTGGTCGCTGTGGGAGCGGGCGTGGCGGACGGAGCCTCGGTGGCGGTCGGCGTGGGTTGTTGGGTCAGCGCGAGCGCGGCAGAGACAGTTTCGGCGACCATGCGCTCAAGTCGTGTATCCGGCGTCGGCGGGGAGGAAGAGCCGATGGGCAGTCCCGGAACGGCGCATGCCAATGCCGCCATCCCAAGCGTGACGAGAGTCCAGAGTCCGCGTTTGAAATTCATGGTTTCATCCTTGCCGGTGAAATAAAAAAACCTCCCGGCAATTATAGCCGAGAGGCTGGGTTTTTCCCGCGTTACGCGGAAGCGCCCTCTTTGGCGAGCATATCGGCAAAGTTTGTGCTTTTGAGGCGCGCCACCAGTTCCTCCTGCGCGTCACACCAGATCGGGCGCAGGGGGCAATCCTTATCGAAGGCGCACGATCCCCTTTCTCCGACACATTCATTGAGCTGGATGGGACCGTCTATGGCTTCGACCACTTCGAGCAGGGTGATCTCCTGCGGAGTCCGCGCCAGCGTCACGCCGCCACGCGCCCCGCGCGAAGTGTGCAGGAGCCCGGCGATCGAAAGCTGGGAGATGATCTTGGCAAGAAAGGACGGCGGGATTTTCTGTTCTATGGCGATCACGCTCGTGGCTGTGCGCGCTTCGCTGTTGCGCGCAAGGTGAAGCACTGCGCGAACGGCATAATCGGCTTGACGGGTGATTTGCATGGCTACCTCGCTTATAGTAGGTAAAACTTACCCACAATCACGATTTTATTGTGAATATCGTTGCAATGCAAGTGATTTAGGTCACACCGCAATGATGACCTTTCGCTCTGATTTGTGGTATCCTTGATTCACAAGGTCCATCTGTTTCTTTCATAAGAAGGAGAAAACCCCATGGCTACAGCAAAGAAAAAGAAGAAAGCCGCCCCGAAGAAGACAGTCAAGAAAAAGGTCTTGAAAAAGGCAGTCCGCAGAAGCGCGGCGAAGAAGACAGTCAGGAAGGTCGTCAAGAAAGCCGCCAAAAAGCGCGTCGTCACAAAACGCGCGGCAAAGAAACCCGCCCCCATGAAAGTGAAAACCATTCCAATGGATTCCAGCATGACCATGAATGAAGGCGGCGATAACATTTCGAACTAGCCTGCAAAAACATACAGACGCAAAAGCCCGTCGGTTCTAAAAAAGAACCGACGGGCTTTTTTTATCGTCGCGGAGACAACGCGCCGGCGGGGCAAGTTACCGAGGGTTCTTCGTCATACCCATATCGTGGCAGCGAAGCGATTTTATAATCGGTTATACTTTCCCCCGCTTACACGGCGCTGCGCCGCTCTTTCATTTATGCTGGCAATAAATCCCCTCCCAAAGAGAGCTTGTTTTCAGAAAGCAGTATGACCGATCACATCCGCAACTTTTGCATCATCGCCCACGTGGATCATGGCAAATCCACGCTCGCCGACCGGCTTCTTCAATTGACTGGCACGGTCTCCGAGCGCGACATGACCGAGCAGGCGCTCGACTCGATGGACCTCGAACGCGAAAAAGGCGTCACCATCAAAGCCTCTGCCGTGCGCATGTTCTACTCCGCCAAAGATGGACAGAAATACGAACTGAATTTGATTGACACTCCCGGCCACGTGGACTTCGGCTACGAAGTCAGCCGCGCGCTCAAAGCCTGCGAAGGCGCGATCCTGGTCGTGGACGCCACGCAGGGCATCGAAGCGCAGACGCTGGCGAATCTCTATCAGGCATTGGACGCCGACCTGGAGATCATCCCCATCATCAACAAGATTGACCTGCCCTCGGCTCGCCCCGACGAAGTGGCCGAGGATGTCGGCTCGCTGCTTGGGGTTTCGCCGGAAACGGTTCTGCAAGTCTCCGCCAAGGAGGGCATCAACGTCGAAGCCATTCTCGAAGCCGTCGTACAGCGCGTTCCCGCCCCCAAAGACGCGGACAACGAACCGACGCGCGCGCTGGTCTTCGACGCGCATTACGATTCATACAAAGGCGTGGTGGCGTACATCCGCGTATTCGAGGGACGCATCAAAGCGACCGATAATTTGCGCATGTTCTCCACAAACACAGACTTGCGCCCGGTCGAGATCGGAATCTTTTCCCCCGGCATGAAACCGGTGGACAGCATCGGCTCCGGCGAAGTGGGTTACGTGGCGACCGGATTCAAGACCGTGCATGAATGTCGCGTCGGCGATACGATGACGCTCGCCGCGGCTCCCGCCTCCGAACCGTTGCCGGGATACTTCCTCCCCAAGCCGATGGTCTTCGCCGGTATCTATCCCGTCGAAGCGGACGATTACAGCGAACTGCGCGAGTCGCTCGAAAAACTGCAACTCAACGACGCTTCACTGACCTACCAACCCGAAACCTCGCAGGCGCTGGGCTTCGGCTTCCGCGCCGGCTTTCTCGGCTTGTTCCACATGGAGATCATTCAGGAGCGCATCGAACGCGAGTATTTGCTCGACGTGCTTTTCACCGCGCCCTCGGTGGAATACGAAGTCTTGACCGTCGGCGACGAAGTCGTCAAAGTGGATTCGCCCGCAGAATTGCCCGACCCCGGCAAAATCGTCGAAGTGCGCGAACCGTGGATGAACATCGAGATCATCACGCCGACCGAGTATTACGGCCCCATCATGGACCTGGTCACCAAACGGCGCGGCATCTTCAAGGGGCAGGAACATCCCGCCCCGCATCGTGTGCAACTTGACTTTGAGATTCCGTTATCGGAAATTATCGTGGATTTCTTCGACCATCTCAAGTCGCGCACGAAGGGCTACGCCTCGCTCGATTACCAGTTCCTCGAATATCGCGCCGATAAATTGCAGAAACTTGAAATCCTCGTCAACGGAGACGCGGTGGACGCGCTGGCGGCCATCGTCCATGAGAAGGATGCGTACCACAAAGGGCAGCGCCTCATCACCAAACTGAAGGATTTAATCCCGCGCCAGTTGTACGACGTGGCCGTGCAAGCCGCGTCGGGCGGGCGCATCATCAGCCGCGCGAACGTCAAAGCCACGCGCAAGGACGTGCTGGCAAAATGTTACGGCGGCGACATCTCGCGCAAAAAGAAACTGCTCGAAAAGCAAAAACGCGGAAAGAAACGCCTCAAGATGGTCGGCAACGTCGAAATTCCGCAGGAAGCCTTCATGGCGGTTTTGAAACTGGAAGACGAATAACAATCCCCCTTTACGCGGCGCGGCCTGTAACGGGCGATTGGAGATTTGTAATCGAATCCCATGAAAAAATTTCTGCAAAATTCAAAACGCTGGCTCCCCGGCGCGATCATCAGCGTCCTTCTGGTCGCCGCCATCGCCTATTTCGTGGATTTCCAAACCATGTGGGAATCCATCAAAGGCGCGAACTACGGCATTCTGGCCGGGTCCGCCGTTCTATCCTTTGTCTGGATGATGGGGCGCGCCAAAGTCTGGCAGACCCTCCTGCGCGATAAACCAAAATACGCCGACGCGCTTTTCGCCGCCAGTGAAGGCTATCTGTTGAATAATTTTCTGCCCTTCCGTCTCGGCGAATTAGGGCGCGCCTTTCTCCTTAGCCGTAAATCGGGCATGGCGTTCAGCGAAATCCTGCCCACCATCGTCATCGAGCGCGTGGTGGATTTGGTCATCTCCGCCGCGCTTTTGCTGGCTGGGTTAACGTATGTAACCGACGCGCAAGGCTCGGCGCGCATCGGCTATATCGTCGGCGGCGCGATGATGGCGGGGCTGGCGATGATGTACCTGCTGGCGCGCAACCGTCAGTGGGCGCTGGATATCTTCCATAAATTGAGCGGACGCTGGGCCTTCCTTCAGAAATTCGGCGGCAGTTTTCTCGAATCGTTTCTGACCGGTCTGGCCGTCCTCACCGACGGCTGGCTCTTCCTGCGCTTTCTTTTTTGGATGATACTGGACTGGTTTGTGGCGCTTGTGGCATACTACCTTATTACGCTGGCGTTCTTCCCGCAGGCGCAGTTCAACTGGTTGTATTTTGTCCTCGGCGCGGCGGCCTTTGGCGGAGCGATCCCCGCTTTGCCCGGCGGAGTCGGCACCTTCGAAGGCGCGGTCAGCGCGGCATTGTTTCCGTTCACAAAAGATCAGTCCACTTCGCTGGCGGTGGCGCTTACGGCGCGTTTGTATAACTATCTCAACAGCGGCGTGTTGGGCGGCATCGGCTTGATGCGCGAAGGACAGACTCTTTCGGGCGTTTACCGGCAATTGATGAATTTACGAAACCAAGAAAGCGAACAGGAAAACCCTCGAATATGAAAAAACATTATCTGGTCACCGGCGGGGCCGGGTTCATCGGCTCGAACTACGTCCATCGCCTGCTTCGGCGCGGCGAGCGGGTGACGATTTACGATAATCTTTCGCGCACAAAACGCAACATCGAATGGCTGCAAGCCGAATTTGGGGAGAAGGCTTTCGATCTGGCGGTCGGGGATGTAAGAGACGCCGTCAGAATAACCGAAGCCGCCTCGGGCGCGGATGTGATCGCTCACCTCGCCGGTCAGGTCGCGGTGACCACCTCCGTCGTAAATCCAAGAGACGATTTTGAATCCAATGCGCTGGGAACTTTCAATGTGCTGGAAGCCGCGCGCGCTTCGGGACGAAACCCCATCGTCATCTACGCATCCACAAATAAAGTGTACGGCGGCATGGAAGAGGTGGCATTGTTCGAAGAGCCGACCCGCTGGCGCTACAAGGATTTGGTCAACGGCTGTCCCGAAACCCAGCCGCTCGATTTTCATTCGCCGTATGGATGCAGCAAAGGCGCGGGCGATCAATACATGCGGGATTATCACCGCATTTATGGAATGAATACGGTGGTTATGAGGCAATCGTGTTTGGCATCTTCCCAAGAAGTGATTACGCCATTCGGCAAAAAGAAAATTTATGAAATTCAACCCGGCGATTTAATCCACAGCGGTTGGGGATGGACGCGCGTAAAGCATATTTGGGAAACAGGCGTAAAACCGGTGCGCCGCTTGACAACCATGCAAGGGCACACCCTGACATTAACTACAAATCATCAAGTGGTTCGCCCGCATGGTTTATATAGCAATCGCGACTTTGCTTACGGCGATTTTTTGGCGACCCTTCCAGAGGCATTGTACGCGCCTTCGTGGGAACGGGTGGAACAGCAGGTTCTTACCGAAAACGAATATTTGGAGAAGGTTCGCAGCCGCACAACAGACAGGCGTTGCCTGAACGAAGCGCAGAAAATTTCAGAATCCATCATTCCCCTAACAGGCGATACCCTGCTTGCCGTTGCCGAGGTTGTCGGCTGGTTGTTTGGCGATGGTCATTTGGGAATCCACCATCGTCAGTCCCGCGAAGCGCCCGCCTACAATGTGCAGTTTTTCGGGTCGAAGATTGAGTTGGAAGAAATTAAAAAACGAATGAATTGGCTTGGGATTCCTGTCAGCGCGGTTATCTCATCTTATTCAGAATCAGAACTTCCAAGCGGGCATATTGTAAAGGGAAACTCCGCGCGCATTCAGCAACAAACTTTGCCAATATTTACGCTCTTTGAAATGCTCGGCGTGCCTGTGGGAGATAAAGTTCGGGTGGGTTACTCTCTGCCAGACTGGATTGCCAGCGGACACCACCTGGTGAAGCGCGCTTTTCTGCGCGGCTTTTTCGGCGCGGAATTAGGCAAAGTGCAGACGGATTCTTACCTTGCGCCGTCTTTTGCCCAATCCAAAGATGTAAACTTTTTGGATAACGGCCGCGAATGGGTGCGTAAATTACGCGATTTGCTGTATGAGTTTGGAATTGAGACTTCTTATTTTGAAGGCAAGCCTGAAACATACAAAAAAGGCGAAACAGTTCAAATGACGGTTCGGCTGCTTGGCGGTAAAGCCATGTTCCCACGTCTTGCTGAAATCGGATACGCGTTCAGCCCACAACGCTCCAGCCGTTTGAACGAATTGTTATATTGGCTGGGAACAAATACAACCCCCGAATTTTTCGAACCTGCGATTCAATTACGCAAAGCCGACGGACATTTGATATGGGATAGCCTGCAATCTTTTGAAAACCTGGGCGAACAAAAAGTATATGATTTGGAAGTCGAAGACCCTGCGCATCTCTTTCTTGCAGGCGGCGTGCAGGTCTCCAATTGCATCTATGGCCCCAGACAATTTGGCATTGAAGATCAAGGCTGGGTGGCGTGGTTCATCATCGCCGCCGTGATGGGACGCGACATCACCATCTACGGCGACGGGAAACAGGTGCGCGATATTTTGCATGTGGACGACCTGCTCGACGCCTACGATCTCGTTGTTGAAAAAATTGACGTTGCCAAAGGGCAGGTCTATAACCTCGGCGGCGGGCCCGCCAATGTCATGTCCATCTGGGCGGAGTTCGGGCCGCGCCTTGAAAAACTGCTGGGCGAAGAGATCGAAGTCGCGCGCGGCGATTGGCGTCCCGGCGACCAAAAAGTTTTCTACGCCGACATCTCGAAGGCCAAGCGCGAGCTGGGCTGGGAGCCGAAAATCGGCGTGGCAGAGGGCGTGGACAGGCTGTTCGAGTGGGTGAAGACAAACAAGAGCCTGTTTTCCAAATGAAGATTCTCACCGTCCTCACCTATTATCGCCCGCACACATCGGGGCTGACCATTTATGCCGAACGCCTTGCGCGCGCCTTTGCAAATCGCGGGCATGAAGTGACCGTGATGACCACGCGCTACGATCAATCGCTTCCGTCCGTCGAAACGCTGGACGGAGTCAAAATCGTTCGCGTGCCGGTCGTTGCGCGAGTCAGCAAGGGCGTGCTTGCGCCTACCTTCGGGCTCGTGGCGACGCAACTCGTCTGGAATCACGACGTCGTCCAACTGCATCTCCCGCAGTTCGACGCGCCCGGCGTCGCCTTGCGCGCGCGTCTCTTCGGCAAACCGGCCGTCCTCACCTATCACTGCGACGTGCAACTCCCGCAGGGAACGTTCAACCGCTTCGTCAACGCCGTGCTGAATTTTCAAAATCACATGGCTGGAATTTTGGCGAATCACATCGTCACCTACACACAGGATTACGCCGATCACTCCCCCTACCTCTCAAAGTTCGCTTCGAAACTGACCCCGATCCTGCCTCCCGTCCAGATGCCTGAGTCAACGCCGGAAGCGGTCGCCGCCTTTGCCGAGCGTCACCGCACAAAGAAGAAAAAACCCGTCATCGGCATGGTCACGCGCTTCGCCTCCGAAAAGGGAGTGGAGGTGTTGCTCGACGCCCTGCCTATGATTCTCGAAAAATATCCCAACGCCCAGGTTATATACGCCGGTCAGCACGAGAACGTGATGGGCGAGCAGGCATATTTCGACCGCCTGATCCCGCGCATCCGCGAATATGAATTGAAGGGACAGTGGACCTTCCTCGGCAACCTCGACCCGGTTCAACTCTCCGTCGTGTACCCCAACCTCGACGTCATCACCGTCCCTTCGCTCAACTCAACCGAAGCGTTCGGGCTGGTGCAGATCGAAGCGATGATGAACGGCATCCCCAGCGCGCCGTCGGCGCTGCCGGGCGTACGCCAGCCGGTGAAGATGCACAACATGGGCGTCGTTTCCGAGATCGGAAACCCAGCCAGCCTTGCCAGCGCCATTATTGAAGTCCTGGGCAACCGGGAGAAATATCGCGGCGACGCGAGCGCCGTCAAGACCGCCTACGATCCCGATTCGATTGCCCGGGAATATGAAAAGTTATTCGAGAAACTGATGGGAAAACGCCGTTAGGGGATGACTGTAAATCCCTGTTCGCGGAAGTGTTCGTCGAGGGTGAACGCTCGTGTGATTCCCGCCTGCCGCATTGTCTCGAAACTACTGCAATCCACCAGGGAAAGTTGGCGGCGGTTGGCGTTTAGCAGGCGTTCGACAATCCTGGAATGTTTTTTTTCGTCAATCCATTCCACTTGAAGAAAAGGCAGGATGTTCGCTCGAAAGGCATGAACCGGGGCAAAACCAATCCGGCTTTGGAGCAGGGTCATCGCCTCGCCAAGAACATAGTTATTGGTAACCAGCCTGTCGCCTCGATCCAGCATTGCTTCCCATACGGAAACTGCTTTGCCGCTTTCCGTTTCGTCCCCGCTGAGAAGCGCGTAAATCGCCGAAGTATCTACGAAGATGTTTTCCATGCGCCGTATATTTCCGCCAAATATTTGTCGTGATTGACCGCTACATCCGTTTTGCCTTCAATATCGCGGTAACGCACTTCTCCCGATTTGATCTTCCGAATGAATTCAAGAGCCCGCAGGCGCTTTTCTTCGCGGGTAATCTCTCTCGGCGCAGTTACAATATACTGGTCCACGCTCTCGCGCACCAAATGCGCCATGGACGTACGCCGCGCCTTTGCCAGTTTTTTCAGGGCTTTCACCTGTTCTTCCGTCAATTGAACCATTGTTCGCACCATCTTTACCTCTGCTATCACTTTTGAGAAAACTGCTATCATTATACTATGACTCAAAAAGACTTTCTGTTTCCACACCTCAGGTCCCTGCCTTATTTCCGCGCTTTCCTGCGCGCGGTTGAGTCATCCTACTACCAGCGCCTGCCCCTGCCCTCCCCGGTCTATGACGTGGGCTGCGGCGACGGTCACTTCGCCTCGCTGACTTTCGACCGCAAACTCGACGTCGGTTTGGATCCATGGCGCTTCTCGATGAAGGAAGCGAAGAAGTACAACGCCTACAAATCCCTTGTGGAAGCCGACGGCGCGCAAACGCCGTTTCCCTCCAACCATTTCGCCAGCGGATTGAGCAACTCCGTCCTCGAACACATCCCGCACATTGACGCCGTCCTGGCGGAGACCGCCCGCATATTGCGACCCGGCGCGCCGTTTTATTTTTGCGTGCCAAACCCGCGCTACTTCTCCGCGCTCTCGCTGACC
>CAADGT010000126.1 GCA_900696595.1 uncultured Chloroflexota bacterium
CACGAATAAAGTCACGAATTCGCGAATGTTGGCGCGCCTATTCGTTTATTCGTGAACATTCGTGGACGGTCACCGACTCATCGGCAGGCGCATTTCCTAACCCAATGCCATCTTGCGTAAGGTGAGTGATTAATTGATTGCCGTGATTACCTTACACTTTGTTTTTAGGATGCGGAAAACGCGGATGAACGCAGATTTTTTGACAAAACGCCCGAAAAAACGCCTTGAATCTGCGTTTTTCGCGCTCGTTCTCGCCTTGATTTTAAGTGTGTAAGGTAACCAGAGCGATTAACTCGCCTTACGCAGTTACAGGTAAACTTGCGGCATGAAAAACGGCAAACTACTCGATTTATATAGCGGCTATCTGATCAGCGCCTTTGGGGCAACTGCCGCAACCGGTCTCTCGAGTTTACTGGACGGTCAAATCAGCCACGATCAGATGCAACGCAGTCTGACGGGCTAAAAACAAACTTCGGCGAATTTATGGCGGATTGCGAAGCCGCATGTGCGGAAAATCGAGCGAGCGGACGGCGTGATGCCAACTGGGAAGTTTGCTGGTAGAAATGAATTTGCGCGCGTTTACCCTTGTAATTCATGCGTCTTATACTATACTCGCATATAAAGATCTGCGCAGTCGGCGTTCTCTTACGCCGACGCGCAATGATTAAACAAAATCACGGAGAACGGAATCTTTACAGGAGAAAATATCATAGATGACGAATGATTCACAACCCGTCCGCCGCATGAAGCGCCCGTGGAAGGTGGCGGTGATCGGAAACATCAAGGACCCCAACCAGCCCAAGCCGGAGGGAGTCCCGCCGGATGCCTTCGCCGACTTCGACACGATGGAAACGATGGACGCGCTTCGCGCCGCCATCGAAACGGACGGACACTCCACGGTCTTTCTCCACGCCGACAGGGAGCTGCCATACACGCTGAAGAAAGCCAGTCCCGATATCGTCTTCAACATGGCGGAGGGACTCGGCGGCGACGCGCGCGAAGCGCAGGCGCCCGCGCTGCTGGAGATGTTGAACATTCCCTACACCGCTTCGCGCGTGCTTACGAACGGCATCTCGCTCGATAAGACCCTGACCAAACGCATCTGGCGCGACCGAAGACTGCCCGTAGCCCCCTTTCAGGAATTTAACATCGGCGACGAACCCATCCGCCCGGAGTTGAAATACCCGCTTTTTGTCAAACCCGCCCGCGAGGGGACAGGCATGGGCGTGGACACCAAAGCCCTTGTCAACACCGAAGCGGAACTGCGCGAACGCGCGCAATACATCATCGGCGTTTATAAACACCCCGCCCTCGTGGAAAACTTCCTTCCGGGCAGGGAGTTTACGGTCGGCATTCTCGGACGGGCGGACGCAAAACTTTACAGCCGCCGTCCCGAATGGTACGAGAAGGACGGCTTTCACCGTTTTCCGATCCTTGAATTGGACACAGGCAATACCGAAGGTCCATGGATCTACACAAACGAAGCCAAATCGAAGGATGTCGGACCGGAAGGCAATGAAGGTTTTTTCTGCCCCGCCATTGTGGATCCGGAGCTCGAAAAGAAACTCCAGCGCCTCGCCCTTCGCGCCCACAACATCATCAACGCGCTGGACGTTTCGCGCGTAGATATTCGACTCGACGGGGAGGGCAATCCGCGCCTGATCGAGATCAACACGCTTCCAGGGCTGACTCCCGGCTACAGCGACTTGTGCCTGCAAGCCGCCGCCGAGGGGATCGAACATACGGATCTCGTTTTAGATATCCTTTATCTCGCCGCGGGACGCTGGGGGATGCTCGAGCCGAGGCAGTTGGAAGAAACGAAGAAGAACGGCAGCAGGACGGGATAACGCCCCGTTCTATTTTTGTTAATCGCCGCCGCCCTCGTGTTCGCGCCCGGTGGGGTGGCACGCCATGCAATCCTGAAAATTGGAAATGCCTTCTTCGCGGTGTTTGCTTGCAATCTTCGCCTCGTTATGTTCATGGCATCCATAACAAGTGTAAAGGACGAGACTGTCTGGGTGGCAGGTCTGACATTTGCCTCCCGCCCCTTCGTGATCCATCGGGAAGGTATGCGGCCCGTTGTAGGACGCCGGTTCCCAGGCGGTTGTGGAGTGGCAGGAAGCGCAGTCCGCGCCAAATTGGCCGGCGTGTTCCTGCGGTTCAACGTGGCAGGCGGCGCATTCTTGGGACGCGGCGAATTGGTCGTGATCGAATGTCGCATCGCCCCAACTGGACGGAGTATGACACGTTTCGCATTGCGTCCCGTATTGCCCGTTATGCTCGTCGTTCCCGCTGTGGCAGGAATAACAGTCTGCGGGCGTGCCTTTGAATACATTATTGACGTGGCAATCCTCGCAGGCGGCTGTGGCGTGTTCGCCTTCCAGCTTGAACGACGATAAATTGTGGTCGAAATTGGCGGGAGTCCAGCCCTCGGCGGTGTGACAGACTTGACATTCCGCGCCATAGGCAAACTCATGCGGGTCGTCCTGGGAATGGCACGCATGGCAATCCTGCAAGGTTGCCTGCATGTCGCCGATACTGCGCGCGTTCAAGTGGCATTGCGAGCAGGATAGATTTGCGTGTTTTCCGAGAAGTGGGAAGCTCAATCGGTCATGGTCGAAATCGTCGCCGTAGGTGTCCAATCCGTCGTGGCAGATGAGACAATCCGTCCCGAAGGAGAGGGTGTGAGTCTGGGCGAAGGCAACGTCCACTTCGCGGTGACAAGCCAGGCACGAGTCCGAAGCGAACGAACTTACGCCGTCTGTGTGGCAGTCCGAACATTCAAAGGGCGTTCCATCGCTTTTTCTTCCATGACCGTTCAAGGAATAACCGAAGGCGTCGTGGGGGAAATCGTATGCGCCGAGATCGGTGAGCGGCGCCGACTCTCCGCGGTGATCCTTGTGGCAGTCGTAGCAGGCCAGGTTTGGCGATCTTTGAATGACGATTCCGTGCAGTTGCGCCGCATCGCGCATTTGATCCGCGATGCCGGTATGACATTCGAGACAGCGGTCCGCCATTGTGACGCGCTCCCACGGCGCGGTATGGCAGGCTTTGCACTCGCGGATTTGCGCGTGCGAGTTGACCCCGCCGATGGAATCGCCGGGCTGGGCGTTGAGCGCGCCGGAACTGAACATTTGCGATCCGCTGGCATAGGCGATTCCGACGAGTACGAAAACTGTTACAAAAGCGGCGAAGATTCCAGCGCCGGTGAGACAGCCGAGGCGATTGTTGTTTCGCATATTCCCTCCTACTTCAAGAACGTGGCGTAATACAACGCGCCGCCGATATGAACGAAGGCCGAGACGAAAAGCGCCATTCCGATGGGGATGTGAACGGCGTGCCACAACGCCAGGAATTGCCGCCCGCGCCTCAATGCTTCCTGCGAGAGCGCGCCTTCGATCTCGACCCCGTCGAGCGTGCGCGGGATGCGGGTGAAGATATACCGCCCGATAACGCCGCTGACGACGATGATGACAGTCAGCAGTGTGGTCGCGCCCGCAAGCCCGTAGAACTTCCACGAGGTATGAAGCAGAACCATGAAGGGACCGACCAGCCCCATGTAGATATGAACCTTGAGCCAGGCGGACATGCGCCCCAGCGCGGCGCGGCGGCTGCGTTTGCGGATGCTGTAGAGCGTTTCAGTCAGCATCATGAGGATGAAACCGACGATTCCCAGCGTGTGACCGAGCAATTCACCGGCGGCGGGAATTTCCCGCGTCTGGAATAAAACCAACCCATAGCCTGCGCCGATGAAAACGCAAGTGATGAATGCCAGCCAGAGTTCGATGTTCCCACGAAGCATGTTGCCCTCCCGAGGCAAAAATTTGACCGTTGACGACGGACGGCGAACGATGGATCCTATGCCTCCGCTTGATGCGTCCAGAAGTCCACGATTATGTCCGCGATTTTGGCGTCCTTTACCAACAGGCGGCCGCGGATGGGCGATATATCCATTCTTTGCGCGATCATCTTCTGCAAAGGCATGGAGAGTTTCTGGTCGCCCATCACCACCGCGCCGATGAGTCGGTCTGCGCCGACCAGCAAACGGACATGGTTGATGTCGAAGCCGCCCTGCGCCACGGCGGCATCCGGCAGTTGGCGCCAGGTTTCGCTGTCGCCGCGCGCAATGCCCACCAGGTCTTCGTCTCCGCCGCGCCCCACGGCGCCGATGATGGTTGTGGTCAACCCGGCGAGGCGCGTGACGTTGAACGGGACGGTTTTGATATAGGCTTGGCTTTGTCCCGCCATGTTCAAGCCCGCGGCGAATCCCTGTTCGCGCGCGGGGCTCCACAAACTATCCAACACGGAGCGCCCCGTCAGCGGGTCATAGACCTGCGCGGCGTCGCCCGCCGCGTAAATATCGGGGTCGCTGGTTTGTAAAAATTCGTTCACGAGAATGCCGCGATCGCAGGCGAGGTCCGCGCTTTGGGCGAGTTCGATGCGCGGTTTAATCCCCACGGCGTAGGCGAAGAGATCGCATTTCAGCGAACGCCCATCGAGCAGGCGCGCGCCGCTCACTCTGCCTGACCTGCCCAGTATCTCGACGACCTCGGAGCGGAAATGGATTTCCACGCCTTCTTCCTGCAAACGCGCCTCCACGATGCGCGACTCGCGTTCGTCGAGGACGCCGCTCCAATAGCGGTCGCCGCGCAGGAGATAATGGACTTTCATGCCGCGCGCGAGCAAGCCTTCGGTCAGTTCGAGGGCAGTAATGCCGCCGCCCGCCACAATCGCCGTCCGCCCGCGTTTGGCGAGTTTGAGAATGGCGCGCGCGTCGTCGAGATGATCCAACTTCGCCACTCCATGCAAATTCGCGCCGGGAACCGTCATCGGGGCCGCCAAGGCTCCGGTTGCAAGCAACAACTTGTCGTACGAAAGAGGCGAACCGTCGCCGAGGATCACAGCCTTTGCCCGGCGGTCAATCCCCTTTGCCCGCGCTTTCCTGTATGAAAAATTCAATCGGGCATAGTCCTCGCGCGTCTTTGGGAAGAGAGCCTTGTCGTGCAGTTCGCCGGTGAGGAAGTAGGCCAGCCCGGGGCGGGAATAATACCCGTGCGGGTCGTCGCCGAGCATGATGATTTCCCCGCTTCGATCCGCGCCTCGAATTGCTTCCACAGCCGAGACTCCCGCCACGCCGGAGCCGACGATGACGCGCCTCATGTCTGTCCTCCGCAAGGAGCCCTCTCGAAATGCAACGCCCCGCGCGGGCATCTCGCCACGCACTCGCCGCAGGTCAGACATTCGCGATGCTTCACGGGTTCCCCGCTCCAGGCATGAGCGCGGACATCTATGCCGATGGGGCAGTTATACGTGCAGATGCCGCATTGCACGCAACGATACGGGTCGGGGGCGACAACTCCCGCCGAAAGCGCGATGCGGCTTATGGCTGGTTCCTTGAATATGTTCATTGCAGGCGGCTGGCATCCTCCGTTTCGCTTGAATCTCGCCGTTTTTATTATAAGTTTTGCTGCGCGGCTTTGAACAGTATCGAAAGTCATATCCCCGCATTTTTCACACAAATAAAAACAGGGTCGTCTCACGACGACCCTGCCTGGATTCATACAATATTCGGTATCTTACGAGACTGGCACCACGTTGGCGGCTTGCAAGCCTTTCGGTCCTTCCTCGATGGAAAACTCCACTTTCTGTTCGGCTTCCAGTTTGCGGTAGCCGTCGCTCTGAATGGCGCTGAAGTGAACAAACACATCCTCGCCGCCGTCGCGACCAATGAAGCCGTAGCCCTTGGTCGCATTGAACCACTTGACGGTTCCAATGATACGTTCTGACATTTTACTACTCCTGCTGTAAAAAATTTACGCCCGCCCGCGTTGCGCTTTCATGGCGGGTCGGGCAACAGGCGCAAGATTATCACGGGCGTATGGGAGTGTCAAGATTTTTTATCCTCGATTTCTCTACCGTGCAAGCCTTGTATGAGACGCGGGGAAAATGCCTTGAAAACCGGCGTTCATCCTCGTTTTCCGCGTCCCATTTCGCTTTTGTTTTCACGCCGCCGGTGTAAAATCAGAGAGGCACAAAATCTCAATCCCCACTCGAAGGGAGTCTCCGCATGAGAATCGGAATCGTCGGCGCCATGGACGAGGAACTTGTCCCGATCCGCGCGCTTTCGCAGAGCCTTGAAAAAATCGTAAAGGGAAACCGCATTTTCTGGCGCGGCGACATGCGCGGAAGCGAGGTTTATCTGACGCGCTGCGACCCCGGCAAGGTCAACGCGGTCATTGCCGCCCAGCAGCTGCTGGATTTCTTCGCGCCCGACTGTCTGTTCAACATGGGCAGTTCCGGCGCGCTCTCCCCGGACCTCGAAGTGGGCGATCTCGTCGTAGTCACCGAAGCCATCCAGCACGATTTCGACCTGACCGGCTGGGGCATGAAACCGGGAGAGATCCTCTTCGATGTGAAAACCGCCGAAAAGGGGGGGTTGACTTTCGCCTCGCGCCAGGTCTTCCCAACCGACCCGAAGTTGACCGAACTCGCCTATAAAGCCGCCGGATCCGTCGAATTGGACAGACTCAAAGACCGTTCGCCCAGAGTCCACAAGGGACGCATCGTCAGCGGCGACCAGTTCATCGGCAGCCTCGAAAAAGCCTCCCAACTTTGGAATACTCACCAAGCCCTCGCCGTGGATATGGAAGCCGCCGCGCTCGCGCACGCCTGCCAGATCAACAACGTCCCCTTTCTATGCGTGCGCGCCATGTCCGATAAAGCCGATCACTCCGCCAACGTATCGTTCACGGATTTTCTCGCCGCCGCCACGCATAATTACGGCAGGGTCTTCGGCGCCTTGATCCAGCGGCTCGGTCATTGACCCCGCCCGGCAATGATCATTCACGCATGTTCAAACGCATTCCCGGAATCCTCATGCGCGGGCATCGGGTGGCTTCGGCGCCGTCGCGGGATTATCCGTACAGCGCGCTCGAGAAGCAAAAGCCGTATTTCAAGGCGTTGGGGCTGGATCTCTACGATTATTTCAGCGGCACGTTGAACATTTCGATTGCCCCATTGACCTTCGAGATGACAAAGCCTGAGTTCACCTTTCGGCTGGTCGAGTGGACCGACCTGCACCCGCCGGAGACGTTTTCCTTTTCGCGCTGTTTTGTGATATTCAAGGGTATCCATTATCCCGGCTGGGTGTATTACCCGCATCCCGAGACGAAGAAACGCCATTTTCAAAACCCCTCGCTTCTGGAAGCGATTGCCATGCGGATTCCCGAAATCCAATACGGGGACGCGCTCGAAGCGGCGGTGAATTTGGATGAGATCACGGTTCGGGCGGGATGAAAAGTCTGGGATGTCAGACCAAGCCGGGTAGCCGTCCCGAGGCGGGACGTCCATCACCCAAAAGTTTCAATTTGTGAATATATTTCAGCCGCGTCGTGTACAATTGGAAAAATCATGCGCATTGGGTTTGTTTCGGATATTCACGGCAATTTCACGGCGCTCGAAGCCGTCCTTGCCGATATTAAAAGGCAGGGTATTGATCAATTGATCTGCCTGGGCGACACGATCAGTTTGGGGCCGCAGCCCGTCGAAGCGCTGAACTCGTTGAGAGAGTGGAACGCCGTCACGATCATGGGCAACCACGATCAGGCGATCCTCGAACCGGAAAATTCATCCCAATTCGAGATCGCGGATCACCTGATCCCGGATTTGGAATGGGGGCGGGAACAACTTTCGGATGGGGATTTGGATTTCATCCGCTCTTTCGCGTCCACGCACACGGTCCGGTTCGGGAACGGGATCGAACTGCTTGCGTTTCACGGTTCGCCCCAGTCCACGACGCATTTGATCCAGGCGACCACGCCGCCCAAAATGCTGGATGAATATTTCGCGGGGCAGGCGGCTTCGGTCTTCATTGGGGGACATTCGCACATCCAATTGCACCGGCGGCACGGAAACAAATTGATCCTCAATTCGGGAAGCGTCGGCAACGCTTTCCAATACGCCTTTTCGCCGGGCAATCCTCCGAACCTGTTGCCGTGGGCGGAGTACGCCATCCTCGAACAGGATGGGGCCTTCCTGCGATCGGATATGCGCCGCGTGTATTTCGACACGGACAGGGTGGTGAAACTTGTAAAAGCAAGCGGGTTGCCCGGCGCGGATTGGTGGATCAGGCAATATGCGAAAAATCCGTGAGCGGAAACCAGGAGACGAAGATGAGCAATGGAAATATTCACGTTTTCAAAAACGCGCGATTGATCGTGGTCAAAACGAATCCACTCGAAGATTTACGTTCCCTTGCCGACCGAAAGAACATCGAATACGTGATGCAGGGCGGCAGGTTTGTGGCGAGCAGTTTAGCGAACCGAACGGAATTCCAGAGGAGTTGATGGCGGGGGCGTGGATTTGTTGCGGGGTATAAATCTGAATCCGCCCAATCGAGGCGGTTGTTTTTTCAGCCCTAATCGAGACAAAGTAGAGCGATAAGCGGGATTTGGTCGCTCAGGAATTTTTTTTGGAAAATCCTTCCATAAAAGGCGCAGGGATGGGGGATATATCGTATAGTGACGCCTTTTTCCGCGCCCCAACAAAAGTGTGCGCCTTGATAGTACTCAATTCCTACCCGGGCGCATTGAACTTCAAACCCATTTGTGATAATTTTTCAAAAGGATTTCAAAGAGATTGCTGGTCTTTATCAATCCCTTCCCTTCTTCCCCGCCAACACCAGCCAAATTACCATACAGCGCAAAGGCGTTCCCAATGCCGCCCTCGGCTGGGACTCCTGCGCGACCTTGCGCTGTATTATTTAGAGACAGGAAAAGATAATGGTTAAAAAATTCTTTCGGATTATCGCCCTAATTGCGCTGACTGCCTCATCGCTGTGGAATATCCCTTCTGTTGCCGCGCTTCAAACGCCGACAAATTATTACGTCTCGCCATCCGGCAATGACGCCAACGCCGGCACCGAAGCGGCGCCCTTCAAAACCCTGGCAAAAGCGTTGTCCACACTCAAGGCGGGGAACACTCTCTACATACGCGCCGGAACCTATGCGGCTCCTGCGACCGGTTGGCAGTTCGCCAACTCCGGCACAGCCAGCCAGCCCATAACGATCACCAACTACCCGGGCGAACGAGCCGTTTTGACTGCGGATAGCGGCAAATCCGGCAACTACATCATCAAGTGTCTGCAAGTCTCTCCTGTAGCCGATTACATCCGTATCATAGGCACAGACGTGCCGCCCCAGGCGTTCGATGGGGTAACTTCGTCGAAGGGCATCGTCATGACGGGCGCGCGACTTGGGATCGCCCCCGCAATTGCGGCATATCAGTGCGACAACTGGGAGGTTGCGGGGGTTGATTTCATCAAAGTCGCCTACGGAATATTTCAGCGCAAGGTAAACAACGGCAACACCTCCGCCGACCGGTGGTACGTCCACGATAACCGGGTATATGAATATTATCGAGAAAGCGGAATGCAGTTTAATGGGAACGGCAACCGCATCGAAAACAATGAAATCATCAAGGCGACAAACGACTACAACTCGACGTATGGTTGCCAGCTGCTGAATCTGCTCGGCAACAATAATACCGTGCGCGGAAACAAGTTGACGCGCCTGTCCTCCACCCGCTGTATCGGAATCTTTTTCGAATGGGATCTGGCGGACGCCAATCTGATCGAAAACAACGTCATTACCGGGGTGGTCAATGGAATTTCGTTTTTCGGCGGGGATAACAACACGATCCGAAACAATCAGCTTAGCGGCGAAGAAACGGCATTTGTCGTCCGTTCCTGGGCGGATGGAACGACCGCCTACCCCTGCAACTTCTCGGATTTCATGCCGTTGGAAAGCGATGCCTCCAACCCGGACTGGGGATACATGTATCCGCACGACTGCCGGTCGAAAAATAACCGGTTCGAGAACAATACCGTCAGCGGGTTCAAGACCTTTTCAACGGTCAATCTGCCTGAGGACTCGAACGTCTTTGTGAACGGGGCTGAGCCGACTGCCACGCCGGTTCCGGCGACTCCCACGGCGACAAATCCGCCAGCCCCGACATCCACCAACCCGCCCCCTCCTCCGGCGCAAACGCGCATGTTGATTCCGCTTTACACTGCGCCTTCGAACTGGGGGCAGGTTGTTTCCTCCAACGTCGGCGGCGTGATTGACGCGATCGTCAATCCGAATAACGGAGTAGGTTCGACGATCCGGGATTCGTTTGTAAATGGCATTGCCTCATTGCGCAGCGCGGGGATCGGAGTGTTCGGATATGTCTCCACAAGTTATGGAACGAGAAATATCAATGCCGTAAAAACCGAGATTGACACCTGGCAACAATGGTATGCCCCGTCCGGGATATTTCTCGACGAGGCGGACAATACGAACGACGCCAACAAAGCGGCATATTACGCCGAACTTTATAATTACATCCGCTCCAAGGGTATGACCGTGATCATCAATCCCGGCGCAATGACGACGGAAGCCTACATGAACCGTTCGGATGCGGCTTGTATTTTCGAATCCGCGCCCCTTTCGCCCATTCCGTACCCGACCTGGGGTGGGATGTACCCTCAAAAACTTTGCGCGCTGGCTTTCGGCGCCAGCCGCGAGCAAATGATTTCTTTTGTCGCCGAGGCAAAAGGCAGGTTTGGCTACGTGTATGCGACGAGCGACACCCCCGGCAACCCCTGGGATAATCTGCCAGACTACCTGGCGGAGGAGGCGGCGCTCATTGCCGGTTTGCCTGTGCCGACGAACACGGCTCCGGCAACTTCAACGTCCGTCCCGCCGATTACTTCCACCGCCACCCTTGCGCCCGTTTAT
This sequence comes from uncultured Chloroflexota bacterium, assembly GCA_900696595.1. GTDB lineage: Bacteria > Chloroflexota > Anaerolineae > Anaerolineales > Villigracilaceae > Villigracilis. The sequence continues at coordinate 10,779 of CAADGT010000126.1, forward strand.
ACGGCTACGGGAATCGTCACGCCCGCCACAGAGGCGACATCCACACCCGAGCCGCCGACGCCCATTGTCGCGCCCACGTTTACAAGCATTCCGCCCACCCTGCCCAGTGGAATGTCGGTAAGCGCTGTCGTCGAACCCGATACGATATTGGCAGGCGAAACGGGTCTGGTCTCCATCAGCCTAAACGGACTGCCTGCCGAAGGCGTAGCCGGAGTCGAATTTACATGTTTTTACGCCGCCGACCAGGTCTCAGTCGGAAACGTTCAAATCGGGCAAATTTTCGGAGTCGATCCCGTCTCCGCCTACAATAACGCGCAATCTGGAAGTTTCATCTTCGCCGTCGCGGGCAGCAACGGGAGAATGATCAATATGGATGGAATTGCCTTTACCTTCAGCGTCACAGGGTTGCAGCCGGGTTCGTCCTCCGTCGAATGCAAGGCGAAAGTTTCAAGAGGCGGCAGCCTGGAAGATATCGCTTCCGTTCCCGATTCGCTGACCGTAATACTTCAATCTGCGCCCACAGCGACTCCGCTTTCCGCGCCGATGCTCGCCGGGCAAGTGATCGCCAGCAAACCTGTCACGATCAGCCTTTTCAACCCGGATGCGACTTTAGCCGCCACTGCAACCGCCAACCCTGATGGAACCTTCAATTTGAACGCTCCGGCGGGCGCGTTCACGGTGGTCGCATCTGCCGAAGGTCATTTGAGCGCGCAAGGAAGCGTGACATTAGCGGAAGGCGCGACCACGACGCTCGCCCCAATTGCTCTTCCCGCAGGGGATATTGACAAGAATAATGCAATTGATCAATTCGACGCGCTCACGGTGGGCATGAATTACAACGTCTTTGCCCCGTTGCCCGCCGATTTGAGCAATGATGGGTTGACAAATATCATGGACCTGGAAATGCTCGCCGAAAACTATCGCATGTCCGGCTCGCTAGCCTGGCAACAACCGTAGGAAGCATTGCCGCTCGTTTCAAAAGCCGCCCGCACTTTAGCGGGCGGCTTTTTGTTCGCGCATCCAGCGTGGGCGCCGTCAAGGCGGCGTGGACTTGCGCGCTCTAAGTAAGAGAGCGTTTCTAAGAGCCTATCCGAATAACGCTCCAGACGCCGGAAGCAGGGTTAACCGGATGGGCTCTAAGACCTGGCCCTCGGTTCTCGGCAGGCGCGTTGTTGCGATGCAGGAAAATAACAAGCGCCCCCGTGCCGGTTGCAGAGGGCGCTCATTCTGGATGCCTGGCAGGAGAAGTCTTTAGCGTTCGCTGATCTCCAGGAAGTTCACATCAACATTGACGGGGATGACATCGAAGGAGGCGACCGAAAAGCCGATTTGTCCCTCGGAGAAGGTAGTGTCTTTGACCGGACTGCCTGTCAATTCCTCGCCGTTGACGAATAAATGGATCTGGTCGCCAACGCAATCCATGCCGAATTCATTGGTCTCCTTGCCGGTTTTGATATTCGTCGCGCCGCCGTTTCCTATCTGGTTGTACTTGCCAGCCGCAGCATCGAAGGCATACAGATACCACAACCCATCGTTCTGCATGGCAAACTCGTACCATCCGGAGTCGGTTGCGCGGCAAACCAGGAGGGTCTGGTAGGAATTTGCGCCTTTGTTGGTTGATTTCATTTTGAGTCCCACATTTTCATAGGTATAAGGGACATATAGAAAGTAGGCGAACATTTGCTCGGCATTTATGGCGACGTTTACTCCGAAATCGCCGGCGGTCACGCTCAATTTACTGGTTTCATCGGCGCCGTCTCCGAGTTGGAACTGCGACCAGTTATCCATCCCGCCCGAAAAATCTTCGGTGAAGAATGTCGGATCTTCAGCAGACGCTTCGGTCGCGGGAGGCGCTTCGGTAGCGGCGGGCGCTTCGGTCGCGGCAGGAGCTGCTTCGGTGGCGGCCGGAGCCGCTTCGGTAGCGGCAGGAGCCGCGGAACCACCGCACGCCATTGTCGCAAAAATCATGATAAGCCCGGCAAAAACAATTGACTTTTTCATCGTACTCTCTCCTTTGCGTTGGTGTTGAGGTTGTCATTCTACTCCGAGGCGACATATCCGGGCAACGGCTTAGGTTTTCATTCTTGTAAAGAGTTTAACTTCCTTTCATGATTGCAATGCTCTCTGTCAATATTTTTTCATTACCGGGAGAGCAACTCGTCATACTTCCTTCTCGCCTCGCGGATGTCCTCCCACATCAGCGATTTGGGCGAGCCGGGTTCGCGGGATTGATTGCGCAACAAATAAGAAGGATGAAAGATGGGCATGAGCCAGCGCCCGTCCAGTTCGATCCATTTGCCGCGCAGGGACGTGATGCCGGTCTTCTGCAAGACAGATTGACAAGCCACGTTCCCGGTCAGCAGAATCACCAGCGGATTCATAGCGCGGATGATCTCGAAGACGAAGGGGCGGTAGAACTCGATCTCTTTGTCGTTTGGCTTGCGGAAGGATTTGCCATCATCACCGGGCGGCATACGAAAAACGGAATTGGTGATGTAAACGTCGCGTTCGGGGTCGAAGTTTGCGGCTTGCAAAATCTTATCCAGCAACTGCCCGGCGGGACCGACGAACGGTTTGCCCTTGATGTTTTCCTGTGGGCCCGGCGCTTCGCCGATCAGCAATAATTTCGCATCGGGATTTCCGCGACTGATGACGATGTTCGTGCCTGCGCCCGCCAGCGGATCGTCCGTCAGCGAGCGAATGGCGGATAAAATTTCATCGAGAGAATCAAATCGGGGGGCGGAAAAAAAGCCGGGCTGAGTCATGAGCCGCGCTCCGTCGAATGGAATTCCCATATTGTACGGCAGACGACGCCCGGCGGCGAGTCCGATCTATTTTTCCTCCAGCGGCGCAAAACCGCCGCCCAAAATTTCCTGCGCGGGGGAGACGATCACAAACGCCTTGGGGTCTTCCTTCGCAACCGCCGCTTTCAAGTTATGCGCCTCGGTGATGGTGAGCGCGCACATCAACACGGAATGTTCCCTGCCGGTGTACATGCCTTTGCCCGGCATGGCGGTCACGCCGCGATGCAAATCGGTCAGGATGCGGTTCGAGACCGCCTGCGTTTTGTCCGTGATGATGAGCGCCAGCAACTGCCTGCGCCTGCGACGAGGAACAAGCAGCGCGCGCAAGCCGGTATGTTTGCCTTGTTCCGACGGCGCGGCGGGCGCGGTCTCGTCGCCGAAGCGCGGCAACACTTCGCCTGTGGCGCGAGTCATGTTGATGGTGGCTATCGCAAAAACGGCGAGAAAGACATAGAACAACAACCCCAGCCCGATCATCATCTCGCCGGAGATGGGTCCCACCGACGCGCGCGCCATGAACTCTTCCACGCTGGCGGGCGATTGTGGGAACAGATAAATTTTTGCGAACCACGAAGCGAGCAGGATCAAAAAGATCCAATAATAATTCCGGCGCAGTCTTCGACCAAAGGCTTCCCACATCGAGATCGGAAAACTCGGCGTGAGCAAATTTTCCGCGAGGTTCTCCGCCCATTCCGGCGAGGGATGAAACGGCGGCACGAGCATGGCGGCGTAAAAATCCGTCTCCATCAGGCGCACGCGGTAGCTCCACAATTCATAATAACGATAGCGCCGCGCTTCGATGAACAAAAACCACAAGACCAGCAGCGTATTCAGCAACACAACCGAATGATGCACGTTCGACTGGCTGAACGCAATCGAAAGCGTCGCGCCCGTCACCACCACCGCCCAATTTGTCGTCGTGTCCAGTCTTTGCCGCCAGACGTTGGCGCGTTGCACTTCGGCGCGAAAGAAATGCACCATCGCCGTGACGAACTCGCTGGATTTCAGTTGATAGCCGCGATACGTCCACACCGGTTCTTCGGGAAATTCATTCGCGGGTTTGGATTTTTCTTTTGTGGATTTGACTGGCATAAGATGTTCTTTCCGGATGACGAACCGCTTCGTTCTTAACTGGAAGTTGATTCCGTTTCTTTGAGGTTTTCCTTCGCTGAAAGAGTCTACACCCGCAGCGGATTTTGCTTCGTGAGGCTTTCGTTACACTTCGGCGCCGCGCGGGGATAGCGATTCAGCGTTTCGGGCATTTATCTCGCCTTGGCGCCGCGCGGGGATGAACCCCCGCGCTATTCCTACGAAGCCCGCTAAAGCGGACTCGCCCTCACCTTAACCCTCTCCCAAAGGGAGAGAGGACTCACTTCGGCAACTTATACGCTTCCTTCGTCGGCTTGAGTGGACGAGCCAACCACATGGGGCGACGCGTGCCATCGGGGCTGACTTTGTCGGCGGGGCGGGTCATCGCCAGCCAGCGACGATACACTTCCATGGATTTATTCGTATCCACGAACAGGTCGCCCG
>CAADGT010000127.1 GCA_900696595.1 uncultured Chloroflexota bacterium
TCCATGCTGACCGCCTCGGGTTTCGAAGTGACCGACATGGGCGTGGATGTGCCGATCAAATCCATCATTGACAAAGCCGAAGAGATCGGCGCAGACATTATCTGCCTCTCCGCCCTGCTGACCACCTCGATGCCTTTTATGAAAGACCTGATCCAACTGCTCGAAGCGCGCAACCTGCGCGAAAAGTACATCGTCCTGGTGGGCGGCGCGTCCGTCACCGACACCTGGGCACGCGCCATCGGCGCAGACGGCACGGCGAAAAACGCCGCAGACGCTGTAAAACTCGCCCGCGATAAAGTTCAGTCCAGGGCATAAACGCGCAGAAACTGCGCGTTTATCTTCGCCCAAACCAGCTGGAGCCCCGCATGTTGAACTATCTCGAAATCCTCGACCGCGCCCACACGGGACCTTACATCACCGAAGAAAATTGGGACCTGGAAAAAGTCGCCATGACGGCGCGCCGTCTGGTGAAAAAATACAAACTGGAATGGAACAGGGAGGAACTCGTCACCGACGACGACGCGCTTTCCGAAGCGATCTGGCAGGCCGGTTATGAAATGGCGGTGGAACTGGGCGCGTACAGCCGAACCACCGAGCGCATAATTAAACTTTCACAGGACGAAATTGACGACGGCATCCGCAACATGCCGCAGGAAATCGTCATGGGCGAAGGCAAGGATGCGCGGACTTTGTATGCGCGGCATCTTCACGACGAGCGCGCCCCGCTATTCTTCGGCGGCTCGCCGGGCACGCCCGTTCCCGAACGAATCTTCCTTGCCAATGTCATGTCATACATGCAGGAGCCGCTGATAGACCTCGCCACCTGCGGCACGCTCGTCGAAGTGGACGGGCGCGAAGTCCGCACGGGCAACCCCATCGAAATCGTCTCCACGCGGCGCGAGTTGCAGTACATGCGTCAGGGACTGAAGCGCGTCGGCCGCGCGGGCATGGGCATGTTGGCGGCGCAGAGTTCCGTCTCGGAGTTGGGCGATCTCGCAGCGGCGCACCCCGATTATTTGCGGAAGTGCGATTCGCACCTCGTCCCGCTCCTGAACGAACTAAAGATGGACCATCGCAACATCTCGCGCGCGGTCAATTCGCTGGAATACGGCATGATCAACGCCTCCCTGCCGTGCGTCATCGTCGGCGGGCTGGGCGGCGGACCGGCTGGTTCGGCGGTGGTGAACGTCGCTTCGTTTCTAGCCGCAAACATCACCTGCCTCGCCGATTATCACATCCTGCATCCCATTCATGTGCGGCACGTCGCCACCTCCACGCGGGAGGTTTTGTGGGTCATCAACGCCACGGCGCAAGCCTTTGCCCGTCACGCCCCTGCCGTCATCGTCGCGGATATTTACCCGAAATCCGGCGCAGGCACGAAGGAACTGCTTTACGAGACCGCCGCCAACGCCATTGTCAACGCAGCGAGCGGGGCGCACCTCGAAGGCTGCGGCGCGGCGGATGGCAACGCCCCCCACTGTTCGGGGCTGGAAGCGCGGCTCATGGCGGAGGCGGCGCTGGCGGCCCATCGCATGAAGATGTCGCTCAAGGAAGCGAATCAGTTTGTCCTCCAATTGTTGCCGAAATATGAGCATGTCTTCACGCAGGAGGGCAACCCCGGCAAACCGTTTGACGAAGTGTATGACACAGTCAATATCCGGCCGCTGGATTTCTGGCAGAAGATGTATGACGAAGTCAAAACCGAATTGAAGGAAATGGGTTTATATCTGTAACGCAATCTCAGGGCGCGCCCTGTTGCGAAACCAAATTTGAAAAGAGGAATGAGATATGAGTACCCCCGTAATCCTTGCCATCAACATCGCCATCCTTGTCGCGCTTGGCTTCGTCGTCAAGACCGTCAAGTCTGACCCGACCCAAAAGGGCGGATTCAATTTCAACTACACCACCTCCGACCTCGTCATCATGGCTGTATTGGGCGCGCTCGCGGGCGTGATCAACACCTGGATGGGCAACGTCTGGTACGCCGCCAACACCGTCAGCCCGATCTACGGCGCCGCCCTGCAGGGGACGTTCATGTGGGCGTATATCCTCGCCTACTTTCTCGTCCGCAAATCCGGCTCCATGCTCATCATCGGCATCATCGAAGCCAGTGTGGAAGCGTTACTCGGCAACCAGGCGGGGCTCTCCACATTGGGCTGGGGCATCTCGCAAGGCATCGGCGCGGAAGTGGTCATGGCATTCTGCATGTACAGCAAGTTCGGCTGGCTGGCGCTCGGACTCGCTGGCGCGGGCGCGTCGCAGTTCGGCACCTTGTGGAGTTTCATCCTCTACGGCTGGTCGTCGCTCACCGATTACCTGATCGCCGCCCCCATCAACCTCATCTCCGGCTTCATCTTCTCGGGTCTGCTCGGCTACTTCCTCGGCACGATGATCGCCAGGACAGGTCTCTTGCGGGCAACACGGCGCGGGGCTGAGTAGGTTTTTATTTCCGTCATTGCGAGGAGGACGACAGCCCGACGAAACAATCTCAGCGACAATCTTGCGAGATTGCTTCGGGCGGAAGAACACTGCCCTCGCAATGACGACAATTACGCGAGTCTTCATTGAATCAAACACTCCAGGAACCGCTCGTTCGCTGCGAACAAGTCACATACAAACATTACGGCAAAACCGCCCCCGCGCTCATGGATATAAACCTCACCATCCGGCGCGGGGCTTTTACGTTGCTCGTCGGTCCCTCGGGTTCGGGCAAGTCCACGCTCTGCATGGCGCTCACCGGCATCGTCCCACAAATCCTCGGAGGAAAATTGACCGGCGCAATCAACGTCAATGGGCGCGACGCTTCAAAAACCCCCGTGCAGGAACTGGCGCAATCCGCAGGCATGTTGTTTCAAGACCCCGAGTGGATGTTCGCCACGCTCAAAGTCGAAGATGAAATTGCCTTTGGTCCCGAAAATTTACGCCGCGACCCCAAACAGATCATCGAAAGCGTCGAAAAGACTCTCAACTTTGTGGGCTTGCAGGCGTTGCGAAAAAATCTCGTCTGGGCGCTTTCCGGCGGACAGACTCAAAAACTTGGTCTGGCGTCCGTCGTCGCAATGGACACGCCGCTCATCATCCTCGACGAACCCACCGCCAACCTCGACCCCGCCGCCACCCACGCCGTCCACCGCCTCATCCTCAAACTGCGCGACGAAGGCAAAGCCGTTTTGCTCGTCACCAAAGACCTCGACGAATTCATGGCGGAAGCCGACGACATGATCCTGCTCGCCGAAGGCCGCGTCCTTGCCCAAGGCGCGCCGCGCGACATCGTCGCCCAACACGGCGACAAAATGCTCGAGCTCGGCGTGTGGCTGCCCGAACCAACCGAGATCGGCCTGCGCCTCAAAGCGGATGGAAAATTCGACAAACCCGTTCCCCTGACAGTGGACGAAGCCGTGACTGTTTTTTCGGAAACGAAATTCCGCGCCTCCTCCCCCGACCAAAAACTGGTCGCTGAACCCGAGACCTTGATCCGCGCCGACAACGTGGAGTTCGTCTACGGCAACAACTTCAAAGCCCTGCGCGGAGTCTCCTTCGACATCAAGCAGGGAGAGATCGTCGCCATCGTCGGTCAAAACGGAGCGGGCAAAAGCACGTTGAGCAAACTCCTTGTCGGGTTGCAAAAGCCCACCGCGGGCGAAATGACCATGTTCGGGCGCAGCGCGAAGCGATGGAAAGTCCAGGATTTGGCGAATCACATCGCGCTCGTCTTCCAGAATCCCGAACATCAATTTTTATGCGACACCGTCCGCGAAGAGTTGGCGTACAGCCTGCTCGCGCAAGGCGTGGACGATGCAGAAGTCGTCAACAAACGCGTGGAAGAAATGCTCGCCCGCCTCGACATCGCCGACGCCGCCGACAGTCATCCGTTCTCGTTGAGCGCGGGCGCAAAGCGCAGGCTCGGCGTGGCGACCATGCTCATCGGCGGCAGCGCAAAACTGCTCATCGTGGACGAACCGACCTACGGGCAGGACCGCCGCCTGACCGAAAGATTGATTCATTTGATCAACAAACTGCGCGAAGAAGGCATCGCCGTATTGATGATCACGCATGACATGCGCCTCGTGGACGCGCACATTGACCGCGCCATTGTGATGGCGAACGGCGAGAAGATTTTCGACGGCAGTCCGAATGAGTTGTTCCAGTCGCCCGGGTTGATCGAGCGCGCCTCATTGCGGACGACCTCCCTGCGCCGTTTAGTGGACGGCTTGCGTTTACGCGGCGTCTCCGTGCCGGACGGTTTGAACACCGTGGACGATTTCATCGGAGCGATGCAATGAGCGAACATTCCCTGCGCTACATCGAAAACGGCTCGTTCTTCAACCGCATGGACGCGCTCAGCAAATTACTCTGGGCGCTGCTGGTCATTCTGACGACCTTCCAACTTGAAAGCAACCTCGCGCGCGCCATCATGCTCGCCGCCGTGATTTTCGTGATGATCGCGCTGGCGCGCGTTCCGCTTAAAACTGTCTTGCAGGCGACGCCCATCATTTTGATCATGGGGTCGCTGTTGTTTTTCGTCCACCTGTTCACCGCGCCTTCCGCTGAAACTGTCACAATCGCAGGCATGGACTTTGGCAAGGAAGGCTTCGACAAAGGCTTGCAGTATTTTTTCCGCATCACCATCATGGTGCTGGCGTCCTTCATCTTGATCTGGACGACCGACATCCGCGATTTAATGGTGGGGCTGGTCAGCATTGGGATGCCGTATCGTTACGCCTTCACCGTCTTCATGGCCCTGCGCTTCCTCCCCGTCGTTCAACAGGAGGTGGACGCCGTCAAAGCCGCCCACGCCATCCGCGGACGCGCCTCGCGCTCGCCGCTCCAGCATCGCTTCCGCCTGTGGCAGAGATATATGTTCACCGTTATTGTCAACGGATTGCGCAAAGCGGAGAACACCGCCCTCGCCATCGAATCGCGCGGCTTCGGCGCATATCCTGACCGAACCTTCGTCAAGGAATTTCGCTGGTCAAAGACGGGAATCGCCCTGCTTCTCGTGTTTGCCGCGTTTGCGGTCTGGTTAATTTTGTGGGGAAAGAATCGCGCCCTGTAGCCAGTCCATGCCGAAGAATTTTTTCATTGACCAACCTTCAAACCTCTCGTAGAATCCCAAGTCTGGAATTATATATAATTCTGCGCGGCTCTCCCCCGCCTTGTTTTTACGCGCGACCCGGAGTCTGAAGTATCCCAACTCCGGCGCGAAATTGGAAGATTTTACAGACCGTCCAACTCAATATTGAAAGGTGACTCATTAATGGCAAAGTATCGCGTGATGTATTGGAAGGATATTCCGCAGTCGTTTACGGTGGAAGCGGATGGACAGACGATAAGAAAGGAACTTTCGCAAAAAGTTCAAAATAAAATAGACGCCTATGCCATGGCGATCGGCGCGACTTCCTCGTCCGATTACGCAAAGGAATACAAACGCGGAGGCTGGGTCGAGCGCGAGGGCGCGGCGGAGGAAGTTGCCGAGGCGCTTCTGGCAGAGTTGGAAGCCGAAGCCGCGCGGGTGGAAATTCCGAGAAAAGGGCGGGGTTAGAGGATAGGGAATAGAGATTAGAGATTAGAGATTAGAGAATAGAGAATAGAGAATAGAGAATAGAGATTAGAGAATAGAGATTAGAGAATAGAGAATAGAGATTAGAGAATAGAGAATAGAGAATTGTGATTGATGACAAAGAAACATAATATCATTTTGCAACCGTCCGGGCGGCGCGGACAGGTCAACGAAGGTACGTCTGTCCGCACGGCGGCGCGGGAATTGGGCGTGGATATTGAGTCCATTTGCGCGGAGAACGCCACTTGCGGCAAGTGCATTGTGCTGGTGGAAGCCGGGCGTTTCGAGAAATACAATATTGATTCCAGCCGCGAGAACCTCTCCCCGGTTGGGACGGAGGAACGCGCCTACCTTGAGCGACGCCCGAAATTATTACAATCCAAAGGCTGGGAGATCGGGCAGGTGCGGCTCTCGTGCCAGGCGCGCATCTGCGGCGACGTGCTGATCAATGTGCCGGAGGAAAGCCGCGGCAACAAGCAGATTGTCCGTAAAAGCGCGGGCAATCGTGCGATTGAGGTCAAGCCCGCGATTCGCAAATATCTGGTCTCAATGGCTCCGCCCACGCTGGAGCGCCCCATTGCGGATTGGGAACGCCTTGCCAAGGGGCTGGAAACTTCGATGGGGCTGGTGCGCGGCGGCGAAGAAAACCTTCCGCGCTGGTATGACTTTGAAATTGATTACGCCTGCCTGCGAACCCTGGCGAAAACCCTGCGCGAATCAAAATGGAACGTCACTGTGACCGTGCGCAACGACAGGGAGGTCATCGCCGTGCAGGCGGGCTACCACGAAGACAGTTACGGCGCGGCGGTGGATATCGGTTCGACGACGGTGGCGCTGTACCTGTGCAATTTGCGAACCGGCGAATTGCTCGCCGCCGAATCCGAGATGAATCCGCAGATCGTGTACGGCGAAGACGTCATGTCGCGCATCCAGTACGCGATCGAACACCCCGACGGGCTGGAGAAACTGCACAAAGCCATCATCGCCACGCTGAATAAACTGCTCAAACAGGCGATTAAGTCTGCCAACATTTCATTGCGGGCGACGGCGAAGCGCTCCCCAACCGACGAGGAGGCCGCTTCGGGCAATGGGCAGGAGCGCCATCGCCATGACATAAAGGCGGACGATATTCACGAGATGGTCCTGGCGGGCAATTCCACCATGCACCATATTCTGCTCAACCTGCACCCCAGAGACCTGGGGCTCGCCCCCTATGTGCCGACCATTCACCGGTCGGTGGATGTCAAGGCGCGGGAGATGGGACTGCACATCAACCCGTCCGGCAACATTCATATCCTGCCGACCATCGCATCCTTCGTCGGCGCGGACACAAGCGCGGTCATCCTTGCCGAGGAGCCGCACAAGCAGGATGAGAACTGGCTGATCATTGACGTCGGCACCAACGCGGAACTTGTGCTGGGCAATCGCAAACGTCTGGTCTGCACATCCACGCCGACAGGACCCGCGCTCGAAGGCGCGCATGTGGAATATGGAATGCGGGCCGCCCCGGGCGCGATGGAACGCGTCCACATTGATGAAAATACGCTCGAGCCAAAATATAAAGTGATCGGCGTGGAGGGCTGGAACACGGATCACGCGGAGTTTGCCGGCCAGGTCAAGGGCATTTGCGGCTCGGCGATCATTGACGCGGTGGCGGAATTGTTCCGGGCGGGGATCGTGGACTCTCGGGGCAAGTTCAGGAAAAATCTGGAGTCGAAGCGCGTGCGGGAGGGCGAATCGGGCTGGGAGTATGTGATCGCCTGGGAGCAGGAAACCTCCATCGGGCGGGACATCCCGATCACCCAGCAGGATGTGAGACAAATTCAACTGGCGAAGGCGGCGCTCTTCACTGCGGCGCGGACGCTGCTGAAACGCAGCAACATGGAAAGCCCTGATAAAATCATTCTGGCGGGCGGCTTTGGAAGTTTTATTGACAAAGAGAAAGCCATGTTGATCGGGCTGATCCCCGATTGCGAGCTGGATAAAGTCTATGCGGTTGGCAACGCGGCCGGAGACGGCGCGCGGATTGCGCTGTTGAACACGGAAAAACGCAGCGAGATAGACGCGGTGGCGCGCACGGTGGAGCGCTTCGAACTGCCGACCGACCCGGAATTTCAGAATCAGTTTATGCTGGCGACGAGTTTCCCGCACATGAGCGAGCCGTTTCCGCACATCGCGCATTTGATTCCGAAGCGCAAGGCGGATCCGCTGGCGAAAAATTTTATGAAGGGCAAGGATGCATGATGAAGGGACGAAGGATGAAACAAGGAGAGCAGGTATGAATAATTTTTTGGAACGATTGCACGGCGGGGAGATTCTCGTCGCAGACGGGGCGACGGGGTCGAACCTGCAAAAGATGGGACTCAAGCCCGGCAAGCCGCCGGAGGATTTGATCATTGACGACCCCGATACGATTTTGAATCTCGCCTCATCCTTCGCCCGGGCCGGGTCGGACATCATCCTGACCTGCACCTTCGGCGGGACTCGTATGCGCATGAAAGACTCGAAATATCAGGATCGGACTCCCGAGGTCAACATGCGCGCGGCGGAGATTGCCCGTCAGGCCGCTTCGTTGAACAACGGGCTGGTCGCCGGTTCGATGGGACCGGTGGGCGGACTCGTCAAGCCGTATGGACCCCTGGAGTTCGAAGATGTGAAAGCGACCTTCGCCGAGCAAGCCAAAGCCCTCGCCGATGGCGGCGTGGATTTATTGCTGATCGAAACCATGTTCGCGCTCGAGGAAACGACCGCCGCGTTTGAGGGCGCGCGCTCGATGACGGATTTGCCGATCGTTGTCTCGTTCAGTTATGACAGAGGCACGCGCACGATGATGGGACTCAAACCGAAGGACGCGATCAAGAAATACAGCGAGATGGGCGCGGCAATGATCGGCGCAAACTGCGGCACGACGCTGGAAAATATGGAAGCGGTGGTCAAGGAATATCAGGCGGCCAAGCCCGATGCGCCGTTGTGGGTCAAGCCGAATGCGGGCGTCCCGCACATGGATTTGGAGACCGAGCAGGGCGTGTACGACATGGGCCCCGAAGACATGGCGGCGTACGCAAAAAAATATGCGGCTCTTGGCGCAAGGGTGATCGGCGGCTGTTGCGGCAACACGCCGGAGCATATCGCGGCGATTGTAAAGGCGGTGAAGGGGTAAGCGGCAATTGGGGAATGGAGAATAGAGAATGGAGAATAGAGAATGGAGAATAGAGAATGGAGAATAGAGAATAGAGAATAGAGAATAGAGATTAGTGGTTGGCGATTGATTACGAGTTATGAGATATGCGACGCGTAATTCGTAATTGGAGATTAGGATGCGCGATGAGATTTTGAAGTTGCTGAACGGGGAGAAGGGTTCTTCGATCCCTGCCTTCAGCGGATTGATCCACGTAACGACCGCAGGGCTGGCGAGCGAAGGCTTGAAATTGAGCGAATCCCATCACGACGCCGCGAAGATGGCGCGGGCGGCGGCGGGCGTTTTCAAGTCCACAGGGATGCCTTCGGCGGCTTTGCCGCTGGATATTTGTTTTCCCGCCGAAGCGTTGGGCGCGGAGTTGATCTATTACGGCGATGACGAGATGCAATTTCCACAAGTGAAGAAATTGTTGTTTCAGAGCGCAAGAGAGATTGGAAAACTGGAGATTGGGGATTGGAAGCGGGGAAGGATTGGGTTGATCTGCGAGGCGATTGAATTGGCGAAGAAGGATATCGGCGGGCAGGCGGTCATCTCGGGGATGATCCCCGGCCCGTACACGTTGATGCTTTACATTTGCAAGGCGCAGAATCTATTCCTTGAGATGAAGAAAGACCCGCAAATGGCGCTGGACGCGCTCTTTCGCCTCTCCGCTTTCCTCGCGAACATCGGCAATGCCTATCGGGATGCCGGCGCGGACTTCATCACGATTCACGATATGGGCGGGTCGCCGGGCTTTATCGGTCCCGCAAAGTACGAGCAGTTCGTTTTCCCTGCGGAAAAATACTTGATCGAAAAACTGCCGAAGCCGCGCGTCCTTTCGGTGTGCGGAAATGTGGATAAATCCATTCAGTTGTTGGGGCAAACGGGCGCGGACGCGATCTCGGTGGATCAGACGACCGATCTCAAGGCGGCGCGCGAGGCATTGCAGGGGACGATGCTCTTTGGCAATATTGACCCGGTGGAGACTCTTTGTCGGGGAGACGAAGGCTTGGTCGCAGAATCCGTTCAAAGGGCGAAAGAGGCGGGGGTGGACGCCGTCTGGCCCGGCTGTGACCTTGTCCCGGAGACGCCCTTGAAAAATATCCGGCGAATGGCGGCGGTTTGAGCCGATGTTCGTCGTCTCGAAGTGTTTTTCGAGCCGCCCGGGCCGCTTCGCGGTAACTTGGGCTATGGTGGGGAGTTTTTCCAGAATAGCGAAACAGCCTGATATTGAAACAAATGTGCTAAAATATAGTCATCCCTCTTTAAGGAAACTGCATGTCCTCCAATAAAATCCGCGTCGTGGGCGCGCGCGTCCACAACCTAAAGAATATCACTGTCGAGATTCCACGCGACAAGTTCGTGGTCATCACCGGGCTTTCGGGGTCGGGAAAATCGTCGCTGGCGTTCGACACCGTCTTCGCCGAAGGTCAGAGGCGTTATGTCGAATCGCTTTCGGCGTATGCGCGGCAGTTTATCGGTCAGATGGACAAGCCCGATGTGGATTACATCGAAGGGCTGTCGCCCGCCGTTTCGATTGACCAGAAATCCACGTCGCACAATCCGCGCTCGACGGTCGGCACCGTCACCGAGATTTACGATTACATGCGTTTACTTTTCGCGCGCGCGGGCGTTCCGCATTGCCCCGAGTGCGGGCGCGAAGTTTCGAGGCAATCGGCGCAGGAGATCGTGGATAAGATCGCCAGCCTGCCCGAAGGAACGCGCATTTTAATCCTTGCTCCGCTCGTGCGCGGACGCAAGGGCACATATCAGTCCGTCTTCGAGGAGATTCGCAAAGCCGGTTTCACCCGCGCCCGCGTGGATGGAACCGTCCATTCGCTCGACGCTGAGATCGAACTCGACCGCTACAAACAACACACCATCGAAGCCGTCGTTGACCGACTCGTCATTTCGCAGGAAGGCTCGAAGGAGGATAAAAAAGCCGCGCTCACCCGCCTGACGGATTCTGTGGAGACAGCGTTGAAGTTTGGCGAGGGATATCTCACTGTGTCGAAGGTTGAAAGTCAAAAGCCGAAGGTGGAAAGCGAAAACCAGAAAACCTCCAACCTGCAACCTTCAACCGATTTGCAATTCTCCGAGCATCTCGCCTGTCCCGAACACGGCTCGACCGTGCCGGAAATTGAGCCGCGCACCTTTTCCTTTAACACGCCCCAGGGCGCCTGCCCGGATTGCCAGGGACTCGGTTCCAAGCTGGAGATTGACCCTGCCCGCATCATCCCCGACGACAGCGTTTCTCTCAACGATGGCGCGATTGCCAGCATGGAGTGGGGCCCGCGCGAAGAAGGCGGATATTACTGGCATACGCTGACAACCGCCGCCAAGCACTACAAGATAGACCTCGACGCGCCTTTTCACGACTTGACGAAGGAACAGCAAAAAGTGATTCTGTACGGAACGGGCGAAAAGCAATTGCCCATGACGTATAAAAATTCAAGCGGGTTCGAGGTCAAATTTACGCGCGCGTTCGAGGGCGTGATCACAAACCTGGAGCGGCGCTACAAGGAAACCAACTCGGAATACATCCGCGAAAAAATTTCGGAGTTCATGTCCGACCGCCCGTGCCCGTCGTGCAAGGGCAGGCGTCTCAATCCCGCCGCGCTGGCTGTGACGGTGGATGGGGTGAACATCGTGCAAGCCAACTCGTGGCCCGTTTTGCAAACGCTGGAATGGGTGAAGAAACTGACGGGCAAGAGTTCCCCGCTGACCAATAAACAAAAGACGATCGCCGAGCGCGTCATCCGGGAGATTCACGAACGCCTGAATTTTCTCGTCAACGTGGGGTTGGATTACCTGACGTTGAATCGCTCCGCTGCGACCTTATCCGGCGGCGAAGCCCAGCGCATCCGACTCGCCACGCAGGTTGGATCTCGTTTAGTGGGCGTTCTCTACGTTTTGGACGAGCCGTCCATCGGCTTGCATCCGCGCGACAATTCGCGCCTGCTCGAAACGCTGAAGGGTTTGCGCGACCTGGGCAACACCGTCCTGGTTGTGGAGCATGACGATGAAACCATCCGCGATTCGGATTGGGTGATTGACCTCGGTCCCGCCGCCGGGGAGCATGGCGGGCAGGTCATCGCGGAGGGAACGCCCAAGCAGATTTTGGCGCACCCAAAGTCGCTGACTGGGCTCTACCTCTCGGGGCGCAAACAGGTCGGGGTCCCAAAAAAGAGGCGCGAAGGGAACGGGAAAAGCCTCAAGATCGTGGGCGCGTCCGCGAACAATCTCAAGCATATAGACGTGAACATCCCGCTGGGAAGGCTGGTTTGCATCACCGGCGTATCCGGTTCGGGTAAATCCACGTTGATGAGCGATATTTTGTATAACGAACTCGCGTCGAAGTTGATGGGCGCGCGAACGCAGGGCGGCGAGCATAAAAAGATTCTGGGCGTGGAGCATTTGGATAAGATCATCAACATTGACCAGTCGCCGATCGGCAGAACGCCGCGCTCGAACCCGGGGACGTACACCGGCTTGTTCGACGAGATTCGCAAACTGTTTGCGGAGTTGCCAGAATCGAAAGTGCGCGGCTACAAGCCCGGGCGTTTTTCGTTCAACGTGCATGGCGGGCGCTGCGAAGCCTGCCAGGGACAGGGAGAGTTGCGAATCGAAATGCAGTTTCTGCCGGATGTGTATGTGCCTTGCGATGTTTGCCACGGCCGGCGCTTCAACCGCGAGACCTTGCAGGTGATGTTCCGCGACAAATATTCGATTGCCGACGTGCTGGATATGACTGTGGATCACGCGCTGGAGGAATTCAAGAATCATCCGCAGATGTTGAATAAATTGAAACTGTTGCAGGAAGTCGGGCTGGGTTATGTGCGCGTCGGGCAGCCCGCCACGACGCTCTCGGGCGGCGAAGCGCAGCGCGTGAAGTTATCGAAGGAACTTTCTCGCCGCGCAACAGGGCGGACGCTCTACGTGTTGGACGAGCCTTCCGTCGGCTTGCACGCCGCGGACGTTCATAAATTGATCGAGGTCATGCAAAGACTGGTCGAGGCGGGCAACTCCGTTTTGATCATCGAGCACAATCTCGACATCATCAAAGTGGCGGACTGGATCATTGACCTCGGTCCCGAAGGCGGCGACCGGGGCGGCGAGCTTATTGCGGAGGGGACGCCGGAACAGGTGATGAAGGTCAGGGGGTCGTACACGGGGAAGTATTTGCGGGAGCATGTGCAGGGTAAAAAGCCATGAGGCTTGTGCTATACTGGATTTGATATTTCACAACGAGAAAGGGAACCTGCCATGGCAAGGAATATCGTGTTGACGTTGACGGGGAAAGACAGAATCGGTTTGGTGGACCAGGTCGCCAGTCTGGTGGCGAAGCGGGATGGGAATGTGGAGGCAAGCAAGATGGCGCGCCTCGGCGGCGAGTTTGCCATGCTGATGCTGGTCGCCATCCCGGAAGCCAATATCTCAAATCTTGACAGGGATCTTCAAACGCTGAGGGGCGAAGGCTGCCAGATTATCATGGTTCAGACCGAAGCGGACTCGAAGAAATACGCGGGCTGGCTGCCTTACGAGATCGAAGTGACCGGCGCGGATCACGAGGGAATCATCCATGAGATCGCGCATTTTCTCGCCTCGCGCGGCATCAACATCGAAAGCATGGATACCAGTTCCGCGCCCGCGCCGATGAGCGGGACGCCGCTGTTTACCATGAAGGGCGTGGCGCTGGTCCCGCCGCAATTGAATTTCAACGATTGGAGCGATTCGCTGGAGGAGGTTGGGGATCGGTTGAATGTGAGTGTGAAGGCAGAGGTCGTGAAGTAGTTTGTGTATAGAAGGCAGGGAGCGGAAGGCGGAATTAGGGTTTGCGGAATGAACGCGGCATGAATTTTTCGGGCATGGACATCCTTGCGCCAAGCATTTTGCCGACCTCCTCATAGCCTTTAATGAGTTCTTCGTGTTTTTCAGGTTGAAGATACTCGCAGTCCTTTGCAAAATCCAGCCAAACTTGAGTCTCTGTCGCTTCGCCGTCTGCGTCGGCAAGTTTGCTGACGAACATTTTTGGATATTGTCTCTTACGGAAGCCTTCTGCTATGTTTGCCGCAATGCTGCGAGAGGAGCGGCGGATCTGATCGGTGAGAGAATATTTCTCTTCTTTTGGAAAAACCCTGCTCTCTTTAAAAATTTCCATCGCCAACTTGTATGCCAGTTGACACACTTTCAAATCCCGATGACCTTTCAATTCCACATACGACATGAGATCCTCCTGTGAACGAAGTGTCTGTTTGAAATTTATAGCAACATAAAACTGCCTTCTGCCTACTGCTTTCTGCCTACTCCCTACTGCCTTCTGCCCACTCCCTACTGCCCTCTATTCAATCAACCTCCCATACTTCCTCAACACCCCCCTCGTTTCTTCATGCGGCAGCGCCTTTGCGCTGATCTCATGTCCAACCATATCCTCCGCCGCAACCAGCGAGTTGATGATCGCCTCTTCGGTCGCAAACACGGTCGCGGCGAAGACCGGATCGAGATTGAAATTGGAAAGCGCTTGGATGGATGATAAACCCTTCCCGTCCGGGCGCGCCGCTTGTGGATTGGCGGTGGAAAAAGCGAGGAAGATATCTCCCGAACCGTTCCCTCCAACCGAGCCGGTGCGCGCCATGCCGAGGGAAACGCGCCTCGCCACCCGTTTGAGTTGATGCGGCAAAAGCGGCGCATCCGTGCCGACGACGACAATCAGCGAACCGTCGTCCATTTTGTAGGGATCTTCGCCGCTGGATTTGCTCTCATCCGTCGGCAGGTGTTTCCCGACCGGGACTCCCGCAACCGTCAAAAAATGCCGCCTGCCGAAATTGGTCTGCGCCAGGACGCCCACCGTCCACCCGCCGAGATTTTCCGGCAATTTGCGCGAGGATGTCCCCGTGCCGCCCTTGAATTCATAACACATCATGCCCGTCCCGCCGCCGACGTTGCCTTCCTCGATCGAGCCGGATTTTGCCGAGTCGAGCGCGTGGAAGACATGCTCCTCCTTGACGAAGAATCCCTCCATGTTATTCAACCAGGCGTCTGCCGTCTCCGCCACAACAGGCAGACACCACGGCTGGAAGCGGAACCCGTTCCTCACCTCCCACTTGACGATTGCATCCCGCACCACGCCGACGCTGTGCGTGTTGGTAATGCCGACGGGCCCTTCCACAAACCCGCCTTCCTCCACCCATAACGCGCCGGTCATTTCGCCATTGCCATTAAAAGAGTGAATGCCCGCATAGACCGGCGTGAAATCCTCCCGCCCGCGCGGATGGATGATCGTCACGCCCGTGCGCGCATCCGTCCCTTCGATGATGGTGGAATAACCGACCGTCACCCCCGGCACGTCGGTGATGGCGTTGAACTCCCCCGGCGCCCCCTCAAATGGAATCCCCAAATCCCTTGCGCGTATCTTGTTCATTGATAATATCCTCTCTCCTCTATCGTGGATGACGAAATTATATCCGAGGGGCATGTAACGCAAGTCTATAGACTTGCGTTACATGCTGGTACAATGGGCGCATTAACTTTCAAAAGGATAAAAACATGGCGTTCGATACCGTAAAAGATGGGCTGGTCGTTTCGATGGAATATAAATTAACCGCGGATGGCGAGGTGCTGGACTCCTCCGATGAGGCGGGTCCGCTTCAGTTTCTGGCGGGATACGGCAACATCATTCCCGGGCTGGAAAGCGAAATGACCGGCATGAAGATTGGCGAGAGCAAAAATGTCACGGTTCAACCGGCCGATGGCTACGGCGAATTCGATGAAGAGGCATTTACCGACGTCCCGCGCTCGGAATTCCCGGCGGATCTGAAACTGGAAGAAGGCATGGAACTGTACGTCACCGACGAAGACGGCAACCATCAAGCCGCCTACGTCGCCGAATTCGACGACCAAACCGTCAAACTCGACTTCAACCACCCCCTGGCGGGAGCCGTCCTCGAGTTCTACGTCAAAGTCATCGCCCTGCGCGAACCGACGGACGATGAATTGGATCACGGTCACGTCCACGAGGACGGACATCGCCACTAACCGTAACGCCGAATTCAGTCGGCCGTGCCTTGTTCCTCGCAGCAAAGCAATCTGAATTTGCGCGGCGCGCCCCCATTACAGGAGCGGTTACCTCCCGCTCCTTTTTCGTTTCGCCCATTGAGGCGCCGCCTGCCGGATGCCGAAAATCAAGACGACCACCCCCAGCGCCAGTCCGCCAAAGTTGCCCAGAAAATCGTTGACTGTCTCCCATTGACTGCCGAAGAGATAGCCCAGCCCGCCATAGCCGAAGATCCAGACCGTTTCGCCCAAAGCGTCGTACCTCAGCCATTTTGCGAAGGAATATCGCGTAACGCCGGAAAGCAAAGTGATCGGCAGGGCAATTGCCGTGACCAAAAAACGGGAAAAGAAGATGGAAAGCGCGCCCCATTTACGAAAAGTTAACTCGGCTTTTTTCCAGCGCCGCGTATGACTGAAACGGTCGAGCGCCTTTTCGCGGGCATAGTACCCCATGGCGTAACTGAGACTGTCGCCCATGATCACGCTGATGATGGAAATCAGGGCGGTGACATGCCAGGGCAAAAATCCCTGACGGACGAAAGCGCCGGCGGCGATGACCAGCAAAGTGCATGGAAGCGGAACCCCAAGCCCGCCGATGAAAACAAGCACGCCCAATAGCGGGGCGCCATAATTGACGACTTGCGTTAATAGAAATTCAGACATGAAGCGAGGATTTTATGGGCTGGGATCGTCCAGCGCAGGAACGGGCGGATTGGCGGAAAGGGGAGTGGGCGGCGGCGACTGAGTCTGAAACGCCCTGATCAGGTTCTTGACCTGTTGCAACACGATCCCCGGCTGGTCGGGATAATACTCATCGTTCAATTCCCGCAAACTTTTTCTGCCCGCGTGCTTTTCCGGCGTTATCCCCAGACCGAAAAAGATCGCATCCGGCGGGGTTTCATACGTGTCGGCGATATACGGCACGGTCATCCAATCGCGGATCAATTCCACATCGGTCGAGTTTGCCGACGGCGGTTTGCCGAAGGGCAGTCCGGGCTGGTGAACGCGCTTCAATGTGTGCAACGTCCTCAACCCGAACACAATCGTTACGATCAAACCCAGCGCGATCAAACCGCCGGTGATCATCCGCTGTTTGTTCATGATTCCGCCGGCTTACTCCTGCCACTCCAGTTCAAAATCGCCGACAAAGACCGTGTGCCCGTCCTGCACGCCCGCCTCGCGCAGCGCCTTATCCACGCCGAGTTTCTGCATTAACTTTTGGAAGCGCCGCACCGAGCCGTAATGCTCCCAATATGTCATCTTCGCCGCGCGTTCGATGGCAATGCCGGATACTCTCCATTTGTCCCCGTCCTCTCTGTGGATTTTGAACTGATTCGGATCCGCCTCCGGCTTATAGACCGGCAACGCCTCTTCCTCGATTTGTTCCGGCGGCAACTCCCCGAGCATTTTCCACGCTGACAGCAAAACCTCGCGCGTGTTCGTTCGCGCCATGGCGGAGGCTGTCACGATCCCTATCTTTTTCTTTTTGAAGCCCGCTTCGATCTCCTTCAACCGCGCCTTCACGTCGGGCTGGTCAATTTTATTGACCACCACCACCTGCGGCTTTTTGCCGAGTTTCGGGTCGAAGAGCGACAACTCCGAATTGATCTGGCTGTAATCCGCCAGCGGATCTTCGGACTGCCCGTCAATCATGTGGATCAAAACCCGCGTGCGCTGAATGTGACGCAAAAAATCGTGACCCAGTCCCGCGCCTTCGTGCGCCCCTTCGATCAAGCCGGGGATGTCCGCCAGCACGACGGTCGCTTCGTCGTCAATCTTTGCCACGCCGAGGTTGGGTTCGAGCGTCGTGAACGGATAATCGCCGATCTTTGGTTTGGCGTTCGTCAGAACGGATAGCAGCGTGGACTTCCCGGCGTTGGGCAGGCCGACGATGCCGATATCCGCTATCAGTTTAAGTTCGAGACGCAGCATCTTTTCCTCGTGCGGTTCGCCGCGTTCCGCCGTGCGCGGAGCCTGGTTGCGCGACGTGGCAAAGTGTTGATTCCCGCGCCCGCCGCGCCCGCCCTTGCAGACGACGAGTCGCTGCCCCGCTTCGGTCAAATCGCCCAGCAACGCGCCGGTTTCCGCGTCGAAAACGACAGTCCCCGGCGGGACGTGGACGACGAGGTCCTTGCCGCCGCGCCCGGTCATCTGCGAGCCGCCGCCGTTTACGCCATCCTCCGCCCCAAAGGATTGCTTGGGGCGAAAATGCGAAAGCGAATTAAGAATCGGCTTGACCTCTAGGATGAGATCGCCGCCCTTGCCGCCGTCGCCGCCGTCGGGACCGCCGCGCGGCTCATACTTCTCGCGGCGAAAATGCACCATACCGTCGCCGCCCTTGCCGGATTTAACGTGAATGTTTACCTGGTCAATGAACATAGTCCCGCTATTATAACGGGTGGGTTCGCTCCCGGTTTCCTGCTCCCAAAGTAAAACCCATCGCGCATAGTAAAATACCTTCATGGATGCAAATCGTCAAATCGCGCGCGCCGCAGGGACGGTGGCGCTCGCCATCCTCTTCGGTCAAATAATGGGGCTGGCGCGCGGGATTCTCGTCGCCCGTCAGTTCGGCGCATCCCCCGAACTCGACGCCTTCTTCGCCGCCAACCGCGTTTCTGAAACTCTTTTTCTCCTCGTCGCTGGCGGCGCGCTTGGTTCCGCATTCATCCCAACCTTTACCGGATTGCTCGCCCGCGACGAAAAAGATTCCGCCTGGCGGCTTGCCTCTTCGATTGGAAACGCGGTTCTTCTCACCCTCAGCCTGCTTGCGGCGTTAATTGCTTTTTTCGCCCCGGAGGTTGTCCGCTTCGCCCTCGCCCCGGGCTTATCCTCCGACCCAAACCTTTTCGCGCTGACGATTTCCCTCCTGCGCATCCAACTGATCTCAACCATCCTCTTCGGATTGGGCGGATTAATTGTCGGCATCCTCAACGCTCATCAAATATTTTTGATCCCCGCATTGACCCCAGCCCTTTATCAAATCGGCATCATCTTCGGCGCAGTCGTCCTCGCGCCTTCGATGGGAGTTTATGGTCTCGCCTGGGGTGTGGTAATTGGAGCGATACTTTACCTGTTTGTGCAAATCCCATCGTTATTAAAACTGATCGCTGACCGCCGATCGCTGAGCGCTGATCTCTGGTCTCTCGATCTCCGCAATCCCCACGTCCGCAGCGTCCTCCTCCTTATGGGTCCGCGGCTGATCGGCGTCGCCGTCGTTCAACTCAACTTCTGGGTCAACACATGGCTCGCATCGCAAATGGCGTACGGAAGCGTGACCGGCTTGTACTACGGTTTCTCGCTGATGATCATGGCGCAGGCTGTCATCGCTCAATCGGTGGCGATTGCCGCCATGCCGACCTTCTCGGCCCAGCACGCGCTCGGCAAACAGGATGAGATGCGCTCCTCACTGGCTTCTTCATTGCGCGGCGTGATCCTGCTCGCCTTGCCCGCCAGCGTCGGCTTGATCGTCCTGCGCGAACCGATCATCTCCCTGCTCTATCGGCGCGGCGAGTTTGACGAACGCTCCGTGCAAATTGTCTCATGGGCGCTGCTTTGGTACGCGGCAGGACTCGTCGGTCACTCAATCATGGAAGTGTTGACTCGCGCCTTCTACGCCCAGCATGACACAAAGACCCCGGTCATCATCGGCACAGCCGCCATGCTCTTGAACGTAATTTTCAGCGTGGCGTTTTCGAGATATTTCGCCTCCATCGGCTGGATGCCGCACGGCGGGCTTGCGCTGGCAAACTCGCTTGCCACTGCTCTCGAAGCGGCGGCGTTATTCGTCACAATGCGGAAACGCCTGAACGGAATCGAAGGCGGTCGCATCCTGCGCGGGGCAATTCCGTCGTTGATTGCGGCGGGGATCATGTCTCTGGCGTTGGTCGCCTTTTTGAATTCCAGCGGGGTATTGAATATCTGGCTCCTTGCCCCCATCGGCATTGCGCTCGGCGGCGCGGCTTACTTCGCGTCTCTATGGCTGATGCGCGTCCCCGAATTGGGCTACATCCTCAACGGGGTCATGAGAAAGTTCAAGAGATAAACGCTGATTACCTTACACTTTGTTTTTAGGACGTTGAAAACGCGGATTTTTTTGACAAATCGCCTGAAAAAATTCCTTAAATCTGCGTTTTCCGCGCTCGTTCGCGTCCCGACTTTACGAGACCGTTTCTTAAGTACACGGATTTGACGGATTGCACGGACTGGCGCGGATTTAATAACTCATGTTACGCGCTTTTGCCATCCTCACGAACCGTCCACGAATAAAGTCACGAATTCGCGAATGTTGGCGCGCCTATTCGTTTATTCGTGAACATTCGTGGACGGTCACCGACTCATCGGCAGGCGCATTTCCTAA
>CAADGT010000128.1 GCA_900696595.1 uncultured Chloroflexota bacterium
CTTAAAATCAGGACGCGGACGAGCGCGAAAAACGCGGATTCAAGGCGTCTTTTCGGACGTTTTGTCAAAAAAATCTGCGTTCATCCGCGTTTTCCGCGTCCTAAAAACAAAGTGTAAGGTAATCAAATGGCAAAATTACATTCAAGCAGCATTACCTCAATGTCATCCAATTCAAATCGCGCAACCCCGCCGCCAGATCTTCGCGCAAATCATCTTCGGACATGCGCCAGCCCCAGTTGCCGCCGAGGCGGCTGGGGAAGTTCATTCGCGCAGAACCATCGAGTGATAAAACATCCTGCATGGGAGCGATGGCGAGGACGGCGACGGATTTCCATGCCGCGCGGATCAAATCCCAGGCAAAGGATTGACCGTCCACGCCGAGGTAGCGGAGGGCGAAATCTTTTTCTTGTTCGGGCGCAGTGGCCAACCAACCCATCGCGGTGTCGTTGTCGTGCGTGCCGGTGTAAGCGACGCAGTTCGGGACGTAGTTATGCGGCAGGAAGGGGTTGTCGGGTCCGCTAAAGGCGAATTGCAGGACTTTCATGCCGGGCAGGTCAAAGGCTTCGAGCAATTGAATGACATCGGGCGTGATAAGACCGAGGTCTTCGGCGACGATGGGCAAGCCCGTGCCGGGGGCGATGATTCCGTTGCCGAGGTCTGCGTCAATGGCTTTGAACAAATCCGCGCCAGGGCCGGGAACCCAGCGTCCGTGTTCGGCGGTGGGATGCGAGGCGGGAATCTCGTAATAGCCCGCAAAGCCGCGAAAGTGATCGAGACGCAGAATATCAACCGCCTGCAACGCCGAGCGGACTCGTGAAAGCCACCATTTGTAGCCGTCTCTTTTGTGAACTTCCCAGTTATAAAGCGGATTGCCCCACAACTGTCCGGTCGCAGAGAAAAGATCGGGCGGCACTCCCGCCACGACAGTTGGGTTGCCATTTTCGTCGAGGAAGAATAATTCCGGGTTTGCCCACACATCGGCGGAATCATAAGCGACGAAGATGGGAACGTCGCCCATGATTTGAATCCCTTTTTCGCCGGCGTACTTGCGGAGTTTGCCCCACTGTTTGAAGAAAAGAAATTGATAAAAGGAATAGCGTTCGATTGATTCGGCGAGTTCTTTTTTGGCGTTATCCAACGCGGATTTTTTACGCGAGCGCAGGTCTGCGGTCCAGCCGTTCCATGCGCCGCCGCCGTTCGATTCTTTCAGAGACATGAACAGGGCGAAGTCGTCCAGCCAATGAGCGTTCTCGGCGCAGAAATAATGAAACGAGTCGCGCAAAGACTTCGGGCTTGTTTTGAAACGCCGATAAGCCGTCAGCAAAAGATTCAGCTTTTTAGGTATGACCAGACCAAAGTCCACCCTGAGCCGCGCCAAAGGGGATGAGGCGGGCGGGTCTTTCATCGAATCCAAATCGCTTTGAGTCAGCAATCCGTCCGCGAATAATTCATCCGGGCTGACGAGATAGGGATTGCCGGCGAATGCTGAGAAACACTGATAAGGCGAATCGCCGTAGCCGGTGGGGCCGAGCGGAAGAATCTGCCAGAGTTTGCATCCGGTCGAGGCGAGCCAGTCCACGAAGCGATATGCCTGCGGGCCGAGATCGCCAACGCCGTACGGACCGGGCAGGCTGGTGGGATGAAGGAGAATGCCGGAGGAGCGTTTGAATGTCATAGCACGGCTGTGCCGCAAACTTCAGTTTGCGTTTTGCGCGAAAACAAACTGAAGTTTGTCGTACACGGCTGTGCCGCAAACTTCAGTTTGCGTTTTGCGCGAAAACAAACTGAAGTTTGTCGTACTGCGCAAAATCTTCGCGTCCGCTGATGTTATTTCACCAGCGATTCATAAAGTTCGAGGTATTTTTTCGCCGAAGCCTTCCACGAAAAATCGCGGCTCATGCCGTTGCGTTGAAGCGCGGACCATTTCTCCCGATCGGCGAGCGTCTTGATCGCCGATTTGATCGCGCCCATCAGCGACATGCGATGCGCCTTCTCGAAAACAAAACCGGTCTCGTTCGGAACGACCGTATCTTTCAAGCCGCCCACCGCGCGCACGACGGGGACGCATCCGTACCGCATCGCGATCATCTGCGAAAGACCGCACGGCTCGTAACGCGAAGGCATCAGGAGTATATCCGCCCCGGCGTAGATCTGGCGCGCCAGGTTCGCGTCGAAACGGGTTTCGGCTTTGATTTTTTCGGGGAACAGATTCTGCAATTCGCGCGCGGACTCTTCGAGTTTCGGGTCGCCCGTGCCGAGGATGACCGCCTGGAAATTGACGCGCTTCATGCCCTTGAGCGCGGAGAAGGCAAGGTCAACGCCTTTCTGAACGTCCATGCGCGAGACGATGCCCAGCAGGGGAATGTGCGGGTTGCGCGCCAGTCCGAGTTTCCCCTGCAAGAGTTCCTTGTTCTCCGCGCGGAGTTTGAGTCTCTCCAAATCGTAATTGACTCCCAGCGCTTTGTCGGTTGCGGGGTCGAACGAAACGGCGTCAATGCCGTTCAAAATTCCGCTCAGCGAGTCGCGGCGCAGGGAGAGAAAACCCTGCAAGCCGCAGCCAAATTCCTCGGCGAGAATTTCGTTTGCATATCCGGGCGAAACCGCCACGATCGCGTCCGAAGCCCACATGCCCAACGGCAATGGCAACACCCGCGCCCAATCGGGCAGGTCGGTCTGGGCAAGTTTGACGCCATAACTTTCCAGCGCCGCGCCCGCCTCCGCGCCCATGAAAGGCAGGTTATGAAGCGATATCACGCCCGCCACATGTTTCGACCCGGACTCCCAGCGTTTGGTCAGGTTGGCGTACAAACTCAACGCCGTATGCCAGTCGTTGGCGTGGATCACATCCGGCTGCCAGTGAATATGTTTCGGCAATTCCGCCGCCGCCAGCGAAAAGAAGGCGTATTTTTCGGTATCCAGTTTCGCGTCGAAGGAATAGACCGAGCCGCTCGCCCGGATCGGATCGCCGTTGATCAAGTACACAGGCATCCCTTCAATGGACGTCTCGAACGTCTCCGCCCCGACTTCGGAATCGCCCCGCGGAAGCGAAAAGATTTCCACGGGGCGCAGATTCTCCGCCTTTACCGCCGCATGATACGGCAGGACGAGTCTGACATCCACTTTGAGTTCATCCGTGGAAAGGGCGCGCAGTTCGCGCGGCAGGGTTCCCGCCACATCCCCCAAGCCGCCAACCTTGATGAAAGGGTCGGCTTCGGCGGCAAGAAACAACACGTTGATGGTTTTGGGCATGAGGGCTATTTTACATGAAAAGCGCTGCGGCTTAACGCAGACTTCCGAAGCCTTGAAGACTTCGGAAGTTTTTTTCTGGGCGGATGATGGGTCTCGAACCCACAACCACCTGAGCCACAGTCAGGTGCTCTGCCATTGAGCTACATCCGCCATGGAAACGGTCGGTATTTTACCATAAGATGCCGTTCAGTAAAACAAGTCTCAGTCCTGTTTTACATTAAAAGCCAGGATTTTTTGGAGGGAAGAAAGAAGCGCCTCTCTCTTGACCTGTTCCTGTTCGCTCGTCCCCAGGTTTTTAACTACGACCAGGCCTTTTTCCGCTTCGTCAGGACCCAGCACGAGGACGGCTTTCATCTTCATCCTGTCCGCAAACTTGAACTGCTTCGGCAGTTTTGCAGGTTCGGGGTAAACCATCGCGTTCATCCCCGCCCTCCGCAACTCCGCCGCCAGCGCGTAGGACTGCATCCACAATTTTTCATCGAAGACCGTCACCAGCGCCTGCGCCGGGCTCGGCTCGAACTCGGGAACCAGTCCCGCTTCCTGCAAAATGATACCGATGACCACATCCCCCATCGCAAAACCAACGCCAGAAAGCGGTTGTCCGCCGACATCGGCGAGCAGGTTGTCGTAACGTCCGCCGCCGAAGATGGCGCGCCTGACCGAGCCGGTCGTGTCGAACGCCTCGAAGACCGTGCCGGTGTAATACAACAGTCCGCGCATAATGTTCGGGTCGAACTTGACGTATTCCCTCGCGCCCAACGCCTCGAGCGCGGAGAAGAGCCGGGTCAATTCATCGCTTTTCTTCCACAGATCGAAATTGCCCAAAATATCCTTCAAGCCGCCGAGTTGCTTTTGGTCCAAGCCAAGCCCAAGAGCATTCTCGTCCCATTTGGCGGGATCCATTTTGGTTCTGCGATCCACCAGATTGGAAACGTCGAGCCGCTTCTCCGGCGGGATGCCCAAAGCGTCGAACTCGGCGTCCATCAAACGCCGGTTGTTGACGTAGATTACAGCGCGATCTGGTTTTAATCCCGCCGACCGCAGGAATTCTGCGCCGACGGCGATCAACTCCGCGTCCGCTTCGGGAGAGTCCGTCCCCAGCATGTCAATGTTCCACTGGAAGAACTCGCGCGAGCGTCCTTTCTGCGGCGACTCGTATCTCCAGAACGGGCCAAACGACCACCAGCGCAGAGGGAAGGTTAACTCGCCCTGTTTCGCCGCGATCATGCGCGCAAGGGACGGAGTCAACTCGGGGCGCAGGGTCACGAACTCGCCGTCGCGGTCGTTGAACGTGAACGACTGCTTCTTCACCAATTCTTCGCCGGATTTGGCGGCATACAGTTCGATCGGCTCGATGAAAGGCGCGTCCCATTCCTGATAACCAAACGCCCGCGAAGCCCGGCGGACTTTTTCATAAATGAAATTCCGCAGCGCCATCTGTTCGGGGTAGAATTCGCGCGCGCCTTTTATTTTTTGAATCAACGCTTTGTTTGCCATGCGCGGGATTTTATCATGGGACGGGCGGGGTTTTGCCCTCGTCGAAATGCGCCCGATTCGTTTTTTCCGCCCGCCGAAACAACTTCAATCACTTCGCGCTATAATCGAACAAATCACCCCAAGGAGACAACGCATGTCCAACGTTTACGCATCCAAGCATCCGCTGGTCGCCCACAAACTTTCGCGCCTGCGCGACAAAAATACCGAACCCAAAAAGTTCCGCGAACTGGTAAGGGAAATTGCGGGACTTCTGGCGTACGAGGCGACGGCCGACCTGGCCACTTCGCCGGTCGAGATTGAAACGCCGCTGAAAAAAATGACCGCGCAACAATTGCAGGAGAAGATCGGGCTGGTTCCCATTCTGCGGGCGGGGCTGGGAATGGTGGAGGGTATTTGGGAGTTGATGCCCAGCGCCGAAGTCTGGCACATCGGGCTGTACCGCGACGAAAAAACGCTCAAGCCGGTGGAGTATTACAACAAACTGCCCATCCAGCCGCGCGTGGCTGTGTGCCTGATCCTCGATCCGATGCTGGCCACGGGCGGATCGGCGACGGCGACCGCGGAAGTGTTGAAGCGCTGGGGCGTGACCCGCATCAAATACGTCGGGCTGATCGCCGCGCCGGAGGGAATCAAAGCCATGCAGACGGCGCATCCCGATATTGATATTTACATCGCCGCGATTGACGACCATCTTAACGAACGGGCTTACATCGTGCCGGGGCTGGGGGATGCGGGAGACCGTCAGTTCGGGACGGGGTAGATTATTTTACGAAGACCTAACATCGAGGAGAGGGTATGTCGTCTGAAAAATACGTCCTTGCAATAGACTTGGGGACATCCGGCCCAAAGGTTGCGCTGATGTCCCTGCAGGGGGAACTGCTCGGAAGCGAGTTTGAAGAAAACCGCGTGACCCTGTTGCCCGACGGCGGCGCGGAACAAGACCCGGAGGAATGGCGGCAGACAATTAACATCGCCATCAAACGCCTGCTCGGAAAAAGGCTTGCGCCCAATGAAGCGATTGTCGCCGTCGGCATCACGGGGCAATGGTCCGGCACGGTGGCGGTGGACAGGGACGGACGCGCCATCGGCAACGCCGTCATCTGGATGGATTCGCGCGGACAGCCGTTCGTGCGAAAGGTCGGCGGCGGCGGGATGGAATTTGAAGGCTATAACGCGGGGAAGTTAATCCAATGGCTGAGGCTGACCGGCGGCATCCCCGGCCACTCCGGCAAGGATCCCATCGCGCACATTTTATATCTCAAACATGCCCGCCCCGACGTTTATCAACAGGCGTATAAATTTTTAGAGCCGATTGATTACCTCGGCGCGTCGCTGACCGGGCAGATCGCCGCCTCGGTCAATTCGATCACCCTGCATTGGGTAACGGACAACCGCAACATCGGCGCGATTCGATACCACGACGGTTTGCTCCGCCTCTCCACGCTCGACCGCGCCAAACTGCCCGACCTGCGCCCCGCCAACGCTACGCTGGGGACGTTGCTGCCGTCGGTCGCAAAGGATTGGGGATTGCGCAAAGATGTAAAAGTCATCATGGGTTCGCCGGACGTTCACTCGGCGGCGGTCGGTTCGGGCGCGGTGAGGGACAACGAAACGCATCTTTACATCGGCACGTCGTCCTGGATGACCTGTCATGTCCCCTACAAAAAGACGGATGTATTTCACAACATCGCCTCCCTGCCGTCCGCCATCCCGGGAAAATACCTGCTCTCCAACGAGCAGGAATGCGCCGGAGTCAACCTGCAATATCTGCGGGATAACATCTTCTTTCACGACGACGAACTGGCGACGAAAAAACCCGCAGACGCGTATCAACTCTTCGATCAGATCGCGGCTCGGACTCCGGCCGGAAGCGGGGGACTCCTCTACCTGCCCTGGCTTTACGGCGAGCGGACTCCCGTCGAAGACCGCTTCGCGCGCGGCGGATTCCTCAACCTCTCGCTCAGCGCCAGCCGCGAACACATGATCCGCGCCGTGTTCGAGGGCGTGGCGTTCAATGCGCGCTGGCTGTTGAAATATGTCGAGCAGTTCATCGGCGCGCCGCTGGAGGCGATCAACTTCGTCGGCGGCGGGGCCCGCTCGGAAGTGTGGAGTCAAATCATCGCGGACGTTTTGAACCGCCCCATCCGCCAGATGAAAGACCCCATCGAAGTGAATCTGCGCGGGGCGGCCCTGCTGGCGGCGGCATCGCTCGGACACATCCGCTACGACGACATCGCCTTGCGCGCGCCGGTGGCGAAGACCTTCTCCCCCAACCCGGATCATCGCAAGGTTTACGACGCGATGTTCAAAGAATTTCTGGCGGCGTACGAGAGCAACCGCAAGATATTCGCGCGGTTAAACGCATCGGAGTCCAACGCCCTCTGACGTTGACGGGCGCTCCAAAGTCGGGAGACGTTGGAATCCGGGTTAGAACACAGGACAGGCATGAACCTCGAAGAATTTTTAATGAACAACATCGGAAAACTGCCCGCGCCGATGGCGGCATGGGTGGAGCGGCGCATCAAGCGCATCCCATCCATCCGCGAAAAAATAGACAGGGAATATGACGGGCTGATGGCCGGGCTGGAGCCGTCGCTTAAGCCGTACAGGGATAAATACCCCGCCTTCCTCCGCCTGCCCGAACACGGACGCGACCGCGAAGAGATTTTGAGCGAGATGGAATCCATGCGCGAAGAAGAAGAGGCGCAGTGGAAGGAGGGCTTCGTCTCCGGCGCGGTCTATCACGGCGACGCGGAACACATCGAATTTTTGAACCGCGTGTACGCGCTCCACTCGCAGAGCAACCCCCTGCACTCGGACGTGTGGCCCAGCGCGACCAAATTCGAAGCGGAGATCGTCTCCATGTGCGCGAACATGCTGGGAGGCGAAAACGCCTGCGGCACAGTCTCCTCCGGCGGCACGGAGAGCATCATGCTGGCGATGAAAACCTACCGCGACCAGGCGCGCGACACAAAAGGCATCACCCGCCCCGAAATGATCGCCCCCGTCACCGCGCACGCCGCATTCGACAAAGCCAGCCAGTATTTTGGAATCAAAATGGTCAAAATCCCGGTGGACGCAAATTCGCGCGCGGACACGGACGCCGTCCGCCGGGCGATCAACCGCAACACAGTCGTCATCGTCGGCTCCGCGCCGTCCTTCCCGCACGGCGCGATTGACCCGATCGCGGAAATGTCCGAACTGGCGCGAGAGCGGAACATCGGTTTTCATACCGACGCGTGTCTCGGCGGGTTCGTACTGCCCTGGGCGGAACAACTCGGCTACAACGTCCCGCCGTTCGACTTTCGCCTGCCCGGCGTCACTTCAATCTCGGTGGATACGCACAAGTACGGGTACGCCGCCAAAGGCACATCGGTAATTCTGTATCGCAACAAAGAACTGCGGCATTACCAGTATTACACCGCCAGCGATTGGCCCGGCGGCCTGTACTTCTCGCCCACATTTGCGGGCAGTCGTCCCGGCGCGTTGAGCGCGGCCTGCTGGGCCGCGCTGACCTCCATCGGCAGGCGCGGCTACCTCGACGCGACCAAAAAGATTCTCGAAACAGCCGGCTACATCAAACGCGAGATTAAACAAATGCCCGAATTGCGCGTCATCGGCGACCCGCTGTTCGTCATCGCCTTCGCCTCAGACTCGCTCGACATCTACAAAGTCCTCGAAGCGCTGGGGCATCGCAAATGGAGTCTGAACGGATTGCACAAACCGTCCTGTATGCACATCGCCGTCACCCTGCGCCACGCCCAGCCCGGCGTAAAAGAGCGCTTCATCGCAGACCTGAAAGCGGCCGTGGCGCATGTAAAAAATCACCCCGAAGAAAAAGGGAACATGGCGCCCGTCTACGGCATGGCGGCCACCATGCCCATGCGCGGACTGGTGAGCGATATGCTGAAAAAATACCTGGATCTGATCTTCAAGGCGTGACGTTTCCGCCGACTCACCCTGCGCCCATGACGCTCCAAAAAGACCCCGAAAACAACGAAGGAAAAACGCTTCTCCGCTTTGCGAGATTCGAAAACGCCCGCATCCTCGAAGTTGGATGCGGCGAAGGGAGATTAACCCGGCGATACGCCCGCGCCTCCTCCCTGACCATCGGGCTGGATCCTGACCATTCAGCCTTGCGCGTCGCCCGGGCCGATTCCCCCCGCCCGGGCAACATCCACTTCGCGGGCGCCAGCGCAAGCAACATCCCCTTCCGCAAAGAGACCTTCGACATCGCCATCCTCGCCTGGTCGCTCTGATGAATTCAACACGAGAGCATGGTTCATGCTCTGAAAGAAATTCGCCGCATCCTGAAGCCAGGCGGAACCCTGATTGACCTGCGCCCCGTCGAAGAAAACTGGAGCGTGGAAACATTCGCCGCAACCGGCTGTCAGGTTGCCGGAAGGCTCGAAGACATGCCCATCGGCAAGGCGGACGATCAGGCCGCCTTCAAAGCCATGAACGAAGTCGAGTCGCTGGGACTCTTCTCCAAAGAAAAAGACGGCGAATTCGGATTCTTCTACGTCTGGGACACGCCGTCCGAGATGAAAGCGTTTATCGAAAAAGAATGGGAGGACTTCGAAAAAATGGACGACAGCCTTTACCAAAAAGTCAGCGCGCTGTGGGCGTCCGCCAACGCCGACGCCCGCGTAAGAGTTCGCGTCAAAATGTGGATCGCGGCATGGAGAGCAAACTAAAGTTTGCGGCGCGAAGGCTTATTTATCAAAATGCAAAATCGCCAGGTTGCCGTCGAAGTGGCGGGCGATCTGTTCGGGGATGTTGCCGAGCGTATCCTGCACGCGCTTGCGCGAGCCGAAGCCGGGCAGGATGATGAAATCGCTGACGGCTTCGTGCTCCAATTTATCGGGCTTCAACTGATCCTTCAACATCTCCAGTTTACATTCCTGCTCCGGGTTGATCGCCGCAAACAAAGCCTCGAGAGTCTGCGCGTAACTCTTGTCCGCGCGGACGAGCAAGGGGACGTTCAAGGCTTTTGCGACGGCGAGGTTTGCCTCCAACATGCGGCGCAGGGCGATGGGCGGCACGACTCTTGCCGGGAC
The DNA here is from genome assembly GCA_900696595.1 of uncultured Chloroflexota bacterium. Classification (GTDB taxonomy): domain Bacteria; phylum Chloroflexota; class Anaerolineae; order Anaerolineales; family Villigracilaceae; genus Villigracilis. The sequence continues at coordinate 9,807 of CAADGT010000128.1, forward strand.
GATGAAGATCACCCTCTGCATACTGTTCAACGGCAGGGAGAGTTTCCCCGCCACGACGGGCGTATCCGAACCCCAGATCACTTCATCCAGCATGGAGCCGAGGACGCTTTCGCGGAAGGTGCGGCGGCCGCGCCAGCCGATGACGATCAGCGAGGCTTTTTCCTCGCGCGCCATGTGCAAAATTCCCTGCGCGTGGGTGGCGGCAAGGCGCGGGATGAATTCGATCTCCGCTTCGGGGTCGTGCAGGTTCGCGCTGACCTTGCCAAGCAGTTCCTTGTGCATCATCAGGCTGTTATCCCCGTCGGGTCCTTTATCCTGCGCCACGCTGACCGCCAGAACTTTTCCTTTGGAGCCGCGCGCCAACAGACTTGCGAGGGCGATCAGACTCTCGGAGTGACCCGGCTCGGAGACGGGGACGAGAATCCGCCCAAAGAGTGGAGTCTGCTCATCGTCGGCAGAATCCGTTTTCAGGTCCGGGGCGAAGCGTTGGACGATGAGGGGCGAGGTGATCGAGGTGAGGAGAATCATCAGGATGGCGGCGTTGAACAGCGTCGAATCGAACAGTCCGGTTTCCAACCCGATGACGAGGGTTGGAATGGTCACAGCCGCCTGGGCGTGGGATAAGCCATAAACCGTCCAGAATTCGGATTTGGAGTATTTGTAAATTCGCGCCGTGAGCCATGCGGCAATAAGTTTCGAGACATATGCAACGACTGTAACGCCCGCCGCCACAACAACCGTTTGCGGACTCTTGAGGAAGGTCAGCGGGTCGGTGATGAGTCCGCTGTACAGCAAAAAGACCGGGATGAAAAACGATTCGCCGATGAAGAGGACGTGTCCGGCCACCGGGCTGTGACGCGGCAGCATCGAGTTGACCGCCAGCCCGGCGAGAAACGCGCCGACGACTTCATGCACGCCGATGACTTCGGCGAAGAAGGCGGCGATGAACAGCGCGACGATCACGAATTGGAATTCAACGGCGCGGCCCGTCAGTTTTTGGAAGACGAATTTGCCGAAGCGCGGCAGTCCAAAAATTATGACGGCGGTGAAGATCGCCAGCAGGATGAAGAGTTGGGCAAAGTAGGCGAAGGTGATTCCGCCCTTGTTCGCGCCGAGGACGACTGCGAGGACGATGAACGCGCCGATGTCTGTCAGCACGGTCGCGCCGGTTGTGACGGCGACCGCTTCGTTGCGCGTCACGCCGAGTTTTGTGAGAATGGGGAACGCAATGAGGGTATGCGAGGCAAAGGCGGAGCCGAGCAGGATCATGCCCAGCCAGTCCAGCCCGAGGATGTAGCCCAAGCCCATGCCCATTAACTGCGGAAAGATGAAAGTGATGAAGCCAAAAACGAGCGCGCGCCCGCGAACTTTCATGAATTGGTTGATGTCCACCTCAAGCCCGGCGCTAAACATGAGGTAGACCAGTCCAATGGTCGAGAGAAATTGGATGCGGTCGTTATCTTCAAGCAAGCCGAATCCGTGCGGGCCGATGAGCATTCCGCCGATGATGATGCCGATGATGCCCGGCAGTTTCAGCCGTTCGGAGACCAGCGGCGTGACGAGGATGATCGCCATGACGATCAGGAAAAAGCCGACGGGTTTGGAGAAGAGTTCATGGAGCATGGGGATTCCTGGGGGGGGGTAGAGAGTAGAGAATAGAGAGTAGAGAGTAGGGAGTAGGGAATAGGGAATAGGGAGTAGGGAGTAGGGAGTAGGGAGTAGGGAATAGGGAGTAGGGAGTAGGGAGTAGGGAATAGGGAATAGGGAATAGGGAGTAGGGAGTAGGGAGTAGGGAATAGGGACTTTAGATCAACATCACTTCCACAATTTCACCCGCGCTCAAGCCGGTTGCGTCGGGATGAATCTTCAACAAGCCGTCGCCCGCGGCCAGCGTGAAGATCAAGTTACTCTTCCCGAAAATCGGTTCCGCCAGATAATTGACGATTGACGACATCGTGCCCGAAGGGTATTGACGATCGCCGATTAGTCTTACCGCCCACCAATCTTCGCGCCCGGCTTGGGACGGAAGGTTGACGGTCAGTTTCGCCTGCACGGTAGGTTTTGGTCTGGGCAACGCGCCCAGCAGTTTTTCGATGACCGGCACGACGAACAAATATCCGTTTACCAACGCGCTGACGGGATTGCCCGGCAAGCCGATGACCGCCTTTCCGTCGCACACGCCCAAAATCGTCGGTTTGCCGGGGCGGGTGTTGATTCCATGCACAAGCACGCCCGGCCCGCCCAGTTGCCGGATGACTTCGGCGGTCATATCCCTCGCGGACGCGGACGACCCGGCGGTGATGACGACCACATCACATTCGGATAGCGCCTTCGCCGCCGCCTCTTTCAACGCCTCGAACTGGTCGCCAAAAATCCCATAGCGGATTGCCACGCCGCCGCTTTTTTCGATCAACGCCCCCAGCGTGTATGTGTTCACGTCGCGGACTTGTCCCGGTTGCGGGCGCTGACCCGGCTCGATGACTTCATCTCCGGTTGAAATCAACCCCACTTTCGCTAATCTGGCTACGCGCAGGGAGGTGATGCCCAATGCCATCAATCCGCCGATCTCCGCCGGGCGAAGCGTCGCGCCTTTCGGGATGACGATTTGACCTTTGGCGACATCTTCGCCGATGCGGATGATGTTCTCGCCATCGGCGACGGGTTTGAATATTTCGATCTCGTCATTCAGACTTCCGAAGTCTTTAGAGAGTTCGGAAGTCTGTTGAGTGTATTCCAACATCACAACCGCGTCGGCGCCTTTGGGGATCATGCCGCCGGTGTGGATCAGGGCGCATTGGCCGGGTCCGATGTCAAACGAGGGCGGCTCCCCCATTGGAACTTCGCCGATAAGATGGAGATAGGCGGGCAGTGAGTCGCTTGCGCCAAACGTATCCTGGGCGCGGACGGCGTATCCGTCCACTGTGGCGCGGGGGAATTCGGGGAGCGGGTGCGGGGCGAGGATATCTTCGGCGGCGACTCTGCCCAGGGCGGAATCGGAGGCGATGGGTTCAGGATCCGCTGTCAGCGGGGAAAGAGCCGCGAGCAATTTATCGCGGGCCTGGTCGGGCAGGAGGAGAGTCAGGAATTCGGGCATGGGGGTTCGGGTGGCAGGTTTCAGGTGGCAGGTGGCAGGCGGCAGGTTAGCGGAGCCAGAAGGTGAGAGCCAGAAAATAGGTTGTGAGACAGAAGACGGCGAGGGCGGTGGCGGTGAGGAGTTTCCAGTTGGGCGGGTTGCCATTGGCGACAGCGCGGAGTTGGACGATTTGAAAGAGGGCAAAAGGCAGGGTCAGAAACGCGGGCGCGACAAGCGCCAGAGAGTATCCAACAAGCGGCGCGGAGAGAAAGAGCAGATAGGCGAAGGCAAGCAGGCTGTGATGCAAAGGGATGGCGCGCTCCCAGCCGAGTCGGCGAAGCATGGATCCGCGGTCGTATTTTTCGTCTTCGGGATAGGCGGTAAAGTCCAGGACGAGGAAGTAGGCAGACGCCAGCATGGTCAATGGGAGAAGCAGGAGCGTGAGAAGGCGGGGGGTTTCGCCGGATTGAAAGAAAAAGCCGATGGACGGGACGACGTATGCAATGTGCAGGGCGAGGATGAGTTCGCCGAAGCCGCGGTTGACCAGGCGAAAGGGAGGGATGGAGTAGGTCAAGGCAAGGATGAAGGATGAAAGCAGAAAGATGAAAGAGGGAAGCGTCAGGGTAAAGTTTAGATGAAAGATGAAGGCGATGGTCGCCGCTGTCCCGAGCATACCGATCGAGAGATGCAGCATGTTATTGCGAAGAGTCTCTTTTTGTTTGGGGGTCTCCCCCGCAACCAGCGGCTCGTTGTGCGGGCGAAAGACTTCGGATAACAACGACATGCCTGCCTGATTCAACAAGGCAAACGCCAGTCCCAAGGCGAAGGGGGCTGGCTGGACAGATTCGCCCAGGTAAGGAGGAATACTCGCGCCGAGCAGATAGGTCAATCCGGCGAGGAGAAGATTGAGGGGGCGGAGGAGTTTTAACAACTTATAAATTCTCGATATGGCCTGTCTGAAACTATTTTCTCCCCGAATTAAATCTTACCAATTTATCCCAATCAATCATTCCGTCTACGCAAAAATCATCCATGAATTCCTGCGTAAATAGATTCAATATTCGGGAGTACTCCAGGTGAAATAATTCGTTCCGTTCTTTCGCCCGGTATCCCAACGGCTCGATAATATCAACAAACAATCCGGCGTCGCCGGATATGAATTCCCAAAACGCCTGCCCGCATATTTTCAGGTAATCGCCCTTGTCGGGCCGGTTTTCCCGCCCGTAGCAACAGCCGTTTACAGCCTGAACATTCAAAGCGTTGCTTCCCGTTCGGAGAATACGTTTCGCCTGCTTGAAATTATCGGTCATTCGTTTGATTTGCCCGCTGTTTCCCCAGTTGGGTCCAGATTTCACAGAAACAATATACAAAACCCCGTCCCGCGCAAACTCCAGGTCTATGCCTTCGGCTGAAGATTTTCTTCCGCCAAAAACGCTTCCGCACACAAAAATGGCAAGTTGCTCAAGGAACTCGTCAAAAATAGTTTCCTCTTGCGAAGAAAGATGGGCGTCAAGAAGTACCTTGACCAGATCGTGAGCGTCTCCGATATTTTTCGCCTTGAAAAGGTATGGGTTTTTTCTCTTCAATACCTGCGTTAATTTCAGGCTGCGAAGGCTTTCAGCGCGCCTCTCGTGAAATTCCCCGATGTGCGCTTCGACAAATTCCGTTACCTTATTTAGATTTACCTGACTCATATTTTCCCTGCCTTTCCAATAACGCCAATTGAGCCGGTTGCGTCCCCGCGGGAGGTTTCAGGCTTTGTTGGGCAACCTTGAAATAATTCGGCAATATCTCAACCCCCACGGCGTTTCTTTCCATGCGCTGCGCCACAAAAACAGTCGTGCCAGAACCCATGAAAGGATCCAACACCCAGTCGCCCTTCTTCGTAAATAATTTTATAAACCATTCCGGCAGGTCCTCTGGGAATACGGCGCTATGGTTTCTATTTTTCGTCTCGGTAGCCAAATGAAGGACGTTTGTAGGATAGGCTTTTTCCCGCCCGATCCAGTTCGCAATCCGCTTGCCGAACCCGCTTCCGACCTTTGAAGGGTCCCGAACTTTATCTGTGTCGCTTAGTTTTTTCAACCGCCTGTCCGCCCAATCGCCCATTGGAACCATAACCTCCTCCTGGTACATATGGAAGTTTCTCTGCTTGTTGAATTGCAACGTAACTACTCAGCGAGAAACGAGTAACGGGTTGTCAAAAAGATAAAGGTCTGCGAAAATAAGCTCAGTGAACGTAACCCAACTGCCGAGTGAAAAAGAAATACGTGCCGCCTACCAAGCAGGGGAAG
>CAADGT010000129.1 GCA_900696595.1 uncultured Chloroflexota bacterium
ATCACCTGAAAGACGACGAAGATACGCGTTACCTTTTGCGCGAATATATTTTGTCCGCGTGGAATGTGGCGCGGGAGTTTTCAACATTTCTGGACAAAACCAATCCGCGGGCGGTGATTGTGTTCAACGGACAGTTCTTCCCCGAAGCGACGGCGCGCTGGGTCGCCCAAAAACGCGGACTGCGCGTCATCACTCACGAAGTTGGGCTGGAACCCGCGACGGCGTATTTCACGGAAGGCGAGGCGACGGCGTATCCGATTCGCATCCCGGATGAATTCGAACTAAACGAAGAACAAAACGCAAAACTCGACGCCTATCTCTCCAAACGCTCGAAGGGCGATTTCACAATGGCGGGCGTCAAATTTTGGGCGGACATGAAGGGACTTGACGAGTCTTTTTTGAAGCAGGCGGCGGGCTTCCAACAGATCGTCCCCATCTTTACCAACGTCATCTTCGATACCAGCCAGCCGCACGCCAATACCGTCTTCGAGGATATGTTCGACTGGCTGGATATGGCGCTTGAAGTCATCCGTGAACATCCCGGGACCTTGTTCGTCATCCGCGCCCACCCCGACGAGTTGCGGGTCCGCAAAGCCAGCCGCGAAACCGTAGGCGGATGGGTCGAAGCGAAAAAAGTAAAGGACCTGCCGAACGTGGTTTTTATCCCGCCGGATGAAACGCTCAGTTCCTACGAGTTGATCCTGAAATCGAAGTTCGTCATGGTCTATAACTCGACCATCGGTTTGGAGGCTTCGATCATGGGCGCGGCAGTGTTGTGCGCGGGGCGGGCGCGATTCACGCAATACCCCACTGTGTTTTTTCCGCAGAGCGTCGAAGAAGCGAAAAGAACGATGAAAGAGTTTTTAACGGCGGAAAAGATTAACGTCCCTGCGGAATTTAAACGCAATGCGCGGCGATTTTTGTATTATCAGTTGTATCGCACGTCCCTGCCGCTGGGCGATTTTCTCGAACCGTCGGTGCGGACGACGCAGACAAAGTTGAAGACATTCCGGCTGGATGAATTGTTGAAATCGGAGGCGATCGCGGCGATCCTGGATGGACTGCTCGCAGGCGGGGATTTTCTGTTGAAGGAGGAAAAGACCCGGTCGGCGGTTTAGATTCCAGCCTCGACCAACCCCTTCCACAGTTGAAACAACCCGAAGCCAAACAGCGCGATGCAGGAGATTCCCAGCAGCGCCCGGTTCAGTTTGGGACCCAAACGGGACGCCGCGCCGAAGAGGACGATCATCAGGATGAGGCACGAGATGAAGGCGGAATAGAACCCGGCAAGCAGGCCAAGTCCGTTGAGCGGCGACTCGCGCCAGCCCTGGACGAGGATCGGGCCCATGGCGAACATCCAAAAAAGATACGCGCCGGGGCTGAGTAAATTTGTCAGCGCCGCCTTGAAGATGGTCTGTTGACCCGATAGTTCGGGATGCGCCAGGGTTTCGTCGAAATTGCGCCAGGATTTGAACGAACCGTAGGCAAGATATAAAATGAAAAAACCGCCGACGATATACATGCCGCGTTGCGCCCACTCCGGCAATTGACTGAGAACCAGCACGCTCAGCAACACGATCGGACCGTCGCTCAAAAACGGCGCGAATGCGCCGGGCAGGGCGCGCTTCCAGCCGCGGGTCAGGGCTTGAGAGATCAGGAACGTCTGAAAGGGCCCGATCTGCGAGGCGGCGGCGAAGCCGAACCCGATGCCTTGAAGGAGATATATCCACATTTCATCCTCTTTATTTCTCCAGCGCCTGCTTCACCGCCTCATACACATCCACCACGCCGAAGCCGTAGGCGTTGCTGGGATTTTCGCCGCTGAAACAGCCCAGCGAAGTATCCCCGGAGTATGGGCGCGCAGTGTCAATGATCAGTTGTTCGGTCGCGTCAATGTCGCCGATGAGATCGGGTTGCGCCGACCAGATCAACGCCACCACGCCGACGATGTGCGGTCCCGCCATCGAAGTGCCGCTGTTCGAGCCGTAGGAATTTTCAGGGAGCGCGGAGAAAATATCCACGCCCGGCGCGACGATATCCGGCTTGACGCGCCCCGAGCCGTCCGCCGTCACCGGCCCGCGACTGCTGAAATCGGCGAGGTCGCCGGACTGACCTATCGCGCCGACCGAAAAGACGGAATCATACAGCGATAAAGGCGACGCCACCGTCTCGCAATTGGGTCCGTCGTTGCCGGTGGAGACGACGACGAAAATTCCCGCATGGCGCAAATTATTCGCCGCGTACAGTAAAGCGTTTGGGTCGCAGCCTTCGATCTCCGGGCATCCCCACGAGTTATTCATCACATCCGTCGCTTTGGACGGGTCGCCGTCGGTAAACGGATCGCCGCCGATGGGGAACGGCGCGAGCATGAATTGCATACAATCGAGATACAACGCCGGGTTGGCGAGGTTGCGATTCAAGTTCACGCATCCGATCCATTGCGCTTCGGGCGCCACGCCGATTCCGCCGCTTCCAAGAATCGAACCCATCGTATGCGTGCCGTGCCCGCCTTCGTCGTTGGGTGAGGTCGTGCCGTCCCAGGGATCGAACCAGTTGAAATCGTCGCTCCCGTTGTAACCGCGATATTGTTTCGCAATCGCCGGGTGATCCCCGTCCACGCCCGAGTCGGATTGACCGACGACGATCCCTTCGCCGCGAACGTCGAACTCCTCCCAAACTTTATCCGCGCCGATCATTTCGATATTCCATCCAACGTAATCGTCGGGCGGAGCGATCAAAATTCCCGGCGAAGGAGCCGCCTCGGGAGCGGCGCGCAGGCGCGGGCTGGGAATGACGCGATCCACTTCGGGGCGGGTCATCAAAAAGAGACGCACGAGAGTCCCGCCCTGAACCTCCATCGAGTTTTGCAAATAATACGGCGTATATTTCACGCCCGCCGTATCGAACGCGCCGCGCAAACCCGCCTGCTCGATGTTTGCCGTTTTGACGAGCGTTTCATACGCCGCCGCCCGCCGCGCCTTGAGGTCTGTCATCGCGTCCAGGTCTGAAAGATCCGCTTGATTCTTGAGGATGATGAACAAACGGTCGCCGTAATTTCCGGGGTTGCCAAAGAGGATGAAGACCGCGAGCAGGATGATCCACGCCAGAGCCGCCCCCGTCCATCCGACGACGCGCTTCGCGCCCGCGCCGGAGCCTGATCGGGCGATATAAAACACAACCAACCCGACGACGCTGACTCCCCAGCCGATGAGCAACCCAAACGCGACGGCTTGAAATGCGAGCGCGGCGATGTCGCCCAGCACGATGGTCAATTCGCTGGGGTCGAAGAACGCCAGCCCGGCAAAGGCGAGCAACCCCGCCGCCAGCGCCGCGGATATCCGCGAGGGCAGGAGCGCGGCGATCCCAAACGCGAACGCGGGAATCAACGCGACGAGAATCAACTGACCGCCGTCATACCCGAACGCCGAAGCGAGAGTCGCCAGCAACGCGCCCGCGCCGACTCCGTTGAGGAGAACGTTGCCCGCATCGTCCATCAACGCGGAGGCGAGCAGTCCAAACGATAGCCCCGCGAATACGTTCAAGAGCGTATCCCCGGGCGAGCCGAGCGAGCCAAAGACCGCCAGCGGAAACATTCCCAGCGCGGCGAGCAACAATCCAAACGGGGCGGATTGGGGAAGCCATGCCAGTTTTGGTTTTAGGAAACGAAACGCGGGAAGCGCGGCGGCAAGCGCAAAAAAGATTTGCAGGATGGAGCCGGTCTGGTCGTTGTTCGCGCCGAGAAAACGCAGCGCCAATGCCGGAAACCCAAAAAGCGAGGCGCCCAACATGCCCGCGTACCAGCCCTTGAAGCGTTCATCCTTTGTAAAGCGCCACAGCAAGCCGAAGAGCAGGCTCGACAAGACCGCCTGCAAAGCGAGACCGGCGACTCCCGCCCAGGCGAAGTTCTTCGCGCTCAACGATACGATGGCGCTTTGCTCCATGCTCCATACGATGAAGTGATAAATAAACGCGCAGAACGGCGCGGGCAGGGCGACGATTAAAAACAGCGCCAATGCGCCGCCGCTGTGGGGTTTTGTTTCAACTACCGGAACCGGGTTGAGATTCTCATTCATCAAAGCCTCCAGTAAGCCGTAATCTGCGCTCCGTAAGGCGCGATTCACACGCGTAATTACGCATTACGGATGGCGAATCGTTTCTTCACTCCGCCACTGCTTTTTCCAACTCCCTGTGCGGATGGACGTCGAAGACCTTGAACGCCCATTGTATCGAAGGACCGATGAGCAGGGCAAAAACCGCCGTGCCAATGCCGACCGGCCCCCCCATCAGCCAGCCGATCGCAAGCACTGTCACCTCCACCGAGCCGCGCGCCATGCGCAGGCTTAACTTCGTCGCGCGATGCATCGCCAGCATCAGGCTGTCGCGCGGACCCGCGCCCACATCCACGCCGATGTACACGGCGGTCGCCACGCCTTGAAGCAAAATTCCGCCCAGCAACATGGCGCTTTGTAAGGGCAGGTTTGCCTCCACCGGGGGAATCAACCACAACATCAAATCCAGCCATAGTCCGATGAACAGGATGTTTCCGAGGGTGCCCCAGCCGATTTTTTCCCCCAACGCCAGCGCGATGGCAAGGACGACGAATCCGACGACGATGGTGATCGCGCCCACCGACCAGCCGGTCATGCGCGCCAGCGCCACCTCGAGGACGGGCCACGTCCCCGTGCCGAGGTTGGCGCGGATGGTCAGGGCAATCGCAACGCCAAAAAGCGCGTACCCAATTTGGATGACAAACAAATCGCGTATAAAAGTGTTCCAGCGAATGGGTCTTATCATGAGTCTCCTTTGAAGGCGTCATGATACCATGACAGTCTGTCTCCCCCGGACGGTTGCCGCCGTGTTTTACTGGTCCGAATAAATAACCGCGTGATTCCGCCCCGCCTGCTTGGCCTGATACAGAGCCTTGTCCGCCCGGCTGATGACCGCTTCGACCGAATGATCCGCGTCGTGGGCGATCTCGGCCAGCCCCACGCTGATCGTCACGGGCAGTTCCGCGCCGTCCGCTTCAACGCTTGCGGATTCGATCATTTTGCGAAGCCGATCCGCGGTCGAAAACGCCTGCTCCACGCCGGTCTCGGGCATGAGGATGATAAATTCATCGCCGCCGTATCGCGCCAGCACATCCACATCCCGCACCTGCGACCTTGCCGCCTGCGCGATCTTTACCAGAATGTTGTCCCCGAAGGCGTGTCCAAAAGTGTCGTTGGCTGTCTTGAAGCCGTCCACGTCGAACAGGATCAGCGCCAGCGGCCGCCTGTAACGCAGACTGCTGTTGAATTCCCGCGTCGCCAGATCGAAAAAATGCCGCCGGTTGAACAACCCCGTCAAAACATCAGTGCGCGCCAGCACCTGCTCATGCGCAAACATCTGCTGAAGTTCCTTGTGCGCCGCCTGCAGGGAGAGATTGGCGCGGCGGAGTTCGTCCTCCGCCTCCCTGCGCCAGGTCACATCGCGGATGACGCACAGGATGTTGTCCGTCAGGTAGGTGACCATGTGCGCCTCGAAATCGCGCTTTTGCCCGGAACTTTCGAGAGAATACGTGAATAACTGACTCTTCCCCGTGCGCATCAGCGCTTCCTGCGCCGCAAAGTGTTTTTCGATCAGGTTCCCCGGCATCAGGTCGCGGACATTCCTGCCCAGAAAAACGTCGGGGGGAATATGCAGCGATTGTTCGTTGCCCGCATAATACTCAATGAATTCACCGTCGCGACTCAGCACGAACATCATATCCGGCACCGAGTCGAGCAGGGCTTGAACTTTGGCTTTGCTGGCGCGTTGTTCCTCCTCCGCCTTCTTTCTTTCGGTGATGTCGCGCGCCACGGCAATGACGACCTTCCTGCCGTAATATGTCCCTGCCGCCAGCCGCACTTCCTTGGGGAAGATCGTGCCGTCTTTTCGGAGACCCCAAAATTCAAACGCAGTCGGCTGTCCGAGAAAAGCCTGCCTGACATACTCCGCAACCTTATCAAAATCATTGAGACCGGGAGCGGAGAGAAATTCCGGCGTGCGCCCGATGAAATATTCGCGGGAATATCCGTACATCCTTTCCGCCCCCAGGTTCACGTTCAAAAAAAGGCCGTCTTCGCTCTGGATGTAAATCGTCTCTGAAACGCTGTTGAAAATCCCCTCAAACGTCGCCTGGGAAATGCGCAAAGCCTCCTCCGCCTGTTTGCGGGCTTCAAGTTCCTCCTGCAATTTCTGCATCAAGCGGATGTTGTACAACCCGGTCGCGATCTGTCCTGCAAACGAGTCCATGGCGGGCAGATCGGCGTCGCTAAAAAATGCGCCGCCCACCGCCAGCAGTCCCATCGTCTCATTTTCCACCCATAATGGCGCCATCACGCTGTGACCCAGGTTAAACATGGACGTCAGTTCGCCGCTAAACGCCCGCATGTGACTGGGCAGAATCTCGTTCAACATTTCGATGGCGGAAGCGATGTACACAGCCGTCCGCCCCTGCAGAGCGCGTTCATAAATCCCGCCTGGGACGATGGGGAACCGATATTCATACATGGACAGCCCCCCCGCCATCCGCTCCACCTGGCGGACTAAATCGGGCGGGTAGGACAGAAACGCCATGGATAAAGACTGCCGGTCCTCGTTAAAAAGCAAGAGAGCCGCATCTCCGCCCAGCGATTGAATCTCCCGCCCGACCGCCTGATAAAAATCCTCCGCCGTATGCGCGCGCTGAATGGACTGCGCCGCCCGGCTGAGCGCGAGCAATAAATCTTGCGCGCGCGTCTGGGTTTTGCGCGAACGGTTCTTTCCTTTCGGTTGAAGTTCTTGCGGGGACATCGAAGGATGGGGTTAATATAATCCGCCGGGCGGATTAACGTCAAGCGAAAAAAGCCTTGAAGGATTATTGCAGTTCAATCCATTGTCTGGACGCTTTTTGCAAGTGCGCCCGCAATTTCATCGGCTGGATTCCCGTCAGGTCAAATTTCTTCGCCCCGATCATGCCCGCGAAACGCCTCAACCCGTTTGCCAGCGCGTCGGCAAACGCCGGGTCCTTCGGCGCGTCGTCCTCCAGCCAGAAGCCGAGGATTTGCAAAGTATTCGTCGTCCGATCCAATTTCGGGTCGAGCCGCGCCACCAGGTCGTCGCCATACAAGATCGGCAGGGTGTAGTACCCCCACTTGCGCTGATGCGCGGGCTTGTACACCTCCCAGACATAATCGAAATCGAAAACCTTCTTTGCGCGTCCGCGGGCGCTGACGATTTCCAACGGGGCGAGGAAGGTGACCTCTTCGAGCGTGGACGACCCTTTGGGCTTCCACGCCTTCGGGACGCGCCCCGCCTCCAACTCCGCCAGACGGGCCTGGTCGCTGTTTAGGATGAGGAAGTTTTCGCTGAAGCCTTCCACCCGCACCCGCGAGACCTCGCCTTTTTCGATGAGTCTTTCAATGCGTCCCTTCGCCTCCTGCGCGGATACGGCGCGGTGAATGAAATCTCCCAGCCCCGTTTTCCACGACGGTTCACGCGCCATGCCGTAAAAGGCGATGTGTTTCTTCCCGAAGAAATCCTCCGCCTCTGCCACGGGAGCGGCGTAATCATATTCAGCGGGCAGAACGCGCTCGCGCAAATCGTAGATGCGGTCGAAGCCCTTGCGGCTGGAGATCATCACTTCGCCGGTCAGCCAGAGATAGAACAGAGTCACAGACGTTTCCTTGCGCCCGCGATAACTCCATACTTTAACAGCGTCGCCTTCGATGTCGCGGTTGCCCAGCGGGCCCTTCTCGCGTAGTTCGTTCAGCACGAATTTGATCAAGTCCTTCGGCGGGTGCGTAAAATGCGCCCAGCGCAAGCCGCTTTCCCGCCGGTGTTTCATGGGCAGGCGCCAGTACGGAAATTCATGCATCGGGTACATCATCAGCCAGCCGCCGTAGTCGAAGGCTTTGCGTTTTTCGTACACCATTTTATAAAGCAGGTCGGGCTTGTAATCGAGGACGCGCCCGTACATGGCGATATCCTGACTGCGGGCGACCATCACCAGCGGGTCGAGTTGAAGCGCCTGCATCCGCTTCAAAGCGGATTCGGCGCCGGTCAAACCCCGATAGCGGCGACCAGGCCAAAGTCCCTGCGAGCCGAGCAGGAAGCGGCGGTAGGTTAGTTTGGAAATGGAGTCCATGAGGGAGGGGCAGGTTGAAGGTTGAAGGTTGCAGGTTGAAGGTTGCAGGTTGAAAGTTGCAGGTTGGAGGTTGGGATAAAAAAACCGAGGCGTCTTTCTACCTCGGTCCATCGTCCATCATCCATCATCCATCGTCCATCGTCCATGATCTTAGTCGTCGCCGAGAGAAGCAATCGCGCGGAGCAAACCGAAGACCAGCACGCCGAGTTTCAAGCCTTCTCCTGCCGTGATCGCCGTTTCGCTTTCGTTCTTCGCCGCGCGGCGGTTGAGGAGCATGGCGGCGATCAACCCGGTGACTGCGCCGATGATTGCGCCGCCAAGAAGGACTCTCGAATTTTTCATGGTGTTATCCTTTCGAGAAAGGTTTTTGCCGTTTGAAGCCATCCATTCAAGACGAGGATGGGTTTGACTGCCAGATCCGCCCCGCGAATGATGTAGCCGCGCGCGATGAAGACGTAGTCCTGCGCGACGCCGGTATAGTAGGGGAGCGCTTTGAGCAAACGCGCCATGAGGTAGATCAAACCGCTGAGGATTGCCAGCGCGATCAGACCGGCGATCAGCATGGGGAGAATGACCCAGATGGTCGAGATCGCCGCCCAGCGTCCCACGTCGCCGCCTTGTTGGAATGTGGCGAAACTGACCCACACTGTCATGCCGATCAGCGCCAGCGCGCTGAGGACGACCGGCAGAATAATCTGTCGCGCCGTCTGCGCGCGGTGTTTGAGATAGGAGTAATGCTCTGGCGGGGTCTTTAGCCTTTCAGCCAGTGCGGGAAGTTTTGGGTCCATTGAAGTTATTTTAGCATAGATGACTTACGCCATCGAAGCGACAATCCTGTCGGGCGCGCTAAAAGTTTGTAGATGAACTTTCGTTCACCGGGTTTTTCGAGTCCGCTTTTGTATTTTTCCAAATTAGTCGAGCAATCCTGTTTACGCCCTTTCAGCGCGAAAGGCGCAAATTGGGCGAAATTGCGATGAAGGAATTCAGCCTGGCGGACCGGGGCTTGTCGTCGCGCGTTAAGCCGGGTTACTTTAACAAGCCCAGCAACTTCGTCGTATCTTCAACGATCTCATCCGCGCCGAATTTTCTTAATTCGGGTTCCTCTCCAAACCCGCACAGCACGCCGACGGTCTGCGCCCCGGCGGATTTTCCGGCGCGGATGTCCACTGTGGTGTCGCCGATCATCAGGCAGTTTTCAGGGGCGACGTTCATCTTTTGCGCAGCCAGCAAGACCGGGTCGGGATAGGGTTTGGTGTGCCGCGCTGAAAGACCGGTCACGATCGCATCGAAATACTTTACGAGATCGAATTGTTCGAGAAATTGCATTGTGCCTTTTTCACCCCTGGCGCTGACGACGGACATGGGGTAACGTCCGTGAAGCGCTTCGAGCATTTCATCCACGCCGGGGACGAGCAGGAAGGTCTTGTCGGAGGTCTTCCGGCGGCGACTCAGCCAATCAATCACAGCCGCCGCTTCATCGTCGAGGTGAAGCGTGTCGGCAAGCGTGAGGATGGCGTTGCCCGGGGCTTCGATCCACATCACGAAGCGGCGGGCGGCGCGATTCGCGTCCCGAAAAAAGAGTTTGGGGAGAAATTTCGACACTATTTTGGCGTAAAGGTCGTCTGTGTCGCTGAGCGTCCCATCCACGTCGAAACACAAGGCTTTGACTCTGGAATTGTCTAGAGGCATGGATTAATTGTACCAAAGGGACTATACTTACATTGGGATTATTCATATGGAAGACCACTCCCGCCCACGCCTTGAATTACTGGTAAAAGTCAGCCGTGAAGTGGCAACCGCGCTCGATTTGCGCACGGTCTTGCAACGGGTTCTTTACGCCTGCCTGCAATATGTGGGCGGAGAACGCGGAAGCGTTGTGGTGATGGACGACCTCGGCAAGCCGGTGGACGCCACCATCGTCTATGGAAAACAGTTTCACGACCATACCACCCAGCAGTTGCGCGACATTGTGGAGCGCGGGCTGGCGGGTTGGGTTGCGCAAAACCGAAGAGCCGCGCTTGTGCCGGACACCAGCAAGGACGAACGCTGGCTCAAGCGGGCGGACGATGCCGCGGAAAACAGCGGAGCGAAATCCGCGATCTGCGTGCCGCTCATGGCGCGCGAGCGGTTTGTGGGGATGCTGACCCTCGTCCATTCCGTTCCCAATACGTTCAATGAAGAACACCTCGAATTGATGAAAACAATCGCAGACCAGGCAAGCGTGGCTGTTTTGAACGCGCGCCTGTACACCGAAACCCAGCGCACGGCGCGGGTCATGTCCGCGCTGGCTGAAGGGGCGGCGGCGATCAATTCCTCGCTCGAAATGCAGGACGTCCTGCGCCGCATCCTCAACCAGACGATGCAAGCCCTGCAAGTGGAGACGGTGGCGCTGGCGTTGATTGACCCGGCGAGCAACAATCTCATCCTCAAAGCCGCGGCGGGGAACAACTCCGGCGGCATTCCCGGAATTTGCATTCCGGCCGGAGAGGGTTTGATCGGCAAGGTCGTCGCCGAGAAGCGCGGGGTGGTCATACCCGCCGTCCGAAACGAACCCGGCTTCAGCGAAGCGGACCGGTTGAACGGACTCGAGATGCGGGCGGTCGCCATCGCCCCGATTCAGTTTCACGGAAAGGTCATCGGCGCGCTCGAAGCGCTCAACCCGGTCTCCGGCTCCTTCGACCCCGACGCCCTTGTGGTGATGACCGGTTTGGGCAGCCTCGCCGGAAGCACGATCGTCAATTCACAGTTATTCGGGGAATTGCAAAACGCGCATCGGCATTATCGCGAACTCTTCGAAGACAGCGTGGACCCGATCCTGATCACCGATTGGGAGGGGCGCGTGTTGGAGGTCAATCGCGGCGCCGCAACCCTGAGCGGGTATTCCGCGCGCGAACTTCGCGCCATGGGCGTCGGGCAATTGCACGAAGTAAATTGGGCGAAGACCGGCTTGAACTTCGACGCGCTGCGGGAGAGCGGTTCATGCAATTATGAATCGGAACTGACGCGGCAGGATGGCGGCAAGACGCCGATCGAAGTGTATGCGCGCCGCGTGGAATTCAACGCCGCAAGCGCCATTCAGTGGATTCTGCGCGACATCACCTCCCGCAAGGAACTCGACGCCTTGCGCGATGACATGACCTCGATGATCTTCCACGACCTGCGCTCGCCGCTCGGCAACATCGTTTCGAGCCTTGAGATGATGAGCGCGCTCCTGCCCGAAGAGGAGACGTTGGATTCGATGCTTACCATCGCCAAGAATTCGACGGCGCGCATTCAACGTCTGGTGAATTCCCTGCTGGATATCAGCCGTCTCGAGTCGGGACAGCATATCGTGGACCAAAACGCCATAGACCCGGTGGCGTTGGTGCGCGAGGCGATCCGCGATGTGGAGCCGTCCGCCGCCGCGCGCCAGCAAACGCTTGCCAACCGCGCCACGAGCGTCCTGCCCCTGGTCTGGGTGGATGTGGACATGATCTACCGCGTGCTGGTCAACCTTCTCGAAAACGCGGTCAAGTTCACGCCTGTCGGCGGGCGAATCGATATCGGCGCGCAGACCGCCGAAGACGGCATGTTTGTCAAATTTTGGGTGCGCGACAACGGGCCCGGCATCCCGCCCGGCGACCGCGACCGCATCTTCGAGAAGTTCACGCGGTTGCGCGGCAGGAACAAAGCCGGCGGGCTGGGAATCGGTCTGGCATTTTGCCGCCTGGCAGTGAACGGACATGGCGGAAAGATATGGATCGAAAGCGAAATGGACAAAGGCGCGACTTTCTGGCTCTTGTTGCCCGTGGCGCAACGCAAATCGCCGGGCAAGATCAAACGCCAAACCGGACGTCTGACCTTCAAACCGGATAAGGAACAACCGGAGAACAACCGGACAGCCGGCGAAAATTAAACCACCGCCAACGTTTAGCGGGCTCTTCCCGCGTTGCGGACATTCGACAGCGCAATGCGCGCAGTATTTATCCAACCTAACAAGGATGACCCTAAAAAATCCATGCAGGAAATCACAAAAAACATTTACATCGAAGACCAGTTTCCCGGCGTGACGCTGGGAGTGATCGTCGCCCCGCGCGGGCTGATCCAGATTGACGCCCCGCCCTCGCCCGAAGACGCCCGTTCGTGGCGCGCCTCGCTCATGAATTTGGGCGGCGGCTTGGACCGGGTCCTGATCAGCATGGACGCCCATCCCGACCGCACGCTCGGCGCGCGCGCCATGGATTGCACCGTCGTCGCGCATGAAAAGACCGCCTCCATCTTTCGTACGCGCCCCGGCGCGTTCAAGGCGCAGGGGGAAGAAACCGGCGCAGACTGGGAATCGATCCCCGGTTTGGGAAGCATTCGCTGGGCGCTCCCTGAAATCTCCTTCCTTGATCGGATGACCCTGCATTGGGGCGCGTCGCCTGTGATACTCGAACATCGCCCCGGTCCCTCCAATGGCTCGATCTGGGCGCGCCTGCCCGAAGAAAAAACGCTCTTTGTAGGCGATACGGTCGTAAAGAACCAGCCGCCCTTCCTGGCAGGCTCCAATCTCAAGGCCTGGCTCGAATCGCTCGACCTGCTCCTTGACCCGGAAAACAGGAGTTACACGATCGTTTCCAGCCGCGGCGGCGTGGTGACCCATAACGCCGTCAAAGCCCAGTACGATTTTCTCAAGCATGTCCACGATAAACTGAACAAACTGACAGGCAAAAAGCCCAACCTGGCCACGGTCGAGAAATTGACCGCCTCCATGCTGGCGTGGTTCAAAGCGCCTGCCGCGCGGCAAAAACAATTCGCCCAGCGCCTGCGCTACGGATTGCTCCACTATAACGCGCGCCAGTCGCACCTCGCCAGTCATAATTACGAAGACTGATGGAAGCGCCTCCTCCCATCTTCGAATTGACGCGGGGAGAGGTTGTCGAAGCGGTCCACCGCGGCTCGATTGTCGTGGTCGCCTCCGACGGCTTCCTCCTGCGTTCCCACGGAGACCCTTACACGGTCGCTTTTTTACGTTCTTCCGCCAAACCCTTTCAAGTCCTGCCGTTTGTCGAGAACGGCGGCGTCGAGCATTATCGCTACACCCCGGCGGAACTCGCCCTATCCTGCGCCTCGCACGAGACTTCGCAAATGCACCTCGACGCCGTTTGCGCCCTGCAACAAAAGACGGGGATCGAAGAAGCCCAACTGCAATGCGGACCGCACCTGCCGGGCGACGCGGAGAAATTGCGCGAAGTCGTCCAGAAGAACATCGTCCCCACGCCGAATTTCAACAACTGCTCGGGCAAGCACACCTCCATGCTGGCGTTCGCAAAGATGCGCGGATATTCGCTCGAAGATTATCTCAGCCTTGCGCATCCCATCCAGCGCGAAATCCTGAAGGCGCTTGCCGGAATGTGCGACATGCCCGAAGAGAAGATTCAAACCGGCGTGGACGGATGCTCCGCGCCGAACTTCGCCATGCCGCTCTTCAACGCAGCGCTTGGAATGGCAAGGCTGTGCGACCCGCGCGACCTCGATGCGAAACGCGCGACTGCCTGCAAAAAGATCGTCGCAGGCATGGCGACTCATCCCGAAATGGTGAGCAACTTCGGCGAGTTCGACTGCGAATTGATGAAGATCGCCAAGGGCAAAATCGTGACAAAACGCGGCGCGGAGGGCTATCAAATCATCGGAGTCATGCCCGGCGTTGTCCATGAAAGAGGCGTGGGCGTCGCATTCAAGGTCGAAGACGGCGACAAATCCTTGATGGGCAACGATCTCAAAACCCAAACCCGCGTGCGCCCGCCGGCGACTTTGGAGATCCTCCGTCAACTCGGCGCATTGAGCGAAGCGCAAATGAAATCGCTATCCATGTTTGGCCCTGAAAAGATTCTCAAGAATTACGCCGGTCTCGTTACAGGCAAGATGCGTCCCGTTTTCGAATTATGAAACCATAATTCATGACCACAAAACCCATCCTCAGCGTCCATGGACTCTCGGTCACATTCCCCGACAACAACGGGGGGTTGAAAGCGCTCGACAAAATATCGTTCACGATCCGCCCGCGCGAGTTCGTTTGTTTTCTCGGCCCATCCGGCTCGGGCAAGACCACCTTCCTGCGAGCGCTGGCGGGAATCCTGCAACCGACATTCGGCTCGGTCAACTTCATGGATCGTCACCAGCCGCGCATCGGCATGGTGTTTCAGGGATCGAACCTGATGCCGTGGCGCACGGCGATGCAAAACATCATGCTTCCGCTCGAATTGGAAGGGATCGAAAGGATCGCAGCGGAGAACCGGGCGCGGGAAATGATCCAACTGGTGGGCTTGAAAGGCTTTGAGGATTCCCTCCCCTGCGACCTTTCCGGCGGCATGGCGCAGCGCGTCGCCATCGCCCGCGCCCTGATCCACGACCCGGATCTGCTCCTGCTCGACGAACCCTTCGCCGCGCTCGACGCCCTGACCCGCGAACGCATGTGGACGGAACTCTCCAACATCTGGCAGGCAAAGCAAAAGACCGTCGTCATGGTCACACACTCGATCAACGAGTCGCTCTTCCTCGCCGACCGCGTGCTGGTCCTCACCCGCCGCCCTGGCAAAATAAAAATGGACATGCCGGTTGACCTTCCGCGCCCGCGCACGGAGGATATTCGGTATACGAGTCGATTCGGAAAACTGGCGAAAAAACTGCGGGATGCAATCGAGTGACTTTTCCAGGAGTTGAACCGTGAAAAAAACTCCTTGTCGCCTCTCCTGATCCATGCCGCTTGAGTCGTCGTTGCTTCCCGCTCCCCTGCCATGCGTCAACCTCCGCTTATGGGCGGAGATTTTGAAGACTCCAACGCATGGCTTTCCTTTAACTCCCGGGGGTGGGCATGAAAGGCATACCGTAAAAATCAAGCGCTTGCCGAAGATTTTTCTAGCGACCCGACAGTTTTAAGAAAGGAAAGGGATCGGCAGAGGAAATCTGTTACAGTTGTTTTGCTGAAAAACCACTTGACAGGAGATCCTCATGCCGATCGGGAAATTGTACCGTACTTGGA
>CAADGT010000130.1 GCA_900696595.1 uncultured Chloroflexota bacterium
CCGTTTGCTTGAATCCATTCTTCGATCACAACTTTGCGTCCCTTGACTTCCTTCACCCGCGCGCGGACTTCGAGAGTCGGGCCCAGCGGCGTGGGCTTGAGATAATCCACATGCAATGAGGCGGTCAGGTAACGCAGCGGCGGCTCGGTGTCCATGGCGCGATTCTCGGCGCGGTAGCCTGCGGCGGCGGCTGTGCCTGTGCCGTGACAGTCAATCAGCGAGGCGAGCAATCCGCCGTAGACGTAGCCGGGGATGGCGGTGTGATACGGCTTGGGCTGAAAATGACAGACCGATTCGTCGCCGTCCCAGTAACTTTTGATCTGGTGTCCGAGTTCGTTGAGTTTTCCGCATCCGTAGCAATGGGCGAAGTAGTCGGGGTAGAAGTCTTGAAAGGCGGGGGTGGGCATGGAGTTCCTCGATTTGGGATTGGGGTGGTGAGTTGCAGGTTACGGGTTGCAGGTTACGGGTTGCAGGTTGCAGGTTACGGGTTACGGGTTGCAGGTTGCAGGTTACGGGTTGCAGGTTACGGGTTACGGGTTGCAGGTTACGGGTTACGGGTTACGGGTTACGGGTTACGGGTTGCAGGTTACGAATTACCAAATTACCAAATTACCAATTACCAAATTACCAATTACCAAATTACCAATTACCAATTACCAAATTACCAATTACCAACCGCCGCCAACCTCACGGCGTCCCGGTCGGCGAGGGGGCGATTGTTAAATCCGGCGTCCCGGTCGGAGTCGCTTGCGGGGTCAGGCTTTCCAGCAGGGTGAAGCGCCCGACGACCTTCCACTCGTAGCCCATAAAGATCTGCACCTCGTACGCTCCCGCCTGCCAGCCGCCGATGGGATTGGAACATTCGGTATAGCCGCCGATGCCGCCTGTGCCCCATTCTTCGCGCCAGGGTTCGGTCTCATAACAGACCAGTTCGCCGCTGCGATACCAGAGCGCGGTCCACTGCACGCCGGGCTGGGTGTTGTTGTAATCGAATCCGCCGTACATGGTTGCAATGGGCAACTCAAAAACAGTTTTAGGTTCGATGGGGTTAACGCCGTCGAACTCGGTGGAAAATTGAATCGCGGTAAAGACCGCGTCCGGGTTGGGTGTGACGGGTCCCGCAAACAGGGCTTCGATGGCGACGGGCAAAAAAGGCGTGAGAGTCGCGGTCGGCGTATCGGAGTAGAGCGGCGTGACAGTCAGCGTCGGCGTGAGGGTGATGGTGGGCGTAAGCGTGATCGTCGGCGTGAGGGTGATGGTGGGCGTAAGCGACGGCGTGGGCGAAGGCGGGAAGACGCGGTAGATCGCCCGCTCGCCGCCGTTTGGAAACCAGAACGCCAGCGCGATCAAAACGAAGGCGAAGAAAACCATCCGCCAGGCTGTGGCGTTATATCTTCGGCGCAGGCTGTAGAAGGAAATCTTCCGCGCGACCTGCATGTTTCGAATCGCGCCGCGAAAGGAAAGAAACGCCCCCACAATGGCAAACAGGGCAAGGACGACGACGCCGGCGCGAATATCCATGAATGAGATTATAGTACAAGACTTCCGAAGTCTTAAAGACTTCGGAAGTCTCCATGCTGTATGGTAAAACATGCCCATGATCAACGAAGTCGTTTTCCTCAAACTGGGCGGATCGCTCATCACCGACAAGGATGCCGCCTATACCCCAAGATTGGATACACTAAAAAACCTGGCGCTGGAAATTAAAACGGTTCTGGACTCCGCTCCAGCCTTATCCTTGATCCTCGGGCATGGTTCCGGCTCGTTCGGCCACGTCGCCGCGAAGAAATATGGGACACGGGAGGGGCTCCCCCTCCGGCTCCCCCCAAATTCTCCGAATTTGGGGGGAGTGTCCCAAAACGGCGATTGGGAATACTGGCAGGGATTCGCCGAGGTGCGCTATCAAGCCGCGGAGTTGAACCGCTTTGTCGTGCAGGCGCTGCTGGAGGCGGGGATTCCGGCGCTGCCCTTTCCCCCGTCCGCTTCGATGATTTCGGACAATCGCAAGGTGATTCATCACAACGTCGAAACGATCCGGCGCGCGCTGTCGGCGGGATTATTGCCGGTCGTGCAGGGGGATGTCGCTTTCGATGAGTCGCTGGGCGGGACGATCCTCTCCACCGAGGATGTCTTCGCTTTTCTCGCGGAGCAATTCCCCGTCTCGCGCATCCTTCTGGCGGGCATCGAAGCCGGGGTGTGGGAGGACTTCCCGGCGAGGAACAGGCTGCTGAAAGAGATTCAACTGTCCCGTTATGATGAGGCGTTAAAGGGCGGAATCAAAGGCTCGGTCAGCGCGGACGTGACCGGCGGGATGAAAGCCAAAGTCGAAGAGATGTTCGCCCTCATCCAAAAAAATGCGGGGTTGACCGCGCAGATTTTCTCGGCTGAAGAGCCGGGGGCGCTCGCCCGCGCCCTGCGGGGGGAAAATGTCGGCACGCTTTTAACGCCCTGACGTGACAAAAACAGGAAATATTGCCCTTGCAATTTTTGAAAATCCCAAGATAATTGGGATTAAATAAATTATATATAATTTTAAGGAGACTCCATGTCCACCAAAGGCAAACCCGCTAAAAAAGGGACGAAAGCCAAACCCCGCAAGACCGTCAAAAAAACCGTGAAGACCAGCGTAAAGTTTCAGCCGACAAAGTTGAAACTGTTGCGTCCCGTGCCTTCGGATATCGAGATCGCGCAGGCGGGCAAACTCAAACCGATCAAACAGATCGCGGAGGAATTGGGAATCAAGGAAAACGAACTGGAATTGTACGGTCCCTATAAAGCCAAGATCAAACTCGAGATTCTCGACCGCATCGGCAAACGCCCGAACGGCAAATATGTGGACGTAACCGCCATCACGCCGACTCCGCTGGGCGAAGGCAAGACCACCACCACCGTCGGACTGGCGCAGGCGCTGGGGGCGCATTTGGGGAAGACGGTCATTGCGGCCATCCGCCAGCCTTCGCAGGGACCGACCTTCGGCATCAAGGGCGGCGCGGCGGGCGGCGGGTATTCGCAGATCATCCCGATGGAGGATTTCCACGTGCACCTGACGGGCGACATCCACGCCATCACTGCGGCGCACAACCTTGTGGCGGCGGCGCTCGACGCGCGCGTGATGCACGAAAAACAGCAGGACGACGAAAAAATGTTCAACGCGCTCTGCCCGGTCAACAAAAAAGGCGAACGAAAATTTTCGCCCAGCATGATGCGACGCCTGCAAAAACTGGGGATTAAAAAGACCAACCCCAACGATCTGACTCCCGAAGAACGCGCGCGCTTCGCCCGGCTCGACATTGACGAGAACACGATCACCTGGCGGCGCGTGATTGACGTGAACGACCGCTTCCTGCGCGAGATCGAGGTGGGGCGCGGCAAGGACGAAGCCGGTTTTGAACACATGTCGGGTTACGACATCACCGTCGCTTCGGAGATCATGGCCATCCTCGCGCTGACGACCTCGCTCGAAGACATGCGCGAGCGCTTCGGGCGCATGGTGGTCGCCACAAATAAACGCGGCGAAGCCGTCACCGCGGAAGACCTCGGCGTGGCGGGGGCCGTGACGGTTCTGATGAAGGACGCCATCAAGCCCAACCTGATGCAAACGCTGGAAGGCACGCCCGCCACCGTTCACGCCGGTCCGTTCGCCAACATCGCGCACGGCAACAGTTCCATCATCGCCGACAAGATCGCGCTCAAACTGGTCGGCAAGGACGGCTTTGTCGTGCCCGAATCCGGCTTCGGCGCGGACATCGGCATGGAAAAATTCTTCGATATCAAATGCCGCTACTCCGGCTTGAGCCCGCACGTCGTTGTGCTGGTGGCCACCATCCGCGCGCTGAAGATGCACGGCGGCGGCTCGAAGGTCGTGGCGGGCAAGCCGCTCCCGCTGGAATATACCGAGGAAAATCTCGACCTGCTCAAAGCGGGCCTGCCCAACCTGGAACGCCACATCGAAAACGCGCTGAAATTTGGCATCAACGTGGTGGTGGCGGTCAACTCCTTTGTCACCGATACGCCCGCCGAAGTGGAACTGGTGCGCGAGGCGGCGTTGCGCATGGGCGCAGTGGACGCGGTCGCCTCCTATCACTGGTCGGACGGCGGCAAGGGCGCCAAGGCTCTGGCGGAGGCGGTGGTCAAAGCCGCAGAACTGCCGAGTTCTTTCTCGTTCCTGTACGATCTCGAAACCACGAGCATCAAGCAGAAGATCGAGACCATCGCCATGAAAATCTACCGCGCCGACGGCGTGGACTACACCCCCAAAGCCGAGGAACAGATCGAGCGCTACACGCGCCTCGGCTTCGATCACCTGCCGATCTGCATGGCGAAGACGCATCTCTCCTTCACGCACGACGCCAGCATCAAGGGCGCGCCGACCGGCTTCCGCATAACAGTGCGCGAGATTCGCGCCAGCGCGGGCGCGGGCTTCCTCTACCCGATCCTCGGCGACATGCGCACCATGCCCGGCCTGCCCACCCGCCCCGTCTTCTACGATGTGGATTTGGATTTGAAGACCGGCAAAGTGGTCGGGTTGTTCTAAATCATTGCGCGCCGACAAAAAAAACAGGTCACGATGCGGGGCGTGACCTGTTTTCAGTACCCATAGGCTATGTGGAATTCCGTAACGGATGGCTATAATCCCGGGCATGAATCCCCAATCCCTGACTTTATCCGAACAGAGAGAGTTGATTCGCAGCAACCAGATCGCCGCCTCAGACCTCGCCGAAGCCTGTTTCCGTCAAATTGAGCGGCTCAACCCGACGCTGAACGCCTTCATCACGGTCGCCCCGCCGGGCGAAGGGCCGCAGGGCAAAGGGCACTTGATGGGGATTCCCATCGCGGTCAAAGACCTGTACGACACAAAAGGCATTCGCACCACCGGCGGCTCGAAATTTTTTTGGGATCGCATCCCGACCGAAGACGCTTTTGTGGTGGAGAAGATCAAAGACTCGGGCGGAATCATCATCGGCAAGACCAACACGCATGAGATCGCGCTGGGCGTGACCAACAACAACCCGCATTTTGGCGCGTGCTTAAACCCCTGGGATACAACGCGCACGCCCGGCGGCTCCTCCGGCGGGAGCGCGGTTGCCGTCGCAACCGGCATGGCATCCGCCGCGCTTGGCACAGACACAGGCGGCTCGATCCGCATCCCCGCGGCGTTGTGCGGCGTGGTGGGACTCAAACCCACCTACGGAAGAATCAGCCTGAGGGGCGTCCTGCCTCTCTCATGGAATCTCGATCATGCGGGACCGATCACAAACCGCGTCGAAGACGCCGCGATCATGTTGCAAGTGATGGGCGGATATGACAGCGGCGACCCGTCCTCCTTCAAGACCCTGCCCGGAGATTTTTCCAGTCACATGCGCGACAGCATCCGCGACCGGAAGGTGATTTTCGCAACCGGCAGTTTCATCGAAGAGGTCAGCGACCCCGAAGTTCTCTCCGCCGTGAAAAAAGCGGCGGACGCGCTATCCGACCAGGGCGCGGTTGTCGCCGAAATGAATATGGATTTTCTGCGCGAAGCGGCGCTCGCCAACGCCGTCATGACGCAGGCAGACGCGGCGGCGTTTCATCAGGAAAGACTACAGGAACACCCCGACTGGTTCGGCGCGGATGTCCGTCAACGGCTGGAAACGGGGGCGGGATTCACCTCCAGCGAGTACGCGCTCGCAAGGCGGACTCAAGCCGAAGTCCGGCGGCGATGCGATCTTCTATTCGAAGATTATGACGCGCTGATCCTGCCGACCACGCCCATCCCCGCGCCCGTGCTGGAAGGGGAAAACGCCATCGAACGCGCCCGCCTGTTGACGCGCTTCACATCCCCGTTCAACCTGACCGGACTGCCCGCGCTTTCCGTCCCGTGCGGGTTCGCCAGCGAAGGACTGCCCATCGGCTTGCAGATCGTCGCGCGCGCCTGGAACGAATCTGGAGCGTTGCGCATGGGGTACGCCTATCAGAACAGCACGGAGTGGCACAAGGTTAAACCGCCCATCGCGGTTGCCGCATAATTTTCGCCCGCCTGTTATCATCGGAATATGAAATCAAAACAGATGTGGGTGTTCGCATGGGCGGCGTTGCGCCTGCCCTTACTGGCGCTGGCTGTTTACGTTTTCCGGAATCCGCTGGTGGAATTGTACGCAGGCGCGGTCGGTTTATTGGGGCGGATGGATTTCTTCGTTTACACCGTCAGCACATTTTCCTCGCGCGCGCTTCTGGCAATCCTCGCCATGGCTGGAATCGGATTCGGCGTTTGGGCGGCGGGCAAACTTTCCTTGTCGCCCGCCATGCGATATGGGGCGATCCTCGCCGGTTCGTTCATCGCAATCTGGCTCGCCTTTCTCTTTGCCTTCAAGACGGACCAGCCGGCGTTGCGGGCGGCTGGGGCGATCCTGATCCTGGCGATCAATGCCATCCCTTACGAATGGGTCGTTAAATATCCTGTAAAGAACCGGTTTTCGAACCTGTTCTTCATTTTTTTCATCGGGGTAACGGAGGCGCTATTCCCGCAATCGTATATGGTATGGCTGGCGGCTCACACCCATCACGCCGATAAAGTCAAAAAATGGAGCTGGCTTGGCGGCGTCGCGGCGGCGTCGTTCTTTTGGATATTTTTGCTTTTGCCCTCCGACAACCAGCGGGTTTTTACATTGACCGAAAAGATTCATGCGGACCCTGCGGTCAAAAAAATCTCCCCGGGCGTCTACAACTGGATCGAACTCAATCCAAAGCATAATCTGCTTTATGCCGTCGGGCGCGGGACAAATTTTTTGCTTGCATTCGACCTGGGCAACCTCGCCGTTCCCCCACTTCGCTCCAAAACGGATATTGGCAAGACGCAGAGTTTCGGACTCAACCCCGCGCGGCAGGAAATTTACGTCTTTCAAGATTGGACACAGGAATTGCTCTATATGGACGCCCTGACCCTCGAGGTGTTCAAGACCGTTCCAGCGCCGGAACTTTCGCCGGGAGATGTCTGGCTGCAATGGGAGCCCATCACCGACACCATCATCCTCTCCTCCGAAGCGGATGCCTTCACCGGCGTCCCCCTGTACCTGTTCGACCGGGAGAGCGGGGACATTCTCGCCACCCTTCCCTTTCCGGTTTTCCCAACCAATTTAACGCTTCACCCGCGCAAACCGTGGATGTATTTCAACTCGTTCCGCGACGTGTATTTTGCCGTGTGGGACTTGGAAACGCATAAAATCGTCCAACAGGTCGAAATCCCCCCGCGCACCGATCGGTTGATCTTTTCGGAGGAGGACAACGAAGTCTGGATCGCCGCCCCGCTGGAAGGCAGGGTACTGCGCCATGACGCCGATACGCTGGAGCCTGTCGGAGATATCCGGACCCGCTTCGGAGACCGCACCCTGGCGCTCGACTCCGAAAGGGATTTGCTCCTGACGGGAAATTTCATAACCGGAAAAGTCGCCGTGTTCGATTTGAAAACAGGGAACTGCGTCGAGGATTATTATCTGGGTCCGTGGATCAGAACCATCGCGCTGGACAGCGAAAATGGAATCGCCTATGTTTCCACGATCCGCGGCTTGTTCAAACTGGCTTATGCCGCGCCATGATTTTTTCGCAGATTTTACAGCCGCCCTCCGATTGCCTTACTCGCCTTACGCGCCTGCCGCCCTTAAGTTTTTGCCGCGTATTTCTCCATGATGCGCATGTAAACCTCCCTGTCTTCGGGAAGCATCTCGACCAGTTCAAAGCCCACCTGGTATAAATTCGGCTGGATGACGTCCATTTTGCACCACCTGCTCTGGGCGATGAAAACAATGAAGGGCATGGTTCCCAGGTCGGGCGTCAGTTCGATGCGCAGGTAGAAATCCTTCCCAACCTCCTGCGGCCCGACGGTCTCCAGCCGGAAGCCGGTGTTGCTGACCTCCACCATATGACCGAATATTTCCCCCGTGTCGTCGTTCAGGACGCGCAGGTACATGTCGAACTTCTTGCGTGGGATGGTGCGTTTTTCCGGCATAACAGTCTCCTTTGGGAAGGAAATCGTCCAAGAATTTGCCCAATCCTAACATGGCGCGCATGGATGCGTGATATGTCTTTTGTACTGTTTTGATTCGATGAAAAACGCCGCGCAAGCCGGGCGGTCAAATATCGAACAAGTCGGTCCTTCTCTTGAATTCACCCGTCACAGGCGGATAGGCGCGCATGAATTCTTCGCGCTCGCCGAAAACTTTTGTAACAAATCCCATCAAGCCGCGCCGCATCTGGATTCCGCCCTGCGAGGCGTGCTGTTCCCCGGCGCGGCGCTTGATCGCGGAGACGGAGCGGATGTTCAACCGCACATGCACTGGAAAATTTACCTCGGCGAGTTCTTTTAAGTTGATGTCGCCGTTGCGCCCCCATTTTTTCGGGTCTTTGCCGAACAGCGGCATCAGGCGCGTCATGACTCGCAGGAACCAGCGCGGAAAGATCTGGAAGTACAACGCCGTCGGTTTGAATCCCGCGCCGTGTTCGGGGTAGAAATTCTCATCATCGGCATTGGCAAACGCCAGCACGGTCGCCTTGTGGATGTGAATATGATCCGGGTGTTTGTACCCGCCAATCGGGTCGAAGGTGATGACCACATCCGGCCTGATGGCGCGGATGTGCCTGACCACCCGTCCCGCCACCTCCTCCACAGGATGGTTGATCTGCGCGTCGGGGTGATTGTTCGCTTCCATGCCCGGCATGCCTGAATCGCGGTAGCCGAGGAAAATAACTTCCTTCAGCCCCAGTTCCTTCGCCGCGCGCATCAATTCAGCCGTGCGCATTTCAGCCGTGTCTTTGAAGCCCTTCATATGCTCTTCATCCGCCGAGCCAGCCTCGCCGCGCGTCGCGCAGACGTAATACGTCTCGTAGCCGCGCTTGGCATACAACGCCAGCGTGCCGCCCAAGCCGAAGGACTCATCGTCGGGGTGCGCCAGTACCGCCAGAATTCGTTTTGTCATGTCGCCTCATTTATAATCACGGGGTAATTTTACTCTCACCAGACGATTCAGATAGAACAATTGTTACCAAAGGAGCATGAATGAAATTTGAAACGCTTGCCATCCACGCCGGGCAGGAAGCCGACCCGAACAACGGCGCGGTGATGACGCCCGTCTATCTCACGTCCACCTACAAGCAGGACGGCATTGGAAAGCCAAGACAAGGATATGAATATTCGCGCACGCTAAACCCCACGCGCAAGGCGTTGCAGGATTGTCTGGCAGAGTTGGAGAGCGGACAATGGGGTTTGTGTTTCGCCTCCGGCATGGCGGCGACGGATACCGTTTTGAGATTACTCTCGCAAGGCGATCATGTCGTCGCCGGTCATGACGTGTACGGCGGCACGTTCCGCCTGTTCGATAAAATTCTGCGCCGCTTCGGGCTGGACTTTACCTTTGCCGACACAACCGACCCGGAGAACCTCGCCGAAGCCTTAACCCCGTCCACGCGCATTGTGTGGCTGGAGACTCCCACCAACCCCCTGCTGGCTGTTTCAGATATCCGCGCTGTAGCCGAGGTGGTGAAGCATCATCCCAGCAAGCCCATCCTGGTCGTGGACAATACCTTCGCCACGCCATATCTTCAGCGTCCATTGGAGATGGGCGCGGATCTGGTCGTCCACTCGATGACAAAATATCTCGGCGGTCACTCGGACGTGGTAGGCGGCGCGATCGTCGGCAAAGATAAGGAACTCGGCGAGAAACTGGCCTACTTGCAAAATGCCATCGGCGGCGTGCAGGGACCGATGGATTCGTTCCTTGTGCTGCGCGGGATTAAGACGCTTCCCATCCGCATGGACAGACATGCGCAAAATGCAGAGAAGATCGTGGCATTTTTGGAGAAGCAGAAAAACGTCAAACGATTGATCCACCCCTTTCACGAGAGTCACCCACAGGTCCAGGTAGCGAAGCGACAGATGAAAAACGGCGGCGGGATGATCTCGTTCATCATGCAGGGCGGGCGCGAGGCGGCGATCCGAGTCGCAGAATCCACCAAACTGTTCACGCTGGCGGAATCGCTGGGAGGAGTCGAATCGCTGATCGAAGTCCCGGCGGCGATGACGCATCTCTCCACGCAAGGTTCGCCTCTCGAAGTGGACCCGGGGCTGGTTCGTCTTTCAGTGGGCTTGGAAAACGCCGACGATTTGATCGCGGATCTCGAGCAGGCGTTGAAGTAATTCATGTCGCTGCGCGCCGCCGCTCTTGATCTTCGGCGGCGCGGCAGCCTTTCGTTATTTAGAAACGCGCCGAATAACAGGCGGTTGCTTCGGTGATCCTTCGCCTTCGCTCAGGACGCCCTCGCAACGACATATTTATTCACTTCACCTTCAGCGCCACAAGCGTAACGTCGTCGTCCTGCTTTGCGCCGTCCTGATACGTTTGGAGCGTATCGAGCAATGTGTTGCAGGCCTGTTGCGCGCTGAATTTCGACGATTCGCCGAATATCTGTTTGATGCGCTCCAACCCGAACGGCTCGCCTTTGGGGTCGCGGCAGTCCGTCATTCCATCCGTGTAAAGCAGAAGCAAGTCGCCGGGGGCAAGGTTGACTTTTCTCTCGTCGAGCGTCACCGGCTCCCACAAGCCAAGCGCCATGCCGGGGCTGTGGGGCAGGCGTTCCACGCCTCCGTTGGCATGGGCAATGAGCGGCGGCTCGTGACCGGCGCGCGCGTAGGAAAATTCGCGCGTCGTCAAATCGAGGATGCCGTATAAGACCGTGACAAACTGCGTGGATTTTTGCAGGCGCGTGATGTGCGCGTTGACAAGGGACATCACCTCGACGGGAGTCATGCCTCGATCCGCTTCAGCCATGATGAGGGCGTGGGCGCGCGCCATGAATAACGCCGAAGGCACGCCTTTATCCGCCACATCGCCGATCAGCACGCCGATGCGATGATCCTTGAGTTCAAACACGTCGTAGAAATCGCCGCCCACCTGTCGCGCCGGGAGGATGCGCGCGCCGAAACCGAATGCGTCCGTATCGGGCAACACATCGGGGAGAATGCTCAGCTGGATGTCCGCCGCGAGTTGTAATTCCTTCTCGATCCGCTCTTTTTCGATCAATTGCGCCTGCGCCGCCCTGAGTTCATCGTAGGCTTTTTGCAGCGCCTGATTTTTCATCACCAGGTCGTGAAACGCCGCTTCGTTGGAAGACTCCAGCCGCTCGCTCATGATGCCGACCATCGCATACGCGAGATGCGGCCAGCGCTGGATGCACTCGTTGAATTTGTCACGGGTCATCACCCACGTCTGGGTGAGTTCCGCCGCGCGGACGGCGGCGGTGCGTTTGCCGCGCTTGAGGATGAGACTCATCTCGCCCACATATTCGCCGGGTCCGCAAAAGCGCAGGCGCATCTCGTCGGCCGTGTCGGGCGCCAGCACGATCTCCAGGTTGCCGCTTTTCACCACATACAGGCTGTCGCCCGGGTCGCCCTCGCGGAACAGGTACGCTCCCGCCTCGTGCGATTCGAGCGGGAGTTCGTTAAAGAGGTCGCGCAACTCGACGAACGAAAGGTCTTTGAAGAGGGGAATCTTGAGAAAGAGCAACGTGTTTTGAGATTCGGTCACGGATGGGAATCTCCGCGCAGATCCATCACCTCCCTGCCGGCCAGTTTGTCCTGAATGCGCTGGGCGACCAGGTCGAGATGACTCGGATAATTGACATAGTCGAGGTCGTCGGTCTGGATGGTGAGAACCGGGCAAAGGTCAAAAGAGCCGAGCCATTCCTCATAGAACGAATCGAGCAGGGAGAGGTAATCGGTTGTGATGCCGGTCTCCATGTTGCGCGCGCGGCGGCGGATGCGTTCCATCAGGACGGAAACCGGCGCTTTGAGGTAGATCAGCAGGTCGGGGCGCGGCAGGCCGTCCACCACCAGGTTGTACAAATGGCGATACGCGAGATAATCGCGCTCGTTCAGGTTGCCAAGATGATGCAGCGCGCGGGCAAAGATGTGCGCGTCTTCGTAAATGGAGCGATCCAAAATTGCCGAACGCGCGTCGCGCGCGGCGATCAGATACTGGTCGGCGCGATGACCGAGAAAGAAAATCTGTAAATGAAACGACCACGAGCGCATGTCCCCGTAAAAATCCGAAAGGTAGGGGTTGTCCGCCACGGATTCATACCCCGTCCACCAGCCGAGCCGCGCGCCGATGCGCTCCGTCAGCGTTGTTTTGCCCGCGCCGATGTTGCCAGCCACCAATACAAGATGTTTCGCCATGATTTGCCCATTCTATCACGCGCAGGCGACGCGGGTATAATTTTAGAATCAATAAACGGACTCGAGCGCCGTGTCCTGACTGCCCGTAAGGGCGTATCGAAGGACTCCCGGCTTTCGCCCCAGCGTCTGGAGGCGTTGGCGTCCGAAACTGCAAAGGAAAAAACCATCCATGAAAATCCGCGACGCGTCCGGCTGGACGATATTTATCTTTGGGGTTCTCGCATTCCTGCTCGGACTGCTCGGCTTGATCCGCCCCGAAACCCTCCTTGCCATTTTGGGCTTTGAAGTTGCGGAAAGAAGCGCGCGCGCTTCATCCGACTACACCATCGTCTTCATGACGGCTTCCTCGATGGCTTCGTTCAACATGGGCGTCTATTACATCCTGGCCGCGCTCAACAACCTGAAAGCCTTCTACCGCTGGACAGTCCCCTTTCGAGGGCTGACCTTTCTCGTATTCACCGCCGCCGTTCTCTTCGGCGTCGCCCCGCTCAAATTCATCGGCGTGCCGCTCTGGGAACTGACCGGCGCAATCGCAACCGGCATTGCCCTTGCGAGAGAGAAAAAATAACGATATGAAATTCAGTCGTCTTCTCATCAGTTTTGGATTGATCGCGGGAGTCTTCCTCTTCTCCTGCGCCGACAACCGGGCGGATCAAACCCCCGGCGTGGATACGGACGCCGTCCGCACCGAAGCGGTCGCCACCTTCGCCTCATCCCTGACCGAAAGCCTGCCAGCCCCGCTCACGCCTTTTCCCACGCAGACGGCTTCTCCCGCCGCGACCGAGACCGCGCTCTCCACAACGCCGGAGCCTTCGCCCACGTCCAACCCGTGCTTCAACCTGCTCTACATCGCGGACGTGACCATCCCCGACGGGACGCGCATGAAACCCGGAGAAAAATTCACCAAGACCTGGCTTGTGCAAAACATCGGCGGCTGCGCCTGGAGGCCCGGATTCACCTTCCGTCACGTCGGCGGCGACCCCATGCGCGGAAACACGGTCACGCTCACCGAAGCCATCCCCACCGGGGCAAAGCGCGAAATCTCCGTCGAACTCGTCGTCCCCAGCGGAATCAACGGTGTGATCGAAAGCGCCTGGCAAATGGCGGACGAAAACGGCATCTTCTTTGGCGATACGCTCTCCGTCAAGATCGTCACCGGGGATGTCACCACTCCGGCAGTGACGAATACGCCGTAAACGTAAAACGTAATTCGTAATTCGTAATCCGTAATTACGGATTACGAATTTTTTCTTATGCCCATCCCCCCCCCATCTACGCCAAGATCATCACCATCCCACCCTCCGCCATTGACGAGAACGGGCACGTCAACAACGTCGTCTACGTGCAGTGGATGCAGGACATTGCCGTCGAGCATTACGCCTCACTGGGCGGCATCGAAGCGCAAGGACCGGACTCCACCTGGGTCGTCCGCCAGCACAGCATTGAATATCTCCTGCCAGCCTTCGCGGGCGAAGAGATCGAAATCCGCACCTGGGTGGAGAACATCCGCAAGGCGCGCTCCTTGCGCAGGTATGAGTTTGTGCGGAAGGGCGATGGAAAAATTTTAGTGAAGGGTGAAACGGATTGGGTCTTCGTGGATGTGAAAACCGGAAATCTCAAGGCAATCCCGCCGGACGTAGCCGGGATTTTTCACACAAAGTAACCCGCCCAAGGGTTGTAGTAAAATATTGCCAGCGAGAAAATATGACAACGATCACCGTCTCGGATAAATTCACGGAAATCCTCGCGTCGTTCGGCGACCTGCAGGAGTCTGTCAACACGGCTGTGCAAAGGTATACCATCGAGCAAATTACAGCCAGGATCGGCGAACTGCGGCGCATGGATGAAAATTTCAAAAAGAAATACGGGATGGACTATTCTGCCTTTGCCAAACGCACGGGCGAGGATGAGGAGTTCGTCAAAGCCGTGGAAAACGGGATCAGCAAAACCTGGGAGAAAGACCTAGCGGATTGGGAATACTTCCATAAGGGGGCCGAGGATTGGACGAAAAAACTTCAAGACATTTTGCTGAAATAATCGAACTCGCCGAGTCTGTTTTCGAAAACGTATTTTACGAAATTGACGCGACACCGAATCGCTCCATTTTGCGAATCGAAGCGGATTACGGCAAATACCAAATCCTTGTCACTGAATTATTCAGCGACGGCATTCGAAAATACCGCTACTATGTAATGCAGGGCAAACGGGTTGAAGCGGGCTTCGACAATGCTCCCGACCCGCGCGCAATCCGCCTCAAGTATGGAAAGATTGGGGAAGAACATGCCGGGGAGAATATCTCACACCTGCATCTGGAAGATAAGACACGGCTGTTATTGACCGATGAAATGTCATTCGTTGATTTCGTTCAATGGATAAAGGGAAATTTGTAATACCCGATTTGCGTTTTGCGCTTTGGGCTTCTCCTCAATCCCTGCCAACTCATTACGGATTACGTATCACGGATTAAAAGCTTCTCGACTACCTTCCCCAACTTCTTCTGCGACTCGTGCCAGGTAAATTTCTCGCGCACATGCGCCGCCGCGGACTCCGCCAGCCGTTGCGATAATTCCATATTCTTCAACAATTGAACCGCCTGACGCGCCAGGTCTTCGGGGTCGTTGGGCGAAAACAACAACCCGTCCACATCCTCGCGGACGAGTTCGCGGACGATGGGCATGTTCGAGGCGAGCAGGGGCCGTCCCGCCGCCATGTATTCGAGGATTTTGATCGGGCAGGCGCCCTGCGTGACGTTGCGGTCGTTCAACGCCAGCGGAGCCACGCAGATATCCGCGCCTGCGATCAGGGACGGAATCTCGTGATGCGGCACGGCGGGTTGAACGATGACATGCTCCTCCAGTCCAAGTTTGCGAATCTGCTTTGCGAGCGCTTTGCGCTGGCGCGACCTTCCGCGTCCGACGATATGGAGTTTGACCGGCTGGCTTTCGAGAATCTTCGGCAGGGCTTTGATGACGATATCCAATCCCTGCCAGTCGGCGAGGGTGCCGACATATAACAGGATGGGGACGCGCCCATCGCGGACGGGCAACGGCGTGAAGGCAAAGTCCGAGGGGCTGACTCCGTTTGGGATGACAGTCACCCGCTTC
>CAADGT010000131.1 GCA_900696595.1 uncultured Chloroflexota bacterium
AACAGCGCTGTAATTTTGCTCAGGGTTTCTGTGCTACACTTCATGCGGAGCCTCCGTTTGTTCTTGCCTACGGGTACTATACCCGATTTCTCGGAGGCTCCTTTTCTACATCATTTGAATGCTCCCAGCCAGTAAACCGGCATTGCAAAATCCATCCACCCTCGTTATAATGTTGGCGCTTGGGGCGGGTAGCTCAGTTGGTTAGAGCATCGCGTTGACATCGCGAAGGTCGTAGGTTCGAGCCCTATCTCGCCCACAAAAACCATCCCGACGCAGGGATGGTTTTTCGTTTACCCATAATGGGCGCATTGGGGGCTTCGCGCTGAGGACGGCGCGGGAGCAGGCTATCTGACATGTTTTGCGCGCATACCCCGGTCTCCGATTGCGTTGACGCCCGTATATGCTCGTGATAGAATGCAAACCGCTTTCAAGATGGGCGCGTAGCTCAATGGTAGAGCAGCGGCCTTTTAAGCCGTTTGTTGAGGTTTCGAGCACCTCCGCGCTCACAAGACTCCCTTATCTGGGGAGTCTTTTTTTGTTGGCGTCCAGCGACTCGTTTCGTTGGCAGTCAAAAGCCAGGAGAATTTTGACTCCGCTACTCCACTTTCAGGTAAACTCATGGGGGAGAGAGGAGCCTGCCGTGAAACTCGAGATCATCGCCCGAAAACCTGCAAACCAAAAACATAAAACGCCGCTTCTTTTCGTCCACGGCATGTGGCATGGCGCCTGGTGTTGGGATGAATTCTTTCTGCCCTTCTTTGCGAAGGCGGGCTGGCACGTTGCCGCAGTGAGCCTGCGCGGACATGCCGGAAGCGGGGGAAAGATTCAAGGAAGCGGCATCATGGATTACGTCCGCGATGTGGAGGCGGCGGCGAAAACGCTTCCGACTCCGCCCGCGCTGATCGGCCACTCCATGGGCGGATTCATCGTCCAGAAATTTCTCGAACGCAACCCCGCGCCTGCGGGCGTTCTGCTCGCCTCCAACCCGCCCTACGGGCTTTGGCATCCGACCTGGCTGGTCTTCAAACACAGTCCGCTGACATTGCTGAAGGTGATGACCCAACTCCGACTCGCGCCTGTGGTTGAAACGCCGGAGCATACCCGCTGGGCCTTCTTTTCGGAAGATTTTCCGCAAGATCAATTGCTTAAATACCACGCAAAACTCAACGACGAATCCTTCCGCATGTATATGGACTTGCTTGGGTTGAACCTCGCCCATCCCAAAAAAGTAAAGACGCCCCTTCTCGTCCTCGGCGCGGAGAAGGATACCGTCATCCCGTTGGTGGATGTTCACAAGACCGCGCGGGCATACAACACTGCCGCCGAAATCTTCCCCGATATGGCGCACGATATGATGCTCGAACAAGGCTGGAGGTCCGTCGCGGAACGGATTGACAAATGGCTGGGAGAGAAAGGGTTATGAATATGAAAAAATTTCTGCTCTGCGTGACAATCCTGGCGCTTGCGCTTCAAGCGTGCGCGTCTCCAGCGGCGGAGAACCCGCCCACAGCCGCGGCGGAACCAGCCGTCGGCGAAACCGAAAGCCCGGTCGAGGATACAGCCTCCCGTCTGGAAAGAGCCGGGGGGTATCCCTGTCCCGACAGCGCCTTCACCTGCGTCGTTGTCACCGTGCCCTTGAATCATTTCGACCCGCAGGATTCGCGTACGACAAAGGTTGTCTTTGCAGTCTTACCCGCCGCCGGAGAGCGCAAAGGGATGTTTGTCACCGTCGTCGGCGGGCCCGGGGGTTCGGGTTTGATGAGCGCGGACGCGTACGCTTCCACTTTCGACCCGCGCATCACGGAAAGTTTCGATGTTGTCTTTTTCGACCAGCGCGGAATTAACCAGTCGGGCGGGTTGTATTGCATTGACGCGGCGGCAAAGTATTACCGGACGGACACCGAAGCCATAACGCCCGGGGGCGAAGCGGAATTGCTCGATGTTACGAAAACTTTTGTGGACGAATGTGTCGCTGAAATGGGCGGGTCGGAGTTGCTTCCACACCTCGATACCGCGCAAGCCGTGGAAGACCTGGAGATTTTCCGCGCCTTGATGGGCGATGAAAAATTCTGGCTGTACGGCGAAAGCTACGGCACGCAGTTTTCACAGATGTACGCCACCGCTCACCCGGACCGGCTGGCGGGGTTGATCCTCGATGGGGCGGTGGACATTACGCTGACGGATATCGAATTCCTCAAAACGCAGGCCGCCGCCTTCAACGATGTGCTGGTCGCCACCCTCGAAGCCTGCAACGCGGACGAAGCCTGCGCGGCAGATATAGGCAGGGATGCGATTGAAGTCTACGATGAACTTGCGGCGCGACTGAGACAATCGCCCATGAAGTTCGATTTCCCGCTTTCCTCCGGCGGCGTGGATAGCCGCGAATTCTCACTTGCCGAGTTGGAAGCCACGTCGGGCTTTTTGTACTCCGAAACGGCGCGGATGATGTTCCTGCGCGCATTGGCGGCATATGCCCGCGACAACACGCTCGCGCCGTTGGCGCGGGTCGCCTACAATTCGTTATATATCAATCCCGACACGCTCGAAGCGGTTCTCGATCCGTCGTGGAGCGACGCGATCTATTACGGCGTGACCTGCCGCGATTATGCCGAACCGGGCGCGACCTTCGACGAGCAAGCCGAACTCTTTTTGCGCGAGGGAGATGAAGTGGACGCAAACCTGTCGCGCTTCTCTTCCGTCTTTTACGGCGACCTGCCCTGCGTTTACTGGCCCCATCCGAAGGATGACGCCCTGCCTGCGATGCTGGCGGAACCGTTCAAGGGCGGAGATTTTCCGACGCTGATACTCAACGCCACAACCGACCCGGCGACTCCGTACGAAGGGGCGCGATCTGTTTTCGAGAATGTTTCCAACGGCTACATGGTGACGGAGATCGGCGGCCCGCATGTCATCTTTGGCTGGGGTAAGGAATGTGTGGACGGACTCGTGACGGAATTTCTTGTGAACGACGTCCTCCCCGCGGAACGCGAGACCGAATGTGAAGGCTATGTCGCCGGCGATTTCGTCCCGCTTGCTTTGGCGAATGCGGCGGATTATGAAACTCCGCTCGACGCGCTGTACGACGCGGAAAACGAGATCGCTCATCTGCCGGAATATTATTACTCGATTTCCCCCGACATCAACGCTGTCGCCTGCCCATACGGCGGGACGTTCGCCTTCGATTCAAACGACTCCGGCGATTTATTCACGCTGACGGATTGCGCCTTTTCTGACGGGTTTGCGATGACCGGCTCCGGCTCTTACAACTACGACGATGGGTCCTTCACCCTTGAGGTTAACGTCGCCGGAATAAAGGACGGCGTCCTCGTCTACGTCCGCGATGCGGATTATGCCATCCGAGTCACCGGCGAGTATGGCGGCGAAGCGGTGGACCTTTCGGAATAGTCATGTGGTCGAGTGGTCGGATAGTCGCTTGGTCGAGTCGTCGGGTGGTTGGGTAGTTGCTTGGTCGAGTGGT
>CAADGT010000132.1 GCA_900696595.1 uncultured Chloroflexota bacterium
CCTCGGCCCAAGCACTTTCATTTACGGAAGAAAAATCAAAGAAAAAATCCGTTTTTCTCCCCGTAATCCGTTTCATCCCTGTCCAAAAGGTTTTTTTTACCCCCCCCCCCCCCCCCCCCCCCAAAAAAAAAGCCGTTTTTTGAAGAAGAGTCCAATCCGGCGGGAATATCGTCTTTGCCCGCGTGTATAATTTGCCTGTAATGACTTTGAAGGAGCCCCGCCCATGAAAGTAGCGATCCTGGCGGGCGGTTTGGGCACCCGCCTGTCCGAAGAAACCGTGCTAAAGCCCAAACCGATGGTCGAGGTGGGCGGGATGCCGATTCTGTGGCATATCATGAAAATCTATAGCGCGTATGGGTTCAACGAATTTGTGGTGGCGCTGGGATATAAAGGCGAAGCGATCAAGGATTACTTTTTGAATTACCACTTATTGTCGAGGAGTCTCACGATCAAGACCCGGACGGGGGAGGTGGATCCGCATCGCATGGCTGGGGAGGACTGGACGGTTCACCTGCTGGACACGGGACTGGAGACGAATACGGGCGGGCGTGTGAAGCGCCTGGCGGAATTCATCGGCGACCAGCCCTTCATGCTGACCTATGGCGACGGCGTCGGCAACATTAACGTTCCGGCGCTGGTGGATTTTCACCGACAACAGGGCAGGCTCGCCACGCTTACGGCAGTGCGTCCGCCCGCGCGCTTCGGTCAGATGATTCTAGAGGGCTCGCAGGTGGTGGAGTTCAAGGAAAAACCGCAAATTGGCGAGGGTTGGATAAACGGCGGTTTTTTTGTGCTGCAACCCGGCATTGTGGATTACATCGAGGGCGACAACACATTTTGGGAATTCGAATCTTTGGAGAAAATCGCCGCCGCCGGCGGTTTGAGCGCCTATCAACACCAGGGTTTTTGGCAGTCCATGGATACGCAGCGCGACGTCCACTTGCTCAACAGGCTTTGGCAGGAAGGGAAGGCGCCTTGGAAAATCTGGTGAACCGGGCATTTTGGCTGGATCGCCCGACCTTTGTGACCGGCGGAACGGGATTGGTCGGATCGTGGCTCGTAAAACGCCTTGTAAAAAGCGGAGCAGATGTAGTCTGCCTGGTAAGAGATTGGATTCCGCAAAGCGAACTGGTCCGAA
Source organism: uncultured Chloroflexota bacterium (assembly GCA_900696595.1). Classification (GTDB taxonomy): domain Bacteria; phylum Chloroflexota; class Anaerolineae; order Anaerolineales; family Villigracilaceae; genus Villigracilis. Next base: position 1,139 of record CAADGT010000132.1, read on the forward strand.
GCGGGCTGATCGAAAAAGTCAAAGTCGTTCGCGGCGATGTGCGCGACCGCGAAGTCCTCGAGCGCGCGCTCGGCGAATATGAGATTGATACGGTAATTCATCTTGCGGCTCAAACAATTGTCACCATCGCCAACCGCAACCCGCTTTCCACCTTCGAGACCAACATAGCCGGGACGTGGAACGTGCTGGAAGCCGCCCGCCGCAGCCCGAAAGTGAAACAACTGGTCATGGCCTCCTCCGACAAGGCGTATGGCGATCAGGAAACCCTGCCCTACGACGAAAAGACCCCGCTGCAGGGACAGCACCCGTATGACGTGAGCAAATCGGCGGCGGATTTGATCGCCTCCGCATACGCCAAAAGCTACGACCTGCCGGTAGTTATTACCCGTTGCGGCAATTTCTACGGCGGCGGCGATCTAAACTGGAACCGCATCATTCCCGGCGCCATCCGTTCGATCCTGCGCGGACAACGTCCCGTGATCCGTTCGGACGGGCAATACATTCGCGACTACTTCTATGTGGAAGACGGCGCGGCGGCATACATGCTTCTGGCGGAACAACTTGCCGCGAACCGCTCGCTTGTGGGCGAGTCGTTCAACTTTTCCAATGAGACACAAGTCACCGTTTTGGAGATCGTCCAAAAGATTCTTCATTCGATGGGGTCCGACCTTAAACCCGAGATCCTCAATGAAGCGTCGAATGAGATCCGCCGCCAGTATTTGAGCGCGGAAAAAGCCCGCCGTTTGCTGGATTGGAAGCCGCTTTTCAATTTGGATGAAGCGTTGAAATTAACGATTGACTGGTATAAGGATTTCTTGGGCAATGAGTGAGCGCTCCGACGAACTGCGCGCGAGGATTCTGGCGCTGACCGCCGAGTACGCCGCGGAAGAATTCCCGGCGGGAAAATTCATCCCCGGCGAAACCGCCGTCCCCGTGGCGGGGCGCGTGTTCGACGCCGCCGACGTGCAATCGTTGGTCGACTCAAGCCTTGACTTCTGGCTGACCGAGGGGCGTTTCGCGCGACAATTCGAAAAGGCGTTTGCGCGTTTTTTCAACATGCGCCATGCCATTCTGACGAACTCGGGTTCTTCCGCGAATTTGCTGGCGCTGAGCTGCCTGACCTCGCCGCTGTTGAGGGAAAGACGACTGCAACCCGGCGACGAAGTCGTCACGGTCGCGGCGGGATTCCCGACGACGGTCAACCCCATATTTCAAAACGGGCTGATACCGGCCTTTCTCGACGTGGACATTCCAACCTACAACATTGACGCGGCGCAACTGGAAGCCGCGCTTTCGGAGAAGACCCGCGCTGTAATGGTCGCCCACACGCTTGGGAATCCATTCGACCTGAAAACGGTCACGGAGTTTTGCAAGAAGCATAACCTCTGGCTGATCGAAGATTGTTGCGACGCGGTCGGGGCGCTGTACGACGGTCGCATGGTGGCGACCTTTGGCGACGTGGCGACGGTCAGTTTTTACCCCGCGCATCACATCACAATGGGAGAGGGCGGCGCGCTCCTCACCGACAAGCCGAAGTTGAAAAAGATCATCGAATCGTTCCGCGACTGGGGGCGCGATTGCTGGTGCGAGCCGGGCAAAGACAACACCTGCTACAAGCGCTTCGACTGGCAGATTGGCGATCTCCCGCGCGGATACGACCACAAATACACCTACTCGCACATCGGCTACAACCTGAAGGCGACCGATATGCAAGCCGCGGTCGGCGTCTCGCAGCTCAAAAAATTGAGCGGGTTTATCGAAAAGCGCCGCGCGAATTTCGATTATCTGACCGAACTGTTATCTCCCTTGCAGGAATTCTTCATCCTCCCGCAAGCGACTCGTAATTCGACCCCCAGCTGGTTCGGTTTCCCGATCTTCGTCCGCCCCGAAGCCCCTTTTTCGCGCGACGAATTGGTCCGCCATCTCGAAGCGCGCAAGATCGGCACGCGCCTTCTGTTCGGCGGAAACTTGATCCGCCAGCCCGCCTATCGCGGAAGGGCATACCGCGTGATCGGCGACCTGAAAAACTCGGACGAAGTCATGCGCCGCGTGTTTTGGATCGGCGTCTATCCGGGCATTACCCGCCCCATGCTCGATTACGTCGCTGAAATCATGCGCCAATTCTGCGAGTCCCGCTGATGCGCCTGCCCGAAGCCGACCTCGCTCACATCCTCGACCGCGCCCGCGACCTGTGGAACGACTTGCGCGGCGCGCGCCTGTTCATCACCGGCGGAACGGGCTTCTTTGGAACGTGGCTGCTCGAGAGTTTTCTTAACGCCAACCAAAAATTGGGATTAAAGGCTTCCGCCTCCGTCCTGACCCGCGCCCCCGATTCGTTTCAGGCGGCTTTTCCTCACCTCGGGCTGGATCCCGCCGTTCAACTTCTCCATGGCGACGTCCGCAACTTCGATTTTCCCGAAGGCGAATATTCCCACATTATCCATGCCGCGACGGACGCCAGCGCCAGACTCAATAACGAGAATCCGCTTTTGATGTTCGATACCATTGTGGAAGGCGCGCGCCGCGCCCTTGATTTCGCCGTTCACTGCAAAGCGGAGCGGTTTCTTTTCACAAGTTCCGGGGCGGTTTACGGCAGGCAGCCGCCTGAAATCACGCGCATCCCCGAAGAATATACCGGCGCGCCGGACCCGCTCGACCCTCGCGCGGCTTACGCCAACGGAAAGCGCGCCGCCGAACACTTATGCGCCCTGTATGCCGGGCGGCACAACCTCAGCCCGTTGATCGCGCGCTGTTTTGCCTTTGTCGGTCCGCGCCTGCCGCTGGACGCGCACTTCGCCGCCGGCAACTTCATCCGCGACGCGCTCGGCGGCGGACCGATTATCGTCAAAGGCGACGGCTCTCCGCGCCGCTCCTACCTTTATGCGGCTGATCTCGCCGTCTGGCTGTGGACGATTCTTATGCGCGGAACGCCCTGCCGCGCATACAACGTCGGCGGCGAAGAATCCGTTTCGATTGCGGAAACAGCCCGCGTCGTGGCGCGAAGCGTGAATCCCGCCCCCCAAATCGTGATTCAGGGAGCGTCGAATCCCGACCTTCCCGCCGAGCGGTATGTTCCATCCACAAAGCGGGCGCGGACAGAATTGGGTTTGAAACAATACGTGGACATGGAAGAAGGAATTCGCCGCGCGATGGCGTCGTTGCGGGGAGGGCGGGCGTGAAGGCAAAACGGGCTTGCCCAATCTGCGCAGCCGGGAATGTTGACGTTCTTCATTCTCAAAAATTCGAACTGCCGGAGGGGCATCCTTTGGCGGCGGGATACGACGTGGCGGTTTGCGCGGCTTGCGGTTTTGTCTACGCCGACACCGACGCGACCCAGGCGGACTATGACAGGTTTTATGCCGAACATTCCAAATACGAAGACGCCAAAACCGGAACCGGCGGCGTGGACAACCCGCTCGATTGGAAACGCCAGCAGGAAACGGCGCGTCAGATAGCCGACGTTTTAGGCGACGCGAAGTTAAGCGTTCTGGACGTCGGATGCGCCAACGGCGGACTGCTGAAAGCCCTGAAAGATTTGGGCTATGAAAACCTTTGCGGCATTGACCCTTCCCCCGCCTGCGTGGAAAACACCCGTCGAATCGGCGTCGAGGCGCGCCGGGGTTCCTTGTTCCAGCCGTTCAAGAAGAACGCTTATGACTGCGTCATACTTTCTCACACGCTCGAACATGTGCGGGACGCTCAGGGCGCGCTGGACTGGATTACCGAGCGATTGCGACCGGGCGGCATGGTCTATTTGGAAACCCCCGACGCCGCGCGCTATGTTGACTTTATCTACGCCCCCCTGCAGGATTTCAACGTGGAGCACATCAACCATTTTTCGTTGCTCTGCCTGCGAAATTTGATGGAGGCGCGCGGGTTTACGTTTGTAAACGGAGGTTCGAAAGATTTGATTGTGGGCGGCGATATGCGCTACCCGGCTGTTTTTGGGGTCTGGAAACGGGTTGAAGGCGCGCCCGCCGCCGCCTTGAAAAAGGACGGACTGTTGCGCCAAAGGATCGAAGATTATATTGACCGCTCGAAAAAAATGATGAGCGAAATTGACGCGCAAATCGCCGGTCTCATTTCCCGAAACCCGTCAATCATCGTTTGGGGAACCGGGCAGCTTGCCATGAAACTTCTGGCTGAAACCTCGCTCGCCCGGGCGGATATCGCCGCTTTCGTGGACAACAACCCGATCAATCACGGCAAGGTCCTGCGCGGCAAACCAATCCTGCCGCCGGACGAATTGCGCAAGTGGAACGTCCCGATCCTGATCGCCACCTTGCTGCATCACCGTTCGATCGCCGAACAAATACGCAACATGGGCTGCGCGAATGAAATTTATTGCCCGCTGGGAGAGATGTAATGGATGACTTTCTCGAAAAATTGGTCGAAAGAGCGTCTGAACGAATGGATGCAAACCAGGAATTGTTCGATGGGTATTTTCCCGCGTTTATTTACGGCGCGGGCGCATTCGGGCGGGATGTCCATCGCGCGCTTGTGGACGCCGGTTTGCCCGTCGCTGGTTTCATTGATCACATGGAGAGAGACGAACCGTTTCTAAACGGAACGCCCGTTTACCTGCCCGAACAGGCGGCGCGGACAAAGGACGCGGGGAAGGCTGTTGTTTTTCTTGGTTTGCACAATTACCAGGCGGATGTTCGAAAAATCATTGCCCGCCTGAAGAACGCAGGTTTTTCCAGGATTTATTCGTCCGTTGATTTATACGATTTCTTTGCGGAGGAACTTGGGATTCGCTATTGGCTCGTCAATCGCGATTATTACTTTTCCCTGCTTCCCTTTCTTTACAAGGCGCGCGACCTGTTGGCGGACTCGAAAAGCAGGGCGCTCTTTTCTGCCATCATGGAGTTTCGACTGACGGGCGACGTCTCGGCGCTGCCCGACCCCGACCTTTTCGACATTTATCGTCCGGCGGGACTCCCGGCATGGAAGACCCCGCTTCGGTTTGTGGATTGCGGCGCATTCGACGGCGATACGTTGAAAGATTTCATGAACGCCAATATCGCAATTCAAAGCGCGGTCGCATTCGAGCCGGATCCAACGAATTATTCGAAACTTTCACATTTCGTCTCTCGAAACCAAGAGACTCTTCGCGAAGCCGTCCTGTTCCCCTGCGGGGTATTTTCATCCACCCGGCAACTGTCTTTTGAGACGGGGCAGGGCATGGCAAGCGGTATTTCGAACAAAGGCGCGGCAGTCGTTCAGTGTGTGGCTTTGGACGACGCCATACCGGCGTTCGCGCCAAACCTGATAAAGATGGACATTGAAGGGGCGGAGTACGACGCCCTGCTCGGCGCGCGCCGGCTGATATCCGAACATACGCCGGGAATTGCCGTTTCGCTTTATCATCGCCCCGAACATCTCTGGCAATTGCCCATGCTTGTGGAAAATATCGCCCCGGGTAAATACAACTTTCACATGCGCTCTCACGCCATGAACGATTTTGAACTGGTTCTATACGCCCTTCCAAAGGAGTGGAAGTAATGCGTGTTTCCGAATATATCGCAAAACGTCTCGCAGAATTCGGCGTCCGCCATGTTTTTATGCTCACCGGCGGCGGCTCCATGTTTCTCAATTACGCTCTCGGCAAACATCCGGCGATCGCGCCCGTCTTCAATCATCATGAACAAGCCGGCGCCATGGCGGCGGAGGGCTACGCCCGCATCACCGGACAACCTGCGGTGATCAACGTCACCACAGGTCCCGGCGGAATTAACGCGCTCAACGGCGTGTATGGCGCGTTTACCGATTCGGTCCCAATGCTGATCCTTTCCGGGCAGGTCAAGCGCGAAACGTACATTCGCTCTTATGATTTGCCCGACCTGCGCCAACTTGGCGACCAGGAAGCCGACATTGTTTCAATGGCGCGAGGCGTCACAAAATACGCGGTCACCGTCACAGAACCGAAGACCATCCGCTATCATCTCGAAAAAGCATGGCATCTCGCCCAGTCCGGGCGCCCCGGCCCCTGCTGGCTGGATATCCCGATTGACGTGCAATCCAGTTTGGTGGATGAAAATCAATTGGAAGGCTTCGCCTCATTCCTGGAACCGGAGCCTGCCCCTGCCCATTTGAAAGAATCCGTCGCCCGCGCATTGGATTACCTAAAAAACGCCAGCCGCCCCGTCATCCTTGCCGGAAGCGGAGTTCGCATCTCCGGGCAGGTCGAACAATTTCTTAATTCCGTCCACAGGCTGGGCATACCGGTCACCACCGCCTGGACTCACGACATCATCGCCTCGGACGACCCCGTCTATTGCGGCAGGCCCGGCTCCATCGGCACGCGCGGCGGGAATTTTGCCGTCCAAAACTCCGACGCGTTGCTCATCCTCGGCAGTCGGCTCAACATCCGTCAAACGGGCTACGCCTGGAAGTCCTTTGCGCGCGCCGCTTATAAAATCTGGGTGGATGTGGACGCGGCGGAACTAAACCGACCCACCGTGCGACCCGACCTGCCCATCCGCGCCGATTTGAAAGACTTCTTCAGGGAATTGCAGGGCCAACTCGCAGGTTGGGATTCGAATCGTCACGCCGAATGGCTTGCGTGGTGTAAGGCGCGGGACCGGAAATATCCGGCGACGCTTCCAAAACATCGCGAATTCAACGGGCGCATCAACCCTTATCATTTTATGGAGGTCTTGTTCGATAATTTGGGCGCGGAGGACATCGTTGTGACCGGCAATGCCAGCGCCTGCATCATGTCGTTTCAGGCGGGCAGGATAAAAATGGGACAGCGCCTCTTCTCGAACTCCGGCTCCGCCTCCATGGGCTACGACCTGCCAGCCGCCATCGGCGCCGCAGTGGCGGGCGGAGGCAGGCGCGTGATATGCCTTGCCGGGGATGGAAGTTTGCAATTGAATATTCAGGAATTGCAGACCGTCGCCCATTACCGGCTGCCGATCAAGATTTTCGTGTTGAACAATAACGGCTATCTATCCATCCGCGCGTCGCAAAAGGGATTTTTCGGCGACGTTGTGGGCGAAAGCCCGGAATCGGGCGTCACCTTTCCGGACTTTATCGAACTTGCGCGCGCCTATCGGCTTGCGGCAAAACGACTCGACACAGCGGATTTCGAGGCTGGCGCGCGCGAGGTATTGAACGCAGGCGGACCCTGCCTTTGCGAAGTGATGCTGGACCCCGCGCAGGGCCTCGAGCCGCGGCAGAGTTCGCGCCCCCTTCCCGACGGGCGGATCGTTTCCGCGCCGCTGGAAGACATGTTTCCGTTTTTACCCCGCGAGGAACTGAAAGCCAACATGATAATTCCCCTGTGGGAAGAGTAAAATCCAACCGTCGTTTATTTTCACCGGAGGCGAATATGATCAACCGCGATACCTTCGAAGACCTTTTTGTGCTTGAATTGGCGAACAATCACTGGGGGGACCTCCAGCGCGGGCTTCGCATCATCAGGGAATTCAGTTCGGTTGTACGTTACCATAACGTGCGCGCCGCCATAAAACTTCAATTTCGGGATGCGAACGACTTCATCCACAAAAAATTCCTTCACCGCGACGACATCCGTTATATCAAGAAGACAATGGATACCCGTCTGACCCGCGACGAATTGGCGCAAATGACGGAGGCGGTCCGGCGGGCGGGATGCGTGAAGATGGCGACCCCTTTCGACGAAAAATCCGTGGACCTGTGCGTGGAATTGGGCGTCGAGATCGTCAAGGTCGCCAGTTCGGATATCGCCGATTGGCCCCTGCTCGAAAGGATTGCAAAGACGCGCAAACCCGTGCTGGTTTCCACCGGCGGCTCGTCCCTGAAGGATATTGACGATATGGTGACTTTTTTCGACAATCGCAATATCCCGCTTGCCATAAATCACTGCGTTTCCCTTTATCCGGCGGAGGACGCGGAACTCCAGTTGAACCAGATAGACTTTCTCAGGAACCGTTACCCCGGGCATGTAATAGGCTTGTCCACGCATGAATATCATGACTGGAGATCTTCGATGCTGATCGCCTACGCCAAGGGCGCGCGGGCGTTCGAGCGGCACATTGACATCAAGACCGACGACAAACCGTTTTCGCCCTACTGCTCCACCCCCGAGCAGATTGCGGAATGGTTCCAGGCTTTTCAGAAGGCGCGCGAAATGTGCGGCGCGCCCGGAACCGAAAAAGCTCCCTCCACCCAGAAAGAGATTGATTATCTAACCTCCCTGGTTCGGGGGGTCTATGCCGCGAAAGACCTGCCCGCGGGGCATGTGCTGACTCCGGAGGATTATTACCTCGCCATCCCCTTGCAGAAAGGTCAGTTGTCCTGCCGGGAACTTTTGAACGATCAGGTTCTTGCGAAAAAAATAAAAGCGGACGCGCCGCTTATGGTGGATTCAGTGGACAGCCTTTACAACCGGAACGAAGGCTTGAGGCGGCGACTCCATCGCCGGGGCTTGTAAACGAGGAAACATGAGCGTAAAAAAGATCAGTGTTGTCACGCCCTGCTATAACGAGGAAGGGAATGTCGAGGAACTGTGCGCGCGCGTGAGGGCTGTCATGTCGGGGCTTGCCTACGAGTACGAACACATTATCATTGATAATGCCTCCGCCGACGGCACGCCGGGCAGGTTGCGCGCCCTGGCGGCAAAGGATGAACGGATCAAACTTATTTTCAACACGCGGAACTTCGGGCATGTTCGCTCGCCCGTTCACGCCCTTTTTCAAGCCTCGGGCGATGCGGTCATTGCCATGGCGTCCGACTTGCAGGACCCGCCGGAGCGCATTCCGGAGTTCGTCGCTAAGTGGGAGGAGGGATACCCCGTTGTCGTCGGGGTAAAACAAAAAACCAGGGACTTGCTTGTCTTCCACGTCCTGCGAACGATTTATTATCGTTTCTTGCGCTCCTTGTCCGATGTGCCGCTGATCGAGAATTTCACCGGGTTTGGTTTGTACGACCGCAAGGTAATCGAAGTCATCAGAAAGATTGGCGATCCGTACCCCTATTTTCGCGGGCTGGTCGCCGACCTGGGGTTCGATACCGCCAGGATATTTTTCGTTCAACAGAGGCGAAGCCGCGGGATCAGCAAAAACAATTTTTATACGTTGTACGATCTCGCGATGTTGGGCTTGACGAATTACACGAAAATCCCCTTGAGGCTGGCGGCCATGCTTGGGTTTTTTGCCTCCATTATCAGCTTTTTGATCGGGCTTGTTTACCTGGTGTATAAACTGGTTTTTTGGTATCAATTTTCCCTGGGATCGGCGCCGCTGGTGATCGGGCTGTTTTTCCTCGGCTCCATTCAATTGTTCTTTCTGGGAATTGTCGGGGAATACATCGGGGCGATCCACACGCAAATCATGGATCGTCCGCTCGTAATCGAAAAGGAGCGCGTCAATTTTTAAGGAATTTTTTGCCGGTCATGCGCAGGAGGCGCGAAAGCCCCGCAACCGCCTCATGCTCTTGGTTGTCCTTTTGGCGTCGGCAGTTTTGCTCCTGCTTGCCTTGCGCGGGCTCGATTGGGCGCGTTTTTTCGATACCCTGGCGGGCGCAAACTACTATTATGTGGGAGGGATGCTGGTTTGGAGCAGTTGCGCATACTATCTGCGGGCGATTCGCTGGCGTATTTTATTGAGCGCGGGCGGGCATTTGTCTCCGCTGGGCGTGTTTTGGGCAAATATGGCCGGATATTTGGGGAATCAGATATTGCCCGCCCGCGCGGGAGAGGTCGTCCGAGCCGCGCACATCGCCCGAAGGGAGCATGTCCCCATGGCGTTTGCCCTGGCGGCCGGCGTGACCGAGCGCGTGACGGATCTGTTTACGCTGGTCGTCATCGGCGCGTTGTCTTTATTTGTAATGGGGGATATCCCGCCTTCCATGAAGGATGCGCTGGGCTATTTCGGAGTCGTTGTTTTCGGCGCGCTTGCTTTTATTCTAGCGACGCTGTCCCTGGGAACCCGGACGGTTCGATTTGTCAACCTGTTCGCCTTCCTGCCGCAGTCGTTTCGCGACAGGGCGGGGGATTTCCTGCGCCATTTTATAGACGGCATCGGATCGGTTTCCCATCCGAAGCGAGCCGCGCCTTTTATCGCCCTCACCGGGTTGATCTGGCTGCTGGACGGCGCCGGCATGGTTATTCTTGCCGCTTCCCTGGGCGAAACATTAACCCTGCGGCAATCCTTTGTGTTTATCGCCGCGTTGGGCGTTTCGAGCGCGCTGCCTTCCACGCCGGGGTATGTGGGCGTCTATCAGTTTGTGGCGGTCACGACGCTTGTCCCTTTTTCGTTTTCACAGGAGTCGGCGCTTGCCTTGATCCTGTTCGTTCAAATTCTGAATTTTATCGTGGTGGCTTTCTGGGGTGTCCTGGGGCTTTGGGTCGGGTTGCGCGAATCAGCGAACAGACGGTGATCGGGCGGAGGCATTGAAGGCGCATTCCTTGCGCGGAGGTTTAAAAAGATGAGCGCTGATTTCATGGTTCAGGATATTGTCGCGACGGCGGCGGGTTTCCTTTTATTTCCGTTGCTCTTGATCGCGCCGGGCTATGCGGCTGGCTGGTTTTTCGATCTTTTTGATTTTCGAAGAAGCCGGTTTGGCGTTCGATTGTCCCGTTCCCTTTTGCTTTCCGTCGCTTTAACCCCAATTTGCCTGTATCTCCCGGCTCGCTTTCTGACTTTTACCGGCGCTTTTGTGTTGCTGGCTTTTTTCCTCCTTGCGTTCGTTTTTTCCCTGCTGGCGGATCGTCCCGACCTCCAGTTTCGAGATTCCGGGACGGGCGGCGCATTGGCGTGCGCGATCCTCCTCCTCTTGCTGACGTTTTTTTCGGTGATTGATATTCAAGTCTCGAAAAAACTTTTTTTTACCGTCGCTTCCTTCGACCACACAACGCGCATTTCGATTCTGGATGCGATTACCCGCACGGGCGTCCCGCCGGAAAACCCGTCTTATTATCCGGGCGCTCCGGCATTGTTGAGCGCGGTCTATTATTACTGGTACATCCTCGGCAGCGCGGTTGACAGGCTGGGCGGCGCCTTGGTCAGCCCGCGCGGCGCGTTTTTCTCGAGCATTTTGTGGTGCGTCCTCGCAGTGTTGTCGTTGATCTCTTTCTACTTTAATTTTCGCGCGCCGCTCCCGGACAACAACCGGCGGAGATTGTTGTCGATCGGCTTTGGACTGCTTTTCGTCAGCGGGCTGGATTTTATCCCCATATTGCTGGCGATGGGTTCGGGCGTGACCGTAAACGATATCGAGCATTGGAACGAGCAAATCACCGCCTGGGTGGGGTCCCTGATTTGGGTGCCCCATCATCTCGCCGGAATGATCGCCTGCTCGATGGGCGTTTTTCTCATATTTTCGCTCGATGAAAATACCCGGCCGGGAAAGCGGATTGCGACGCCGATACTGGCGGGCATGGCGTTCGCCTCAGGAGCGGGGCTTTCGACCTGGGTGACTTTTGTTTTTGCGGTTTTCTGGGCGCTTTGGATTCTGGCGTCCGCCCTGGATGCCAACGCGCGGAAAATTGTGCCTTCGGCGCTGGCCGCGGGGACGGTTGGGCTGTTGCTTTCAATCCCTTTTTTGCTGGGCGCGCTCGAAGGCGGCGGAGCGGGCGGAACGTTTCCTGTTGCGCTCGAACCCCGCCCGTTTTTTGTGATTGACCGCCTGTTCGCCGACTCTCCGCAATGGCTCTTGTTTGTCCTGCGCGCGGTTTTTCTGCCTGTGAATTATTTTTTTGAGCTCGGCTTTTTCATGGCTGCGGGGTACGCCTGGATAAGACGCTCTTCCCTTAGGACGCCGGGCAGGCGCATCCAAAAAATGGAAATGTTATTGTTGCTCGCGTCGGCGCTTACTGGCACGTTTCTTCAATCCACGATCATTGCGAACAACGATCTGGGATGGCGTTCCTGGCTTCCGGGCCAATTCATCCTTCTGATTTGGGCGGGCGATATATTGCAGGGATGGATGAGCAATGGAACTTTATTTTCGTTTCGGACGAAAATCGCCCTGCTTCTGCTCTTGTTTTTTGGGGTTGTAACTTCCGTCATGGATCTGGTCTTTTTGCGGGCAAGCTACATCTTTTACAGCCCTGAAATTGGAAACGACGCCTACTCAGCCAGGAGCATGTATGCCGCGATTGACGAAAACGCTCCGGTTGACGCCATCGTTCAATACAACCCAACGCGGGTCATTGACAGACCCAGCGGGCTGTATGGCAACCGGCAGTCGGTTATTTCGGACCGCACGGCATACGGGATTCCGGCCTCCCTATTCGATGAAAAGGTGAATGAAGTCCGCAGGGTATTTGAGATTGAAAATGTAAAGGATTGGCGTCTGGCGGATTCCCTTTGTTCAGAACTCGGCATTGACATTCTGGCGTTGAATAAAAAAGATCCCATTTGGGGCAGTCTCGAAGAACTTAAAGCCCGGCGGCGTCCTTTGTACCTTGACGCCAACTATGCCGCTTTTTATTGCGGCATTAACCCGGCGCCCACGCCTTGACTAATGTTTCTGTTCTATATCGCGCTTCGCAAATTTTCTCTGCCACTCGAACAGTTTGTTCAACGCCTCGATGGGGGAGAGCGCGTTCACGTCCACTTCTTTCAATTCATCCAACAGCGGATTTGTCTCCGGGAATAACGCAACCTGTTGCGCGACGTTTGGGTCAATCCTCACCCCCCGCGCCGCGGATTTTTCGAGTTCGATCATGATTTCGTTCGCGCGCGCGATGACCGGCGCAGGCAAGCCCGCCAGTTGCGCCACATGGATTCCGTACGAGCGATCCGCGCCGCCGGGGATGATCTTGTGCAGGAAGACAACCTTGCCTTCCGATTCGCTGACGGCCACGTTGTAATTGCGCACGCCGGGCAACAACTCGGCGAGTTGCGTCAGTTCGTGATAATGCGTTGCGAACAATGTCTTTGCCCGCAGTCCCGGATGGTTGTGAATATATTCGATGATTCCCCACGCAATTGAAAGCCCGTCGTAGGTGGATGTGCCGCGCCCGATCTCGTCGAGAATCAAAAGACTGCGAGGCGTGGCGTGATGCAAAATGTTCGCCGCCTCCACCATCTCCACCATGAAGGTGGACTGCCCGGCGTGAATTTCATCCTGCGCCCCGATGCGCGTAAAGATGCGATCCACCAGCCCGATCTTCGCCGAAGCGGCCGGGACGAACGACCCCATTTGCGCCATCAAAACAATCAACGCCGTCTGTCGCAAATACGTGGACTTGCCGCTCATGTTCGGTCCCGTGATCACGCGCACCAGTTCGCCCGCTTCAAAGATGACATCGTTGGAGATGTAACGCTCGGACTTCAAGGACTGCTCGACGACCGGGTGCCGTCCCTCGCGGATTTCCAACCCGCCTCCTTCGTGGACTTCGGGCTGGGTGTACCCATTCAGGCTTGCGACTTCGCCGAGAGCGGAGAGCGCGTCCAGCGTGGCGATGGCCCGCGCTGTGGCGAGGATTTGACTGGCCGCCTTCGCCAGTTCCGCGCAGAGTTCCTTGAACAGGCGCGTCTCGATCTCCTTGATGCGCTCCTCCGCGTTCAACACCAGCGTTTCATATTCCTTCATCTCCGGCGTGATGAAGCGCTCGGCGTTGACCAGCGTCTGCTTGCGGATGTAATGCTCCGGCGCTTTATCCGCCGCGCCGCGCGAGATTTCGATGTAATAGCCAAAGACTTTGTTGTAGCCGACTTTGAGGGTTTTTATGCCGGTCTTCTCGCGTTCCACCGATTCAAGATTGGCGATCCACTCCCGCGCATGTTTCGAGGCGTCCATCACCGAGTCGAGTTCCTGCGAATACCCGGGGCGGATCACGCCGGTATTTTGCAGGGTCGCGGGCGGGTCGTTGTCCAGCGCGTTTTGCAAAAGCGACAATTGCCCGCCCAATAAATCGGGCTTTGGCAACTGTTCCGCTTTCCACTTTCCATTTTCCTGCAATACTTCAACGATTGCCGACACTGCCCCCAGCGTTCCCCGCATGGCGACCAAATCCCTCGGCTGCGCCTGCCCTGTGATGACGCGATTAATGAGGCGTTCCAAATCGGCGATGGGCTTCAACGTCTCGCGCAACTCCGCCCGCGCCATGCCGTTTTGGACGAAGTATGCCACGCCGTTCTGTCTTTTTTGGATGCGCTCCACGTTGAGCAGCGGCTGGCTGACCCATTGGTGAATCATGCGTTTGCCCATCGGGGTGACGGTCGCGTCCAACGCGCCGAGCAGCGACCCCTTTCTTTCGCCGCGCAGGGTTTCGTTCAACTCAAGGTTGCGGCGCGTGGAGGCGTCCAGCGTCATGAATTCGTTCAGGCTGTAGGAACGAAGCGAGTTCAACAAGTTGAGCGCGTCGGGCTGGGTTTCTTTAAGATATTGCACGATCGCCCCCGCCGCGCGGACGGAGAGACTGTTGGCTTTCAACCCAAACCCGTCCAACGTGGAGGATTTGAATTGAGTCAGCAAAACTTCGTTGCATTTGCCCGGCTCGAACTTCCATGCGGGCAGCGCGGTTAGATGCCCGGCGATTCCATCGGGCAAAACTTGATTGTCGGAATGAAGGATTTCAGCGGGATGCAGTCTCGTCAGTTCGGCGCGCAGGGCTTCGAGCGGAAGTTCGACGACGGCGAACTCTCCGGTGGTGACGTCGGTATAAGAAACAGAGGCAACCGTCCCGAAGGAAGAACCGGAAGAGTCCAAAATCACAGCGGCGAGATAGTTGTTCGCATCCCCCGGCAAAAGACCCGGCTCGGTCACTGTTCCCGGAGTGACAACGCGCACAACCTTGCGTTCGACCAATCCCTTTGCGGGGACTTCGCCGATCTGTTCGCAGACGGCGACGTGATAGCCTTTTTGAATCAGGCGCGCGAGATAATTTTCGACGGCGTGATAGGGAATGCCCGCCAGCGGCACGCGCACGCCGCCGCCGACCGGGCGCGAGGTTAATACAATGTCCAGTTCGCGCGCGGTGATCTCCGCGTCCTCGTCGAAGGTTTCGTAAAAATCGCCCAGCCGAAAAAACAGAATGGCGTCTGGATGTTTTTTCTTCTCTTCAAGGTACTGCCTGCGGACGGGAGTGATGTCTTCGTTGGACATATTCCGATTTTACTATGAGCGCCGGACTTGGACTATAATCTCATGTCATTGCGAGGCGGCGATCTTTCGCCGAAGCAATCTCCCCATTTCAAGAGACTGCTTCGCGCCCAACGCTCGCAGTGACACAGGAGCCTAAAATGCACAAACTCGTTCTCGTCCGTCACGGACAAAGCGCGTGGAATCTCGAAAACCGTTTCACCGGCTGGACGGATGTTGACCTGACCGACCTGGGCAAAGCCGAAGCCGCCGAAGCGGGCAAGTTGCTGAAAGAAGGCGGCTACGATTTCGACGCCGCCTATACCTCCGTTCTCAAACGCGCCATCAAAACGCTCAACATCATTCAGGATGAAATGGGGCTGGACTGGATTCCCGTCGTCCGCGCCTGGCAGTTGAACGAACGTCATTACGGTTCGTTGCAGGGCTTGAACAAAGCCGAGACCGCCGAAAAATTTGGCGAAGCGCAGGTGAAAATCTGGCGGCGCTCCTACGATGTGCCGCCCCCCGCGTTGGAATTGGACGACTCCCGCCATCCGCGTTTTGACCGCCGCTACGCCTCCTTAACTTCGGGACAACTGCCAGCCACCGAGTCGCTTAAGATTACGCTGGAGCGCGTCCTCCCTTACTGGAATGCGACCCTCGCGCCGGAGATCAAATCGGGCAGGCGCCTGCTCATCGTCGCGCACGGAAATTCCATCCGCGCCCTGGTGAAATACCTCGACAACATCTCCGAATCCGAAATCGTCGAATTGAACATCCCCACCGGTCTGCCATTGGTGTACGAACTCGATCAAGACTTGAAGCCGGTCAAAAACTATTACCTCGGCGACCCCGAAGAAGCCGCCCAAAAAGCCGCCGCCGTCGCCAACCAGGCCAAAGCGAAATAACCAATTACCAATTACCAATCTCTATTCTCCAACCGTCAATCGTCAATCGTAAATCGTAAATCGAGTTCCCCATGCCCCTCACATCCCGCGAACGAGTGCAAGCCACAATCAATCACGAAGTCCCCGACCGCGTTCCGCTCGTCATCGGCGCGAGCAATGCCACCGGCATCAACATGGTCGCCTACCGCAGGTTGAAAAAACTTCTCGGCGTCGAATCGCCCGACCGATACATCTACGACTTCCCCGAACTGGGCGCGTCCCTTGTGGACGAAGAAGTCCTCCAACGCCTGCGCGCCGACGTGCGCGGAGTTTGGGACCGCGAACCGCAGCACATCCTCGAAAAGAACGCGGCCCGCGAACCCGGCTCGATGTACTACAACTCCTGGGGGTCGGGCGTGGTCAAAGCCGCCGAAGATTCCTGGTTCCCGCATTACCACCCGCTTTCCGAAACGCACTCCATCGAAGATCTCGAAAAATATCCCTGGCCCGACATGAACGACCCCACCCGCGTGGCGCACGTCCGCGCGGCGGCGCAAAAATTGCATGCCGAAAATCAATACGCCATCATGGGAACGCCCTGGCTGGCCTTCCCCGTCGAACGCGCCTACGAAATGCAAAGGATGGATCGCTTCTATTACAACCTCGGCCGTCACCCCGATTTCGCCGTCGCCCTCCTGCAAAAGACGAACGAGATGTGCAAAACCCTCATGGGACATTTCCTCGACGAATGCGGCGACGTGATAGACATCATCAAGGTCGGCGACGACCTGGGGATGAAAACCAGCCTCATGCTCTCGCCCAAGATGTATCGCAAACTGGTCAAGCCCATCCACGCCGATTATTTGTCCTTCATCAAGTCGCGCACGAAAGCCAAAGTCTTCTTCCACACCGACGGCGATGTCTGGGACCTGCTCCCGGATTTCATCGAAATGGGCATAGACATTCTTAACCCCATTCAATCCTCCGCCGGGAAGATGTCTCAACTTGAAGAACTCAAGAAGCAGTACGGTAAACAACTGATCTTCTGCGGCGCGATAGACACCTCGAACACCCTGCCCTTCGGAACGCCGGACGACGTTCGCGCTGAAGTGAAACGCAACATCGGCATCCTGGGCGAGGGAGGCGGGTACATGGTCGCCGCCGTCCACACCGTCATGGCCGACGTCCCCGCCGAAAACATCCTCGCCATGGCGGACGCGGTCGAGGAGTTCGGCTGGTACAAAAAGTAAGGAGCAACTTTGATTACCTTGCGCTTTGTTTTTAGGACGCGGAAAACGCGGATAAACGCAGATTTTTTTGACAAAACGCCCGAAAAAATTCCTTGAATCCGCGTTTTCCGCGCTCGTCCGCGTCCTGATTTTAAGAGTGTAAGGTAATCAGGGAGCAACTCTAATAAAATGTCTGAAAACTGTCATTTCGACGGGCGGAGCGAGGATAAATCCTGCGCGCTGGCGGGAAAAAAATTTCTCACTCGCGCTCAAAATGACAATGACGTGGGTTTTCAGATACTCTCTTCCGTACATGGATTGAACGGATTACACGGGCAAACACGGATATTTCGTTTGTTTTTCCCTTGCGAGTTCGTGAAATCTGCGTAATCTGCGTCCCAAAAAGGATTTAAGAAACACTCTCTGAGTCGCGCGGCGGATGTTACACGGGTGAACCAAAAAATGACTTGGGTTCGGAAAATAATCCAATATAAAAACCAGATCGTTTTCACAGCCGGGTTGTTTCTCCCGGCTTTTGTCATCTTCGTTTACCCGGACTGGTCCCAGCCGGACGACCTGGATGCTTTTCTAAAATGGTCGCAGGTTTGGGCACAGGGCTGGCAAAACATCTACGTCAATTGCATAGATTGCAATTACCCGTTCCTCGGCATGGTTTTTTCCGCAGGCGCGGCGGACTGGCTGGGCATCCGCGACTTCGACGGGATGATCGGGCTTTTCCGTTATTACCTCGCCTTCATTGACCTTTTGAATGTTGTCCTCCTTTATTTTTTACTCAAAACGCTGGGCGTAAGAGACTCCGCGTTCTGGGCGGGGGTTGTCGGTCTTTTGCCGTCTTCGTGGATGGGAGCATCCTATTGGGGGCAGGTTGATAACGCCGGGCAGTTCTTTATTTTGGGCATCCTGCTTCTGACGGCGAAGATCAACGCATTGCCCCCCTCCAAACCTTATCGGGTTTATCTTCTTGCGGTCGCAATTGGATTATTGCTCTCCTGCCTTGTCATGACCAAGCAACTGGTCTTATTCAGCATGATCTCTCTCGGCTCGATGGCGGTTGCGAACATCATCCTCATCTCCCGTAAATGGACCGACGCGCTCTTTGCCCTGCTTGCGTTTCTCGCCGCATTTGCCGCGCCCGTCCTGCTCGTCGACTCGCAGGTCCAATACGCCCCGCAATATCTTTCGCACCTGCATTACATTCTCGCCACAGGCAGCAGGCACGGCGACATCATCTCTTCCTACGGATTCAACGTCTGGTCATTCTTTGCCGCCGACCCCTTCGGCTCCTCGCATACGGCGCTCTCCGTTTTCGGATTAAACCTCATCCCCTACGATGCGGGTATTTCCATCTTCCTGATCATTGTTCTGGCGCTGACCGGGGCGGCGGTCTTTTTTTATGCGGGCGAGATCAGACGCGGCGGGCGCGAGTTTAATGCAAGCCGCCTCTGCTTCTGGCTGTTGCATCTCGCGCTAATTAACCTCGGTTTCAATCTTTTTCTCGCAGGAACGCACGAGCGCTATCTCTATCATTTTTATCCCTTTGTGATCGCGGCCTTTCTCGCCCTTCCCTTTACCTCCGGGCGCAGTATGACGGCGACGCTGGCGGGCGCGATTTTTTACGGCGGCTTTCTCTTCGGATATCTGACCGGCTGGAACGAATACTTCGGGCGGCTGATCTTCAATGGCATGGGCGTTTTTCACGCAATATTTTTCGTCCACCTGGCGTGGATTTTTGCCCGATATGCGAAGACTCTTCGCGCCGCCGGAGCGCCCGCATGAGTATTTTCGAAGAATTAAAACCCCGCTTCGCTGGCGACCTTCGGCTTGATCCTGCCTCCAGGCTTTTATATTCCACCGACGCCTCGATCTACCAAATCCAGCCGCTGGGAGTCGGGATTCCAAAAACGCAGGATGACCTTCACGCCGCAGTCGAATTTGCCGCCCGCCATAAAATTCCGCTCCTGCCGCGAGGCTCTGGCTCGTCGCTCGCCGGTCAAGCCATCGGCGAAGCGCTGATCCTGGACTGCTCCAGACATCTCAACGCCATCATTGAAATCAACCCTGAAGAACATTACGCGGTCGTCGAGCCGGGCGTTATCCTCGCGGACTTGAATCGCGCCGCCGCAAAACACGGCTTAATGTTCGGCCCCGACCCCGCTTCGGCGGAACGCGCCACAATGGGCGGAGTCATCGGCAACAACGCCACAGGCGCGCATTCCATCATCTACGGCATGAGCGCGGATCATCTGCTCGAAGCGGACGTGATTTTGGGCGATGGGTCGCTGCAAAAATGGGGAGTAATCAGTGATCAGTTATCAGTAAACGGTGATCAGTTGTCCTCGTTTGGGGAGAACAGCCGCCAGTCCGCGATTCTTTCGGCGGTGATGGCGATACGCGAGAAATATGCCGACGCGATCCGGCGCAACTATCCCAAAACATGGCGCAACTCGGCAGGGTATCGTTTGAATTATCTTTTCCCCTGGAGCCCATCCGCTCCGCCGCAGTGGGTAGGGAGCCTCTACCCAGCAAACCTGAAACCTGAAACCTGGAACCTCGCACCGATACTCGCCGGTTCCGAAGGTACGCTCGCCGTCATCCGCAAACTCAGGGTCAACCTCGTCCCCAAACCGAAACATACCGTTCTCGGAGTCCTGTCCTACGCAAGTATCGCATCCGCGTGCGACGATGTGCCGCGTCTGTTGGCGTTGAATCCCAGCGCGGTTGAATTGATTCCGCAATTGATCTTGCGCAATGCAAGGAGCATCCCTCACTACGCCCGCCAGATGAATTGGGTGTCCGGCGACCCTGCGGCGATTCTCGCGGTCGAATTCAGCGGGGACGACCCGTCTGCCCTCAAAAATTTGGCGCGAAAATTGGGCGACGCGCTGGCAATCGCCAAAACGCCCGAAGATCAGTCTCGCATCTGGAACATCCGCAAAGTGGGGCTGGGGATATTGGATTCCCAGCCGAAATCCGCGCGGCCGGTCGCTTTTATCGAAGATTGCGCCGTCCCGGTTGAACGGCTGGGAGAATTTGCCCGCGCAGTGGAGCGGATTCTCGAAGCGCACGGCACGTTCGGCGGAATCTACGCCCACGCCTCGGCGGGGTGTTTGCACATCCGCCCTGTTTTGGATTTGCAAAAGGGCGAAGGCGCGCGCGCCATGCGCAGTATTATCGAGCAGGTCTTCGCGCTGACAATGAGTCTCGGCGGCGCGATGAGCAGCGAACACGGCGACGGACTCGCGCGCGGCGAATTCATCGAACGCGCCTACGGCCCCGAAGCGACCGAAGCCATGCGCCTGCTGAAACAAGCCGCCGACCCGCATAACATTTTGAACCCGCAAAAACTTTTCGACGCGCCGCCGATGGATGCGAATCTGCGCTACGGCGCGGATTATCGCGTCCAAACCTGGGAGCCTGTTTTGCATTTCGCGCACGAGCGCGGGCTGGCGGGCGCGATCGAGCAATGCAACGGGCAGGGCGTTTGCCGAAAATCAACCGGCGTGATGTGCCCGTCGTTTCAGGCGACGCGGGAGGAAGCCAACTCCACGCGCGGCAGGGCGAATTTGTTGCGCGGCTTAATCTCCAATCGTCAATTGCCAATTACCCAAATCGAAAATCGTAAACCTGAAATCGAGAAATCGGTCTTCTCCGCCCTCGACCTCTGCCTCGCCTGCAAGGGATGCGCGTCCGAATGTCCCAGCGGCGTGGATATGCCGAAGTTGAAATATGAATTCATGAATCAGTATTACAAATCGCATCGCCGACCCCTGCGCGATTATCTGTTTGGATATTTTCACGTCGCCGCGAAACTTCTCAGCCCGGTTGCGCCGATTGCGAATTATTTCATGCGGGCGGGCTGGTCGCGGAGATTGATTGCGCGGACCCTGGGGATTGCGGAGCAGAGGGAGTTTCCGGTGTTTGCCAGGCGTAAGCCGGCGCCGCAATCCGGCTTGCTGAAACGGAATCCCAATCTGCCTGAGGCGCCGGTCATTTTTCTATCCGATGTTTTTTCCCATTACATTGAACCGGAGGTGGAAAAAGCCGCCGTTGAAGTCTTGAACGCGTTCGGTTATGAGGCGAAGATTCTTCCGATCATTGGCGCGGGCGCGTCTCTGCTCTCGAAGGGGTTTTTAGGCGCGGCGCGGCGGCATGCGGAAAAAGTCCTGGGCGAAATCCAAAGACTGGATGGGGGAGCAGGCTTGAGCGTGGTCGGATGCGAGCCTCCCGAAGTGTATTGTCTCAAACATGAGTATCCGGCTCTGTTGCCGGATCGACTCGCAGAGTTGGAATTCCTCCAAAAAAGAGTCTGGCTTGTGGATGAATTTATTTTGCGCGCAGCCAGTTCAGGAGAGTTGAGCGCCTTTAACAAGGAAAACAATAAAGCGAGAGAGCAAATTATTTTTCATCCGCACTGTCACCACCGCGCCGAGCCGCCCGCGGACGACGGTTTACCCTCCGGCGTTGCGGCGAGCGTTGAGATGCTGAAGATGGCTGGTTTCGATGTGGATGTGATTGATGCGGGTTGCTGCGGCATGGCTGGGACGTTTGGTTACGAGTCCGAGCATTACGCGCTTTCGATGCAGGTGGGCGAGTTGGGGGTATTGCCGAAGGTTAGAGCGAGGCGGGCGGGGAATGGAGAAGTAGCATCAAGCGGCGCGGCGTGCCGAATGCAGATTCGAGACGGGGCGGGGGGCGAAGCGAAACATCCGCTGATCTTGATGCGCGCGGCTCTGGCTGGGCGGCCGTGGTGATTGCCTGGGCGCGGTTCATGCCACAAACTTTGATTACCTTACACTCTTAAAATCAGGACGCGGACGGGCGCGGAAAACGCGGATTTTTTTACTCTTTTGTCAGCAGCGCTTTTCTCGTCGCCTCGAACGCCAGCGCAGGCAACCCGCTCCGTTCGAACCATTCCACAGCGTCGGCGTCGTCTGCGGGGATCATCTCGCCGCCCGTAACTTCCGCGCAATAGATGATCACAAAATCCGCGCCGCGCTCATGTTCGCGCCCGGCGATCACATCGTACACGCGCGTTACGCGCACAGTTAAACCGGTCTCTTCCAGACATTCCCGCATCGCCGCTTCCGCCGGGTCTTCGCCGGCGTTGACGAATCCCGCAGGCAGAGTCCACAACCCGCGAAAGGGTTCGTTGGCGCGTTGCACCAACAAAACGCGGCTGCCCTCTTGCACAAGGACGGCCGCAGCCACTTTGGGGTCTTGAAAATGGATGTAACGACACGCCGGGCAGACCGGCCTCACCTTGCCAAATTTTTCCCCATACTCAACCGCCGTCCCGCAGCGCGGACAAAACCTAATAACCGAATGATCCGCCATATCAGCGCCATTTGCGTTTTGCGTTTCGACGCATGATCCTCATGACGATTCCGCCCGCGACGCTGAGGATGAAGAAAATCACCGTCCAGTTGGCGGATAACGGCGGTTCAGTCGCGACCTCGGGCTGGTCTGCCGTTTCAGGAGCCGAATCCTGCGCCGATGGTTGGTCCGCGCCTTCTTTGAGCGACGGCGTGGGTTCGCCGATCCTCGCGCCTTCCGTGTCGGCTGGTAACGGAGTCAACTCTGTGGGCGGGGCTTCGGTTGCGGCGGGAGCCATCTGTGCCGTGAAGGCTTCTTCGGTTGCGGCGGATTCCTGCATCAGAGTTTCTTCCGCCGGCGCCTGTGTGTCCGCGCCCCCGCCTCCCATTCCGCCGATCGGCGCTGGCGCGGCGGCGCCGAAGGACACCATCGGCGCGAGGGTGTTTGCCGTAAACGAAAAAAGGAAAAGAATCGCGGCGAGGACGGTCGCAAATCGGACGAGCGGATAACTGCGCGGCAACGGCGGTTTGAGCCCCGCCATTTGACGGGTCAAGGTAAAGTTGCGCGGCGCCTTGCGGGCGGGGAGTCGGCGGAGAACTGTTCGGGCGAAGCGAAGTTCCTGAAGCGCAGACTCAAGTTCCGGGTCCGATTTGAGGCGCGATTCGATCTCAGTGGATTTCTTTTCGTCCAACTGTCCATCCAGGTAGGCGGAAAGATTCTCGATATCGCGGAAGTTTGTCATTGGGCGCTCTCCTCGTTTAGACGATATGAGGAGGGCAATAGTTCCTCGAAGGAGCGCAGACATTCGCGCAATCTTAATCGCGCGCGGGCGATGCGGCTTTTGATCGTGCCGAGCGGGACTTTCGACGCTGTTGCCACTTCGGCGTAATCCATGCCTTGAAGATCGGCAAGCACAACGGCGGTGCGGAATTCGCTCGGAAGCGCGTCGAGGCAATGCTGGATGGCGTGTTCGAGTTCGTCCGCTTCGGCTTTTTGCGCGGGGGTCATGCTTTTATCGGCGAGCCATTTGGGAGAGTCGATCTCGTCGCCGTCGCTGGTTTCGGGTTCGAGCGGCGTGGTGGGACGGCGCTTTTGCCTGCGCAATTCGTCGAGGCAGGCGTTGGTCACGGTGCGTAGAATCCACGCTTTGAACGAGCCGCCGCGAAACGATTTGATGCTTTGGAATGCGGAGATGAACGCCTCTTGCGAAGCGTCCTGCGCCATGTCGTCGTCGCCGAGGATGCGGACGGCGGTGTTGAAGACGGCGTCTTGGTAGTGAAGGATGAGCGTGTTGAAGGCGTCCAACTCGCCCCTCTGAGCCGATGCGATGAGCGCGGTTTCGTCCATGAAGTTATCCCCTAATAACCTTCGTCGTCTTCGGGTTGAATATCCTGCCGGACGAGATCAGCCCAAAGATTCAGGACTTCGTTCCCGGCATGTTTCGCCTGTAATCGTTCCGCCGCCAAACCGGTTTCTGATTTCAGATCGGGAAACGCCAGCAGCAACATGGCGACATCGCGCCAATCGGTCCCCGGTTTCGGCTGTCCGCGTAGAAACTCCAACACAGCCTCCTGGATGGTCGCAAGCGGCAGGGATTCGTTCATGATGAACTCCTGAAAGGCGAGGGGACCGGCTGTGAACATGGAATTATTGTAGCATGGAAAATTTATGCGCCGCGCTTTGCCGGTAAAATATACAGCCGTCTCCAGATCGTCATGCCGGCGGCGTTTGAAACGCCGAGGATGAGGGCAAAGAGCGGAAGCGCGGGCGCGTTCAGCAGCGCTCCCCGCAAAATGACGGCAAAGGGCGCGGCGAAAAGCATGGCGAGCGGAATGCGGAAAAGGTTTTTTGGGATGGAGATTATGGTCGGGTCGAACAGCCCGAACCACGGGGCGAGCAAAAACCAGCCCAGCAAAGCCGGGAAGAGAACCGCCGCTATGCGCGGAAGAAACGATAACTCGACCTCGCCATGGGTGGCGAAGCCGATGATGGTGAGAATGACAAGGGCGATGGTATCGCCGAGGATGAGGGTGGTTTTTTTGGTCATGATTATTGTGTCGTTGCGAGGAGCCGCTCTTCGGCGACGAAGCAATCTGTCGAGCGCGCCCCGGCAGTGACGGTTATTCCTTTCTTCCTTTCAATACGATCCGGATCGGGGTTCCCAAAAAGCCGTACTCGGCGCGGATCTGGTTTTCGAGGTAGCGCATGTAGGTAAAGTGCATCAGCGAGGGTTCGTTGACGTAGATCATGAACGTCGGCGGGTCGGAGCGGACTTGCGTGCCGTAGTACATCCGCAATGAACGCCCGGCGTGCGTCGGGTGCGGGTGCGCGTCCTGCGCGTTGTGAATGATCTCGTTGATCTTCGACGTGGTCAGCCGCGCAAGCCGTTCCTCCTGCACGCGCAGCGCCAGCGGCAGAACTTGATCCACCCGCTGTCCCGTCTTTGCCGAGATGTACAAGATGGGGACGTAGGCGACGAAATTCAATTCATCGAGGATTTTCTGGGTGTAGGCGTCCATGGTCGAGCCGTCTTTTTGAATCGCGTCCCATTTATTGACCAGGACCACGCACGATTTCCATTCGTCTTTGATAAAGCCCGCGATATGCGCGTCCTGGGTGGCGATGCCGGTCGTGGCGTCTATCATCAACAGCGAAACGTCGGCGCGTTCGATGGCTTTGAAGGAGCGGATGACGCTGTATTCCTCGACGCCTTTCTCGATCTTGCCGCGCCGGCGGATGCCGGCCGTATCTATCAAGGTGATGGGCAGTCCGCCGAACTCGATGCTCATATCAATCGCATCGCGCGTCGTCCCGGCGATGGGGCTGACGATGACGCGCTCCTCGCCGACCAGTTTGTTCAACAGGCTCGATTTCCCCACATTCGGCTTGCCTACGATGGCGACCTTGATGTTGTTGTCTTCCTCCTCTTCCTTTTGTTCGGGAAAGGAGGCGACCAGCGCGTCGAGCAAATCGCCGGTGTTCGTGCCGTGAATGGCCGAAATGGCGTATGGTTCGCCCAGACCGAGTTCGTAGAACTCAGCCGCCGAGTCGCGCCGCTCCCTCGATTCGCATTTATTGACCGCCAATATGATTGGCGGACGAAACGAGCCGTCGTCCTGTTTTCTCTGCATCCGCCGCAGAATTTCCGCCACCTCGCGGTCGGGTTCGGTCGCGCCGGTTTCCCCGTCCACGACGAAGATAACGGCGTCCGCTTCTTGAATCGCGGCTTGGGCTTGTCGGCGGATGTCGCCAATGAAATCGGCGGAACCGACCGAGAGCGGAGTGCGACCGCCGTGCGTCGGGTCAATGCCGCCGGTGTCAATCACGGTAAAGGCGCGCGCGTTCCATTCCGCATCGCCGAAGAGGCGGTCGCGGGTCGTGCCGGGGGTGTCGTCTACGATCGCCATCCGCTCGCCGACAAGGCGGTTGAACAGCGTAGATTTCCCGACATTGGGTCTGCCTACAAGCGCAACAATTGGTTTCATGAGGATATTGTACTTTACTACTTGTGAAAGATTTTTTATATCGTAGGGTTGATTGCCTTACGCTTTGTTTTTATGACGCGGAAAACGCGGATGAACGCAGATTTTTTGACAAAACGTCCGAAAAGACGCCTTGAATCCGCATTTTTTCGCGCTCGTCCGCGTCCTGATTTTAAGAGTGTAAGGTAATCAGATCGTAGGGGCGATTTTTGAATGGACATGCAGGGAGGAAGGGTTTTGCAGGCGGCGCGGTTGGGCGGTTATGCGGCGACCCTTTCTTGTATAACGAGAGATCGGAAGAAGTTGGGCGGGTCGCTCCTGCTATTTTTTCAGGGGGTTGGCGTTGACGTCGGCGCGCCTTGTTCGAGCGGAGTCAACGACACTTCCACCGTATTCGGCAGGATGGACTCGGCGACGATATTATCCACCAGAACTTGCACAATAGGTGTAAGTTGGTACGTCCCTGCGCCAAAGCCGGTCAAGTCCACCGTTACGCGCACCGACTGGCGGGTGAGCGTATCCAATATCGGGAGCGGGCCCGAGAGGATGATATCCACGCTGGTAGGCGAAACCTGCGCGTTCAGGTCGCTTTCCAGCCCGACGATCTCGATGCGCTGACCCGACAGTGTAACGCTGCTTTCGATGGGCGAGACGCCCGCTTGAACGAGGACTGTCGGCTCGCCGACGATCGAAATGCCCGGCAACAGGCTGAGTTTCAGGCGCGTGGCTATGTCTTCCTTTGCATTCTGCAGGTCGAGCGGTTGGGTTTCGAGAACCCCGGGCAAGCTGTTCACCAAATCCGGGTCTTCGGAATAGATCGTGACCACGGGCGGCGAAACGGATATATCCGTCAGGCGGTATCCGCTTGCGACTCTGCCGAGCATGGTCACCTTCACTGCCACATCGCGATACCCACCCTGCTGGCTGATGGGCATGATGACGCGCACGATTTCCGGCGAGACGCTCACCCCGCTCACTGGTTGGCCGCGTTCGTCGAGCGCTTCCACCTTGAGGAATTGATCGAAGTTTTCGCGCAGGCTGTTTAAGTCTGCGGAGACGCGGGCGCGGCTCACCTTCTCGACTTGAGACTGGGCTCCCGACACGACGATTTTGTCCGGCTCGAGGCTTGATTCCCCGACCTGATACCCGACCGCGGCTTCGCCTGAAATCCGCAGATCAACTTCGAGCGTTTTTGTGATGAGCGGTTCGAGTGTGAATGTGACCGCCTGCGGCGCGACGGAGACCGTCTGCACGGGACGCGCGTTCACTTGAATCTGAAGTTCAACCGTATGCTCTCCGGCGCTCAGTCCGGAAACATCGAGGATGGCGCGCACGATCTGCGGGTCGGCGTCAATCAATTTCCAGACCGAACTCGGCGCGCGCAGGGTCAGTTCCACGCTGCTTGGAATCGGCTTGCTGAAAACAAGGTTTGACGACTGGCCGATGATTTCGATCGGCGCCGGCGAAGAAATCGAACGGGTCTGATCGGGGTCGGCGGATGTGACCGAGGATATCCATACCGCCACCGCCAGGGCAAACGCCCAGAGAAATGTCCGGTAATTATTTGCGATCCAGCGAAATATGACGCGCATTTATTGTTTATCGTCCCTACGTCTTTTTCCCGCCGTGAAAAGGCGGCTCATCAAACCGGCTTTTTGCTCCGCGCCGCTTGGGCGGAAAAACGCCGCAAGGATATTTTCCAGCCGCTCCGGGTCGAGCCGCCGCAACACCCTTCCCGAGTGAGCGATGGAGATCGCCCCGCTCTCCTCCGAGACGACGATGGCGATGGCGTCGCTGACTTCCGAAATCCCGAGCGAGGCGCGGTGTCTCAACCCCATCTGGCGTTCGGGGGTGCGGTTCAGGATGCCCGACGCGGAAAGCGGCAGGACGCACGAGGCGGCCGCCACCATCGAGTCCGCGATGATCGCCCCGCCGTCGTGCAAGGGTGTGTTTGGATAAAAGATCTGCAACAACAATTCCGGCGTGACCTTTGCGTTCAGGCGCACGCCGGTCTGGATGAATTCGTCCAGATTGTCGAGTCTTTGCATCACGATCAGCGCGCCGTGTTTGCGGGCTGAAAGCCGCGCCGCCGCGCCCGACACCGCGCGGATGGTCTCGTCCAAAGCCTGTTCGGAGGATTTGCCCGGAGAGGGCAGAAAGGTCCCGGCGCGCCCGATGCGTTCGAGCGTCCTGCGGATCTCCGGGGCGAAGATCACAGGCAGGGCAAGGAGCATCGCCGGCAGGGCGTTGCGCGCAAACCACGAGAAGGCTGGCAGTTCCACGAGACTCGTGATCAGCGTGATTGCCACGATCAACATGATCATACCGCGCAGCAACGCCATGGCTTGCGTGTCGCGCAGGGAATACAACAACGCAAAGAAGATCAGCGTGACGAGCAGGATATCCAGGGCGCTCAGCCAGCTGATGCGCTGGAAGATGAAGAAGAGGTTGTTCAGAAGTTCGGTCACGGATGGATTGGACCGCTTCGCCGTCCGGGCTGTCTTTTATGCCCCAATAAAGAGATTGTTTCTTTAGCACACGGATTTAATGGATGACCCGGATTGGTTTCTCCGTGAAATCCGTGTAATCCGTGTACAAAAAGATTTAAGAAACACCCTCCAGGTGATTTGACTTAAGTCAGCCTAGATGGGACGCAGAACGCGGTCCTGCCTTAATTGTTTGAAGAATAACACACTATTCGCCGGGGCGGCTTCGGCTGCGGCTTCCTGCCATGCCTGCGCGCCGAGGCTTTCGGGAGCGCGTTTTTCATAGCCGAGTTTCTGCCAGAGCGCGTCCTGCGCGGCAAGCGCGTCTGTGGCGAAGATCAACGAGGCTTCGCTTTGCAGTTCGCCCGAGGCGGCTTCCACGCCGCCGACCAGAGTTTCAAGCGCCTTTGCGATGTCGAGGTTGCCTTCGAGAAATATGTCGGTTGTGCGCGTCACCAGGTTTTCCACCTGCCAGCCCGCCACACCCACCACCTGCCCGTCGGATTGCAGGAGCATGAAGGCTTTGTCGCCGAAACTTTCCATCACTTCGTCTGCGGTCATTTTACGTTTGCCCTTGCTGAGCCGGGTGACTAGGTCTGCGATGGAGGCGGCGTGTTTCGGCTTGCCGCGATGCGTGGAGAGCGCGCCGCTTCCGGCTGGTCTCTTGATCGCGGCTGTGTCCGTTGGCGCGTCCCTTGCGCCCGGCACGGTCTCCTTCCACGCCTCATTGACCTGCTTCCAAAGGTCGTCGTACGAACCGGTATTGGTGATGACCATGTTCGCCATATTGACCTTGATGCTTTGCGCCGACTGCGCGCGAACGCGCTCCTGCGCCTGCTCGCGGGTGAAACCGCGTTTGCGCATCAAACGCTCCACCTGCGTCGCTTCGGGGGCGTTCGTCACCCAAACTGTGTCGCATGTTTTGCGCAGATCGCCTTCGAGCAGTTTGATCGCTTCGATTACGATCACCGGCTGTGAGGCTCGTTGAATAAGCAGTTCCGTCGCCTGTTTTACCAGCGGATGGACGATCTCCTCCAACTGTCGCATTGCCTCGGGGTCGCTGAAAACGAGGTTGCCAAGTTTGCGACGATCAATCTCCCCGTCGCGATTCAAAAGCCACTTGCCGAACCTGTCAATCACCTGTTGATGGCCCGGCGCGCCTTTTGCATAAGCGCGATGAGTGAGCGCGTCCGCGTCTATGGTGTACGCGCCCAAATGTTCCAACATACGGCGCACCACGCTCTTTCCGGTGGCGATGTTGCCGGTCAGGCCGATCACGAATTTTCCGGACAGGTTGCTCAATGCGAATTTCCTTTAGACTACGGTATTGGGTTTCACGCCAATTTTAATGTCTTTTTCCGAAATGTCCACCTTTCCGCGGCGGGGATCGTATGGCTTATTATCTGGCGCGCTTCGTGCCGCAAACTTCAGTTTGCGCTTGCGCGAGCGCAAACAGTGGATTTTTCTACATTATCTCAACAATAAACTGCCGCGCTCCCGAAGGACGCCGGGGCGGTGTGAGCGAGCGCCCTTCGACTTCGGGCTTAGAAAAACCGCTTCGCTCTCCGCTCAGGACGGCTTTTCTGCTTAGGACGGGTTTTCAATTGACTTCCCGTCCCTCCGCAGGTATCATGGCTTCACTTCAGGCTGGTCGGGCAATCGCGGTCCTGCGTTGACGGGATCGAGGAAAGTCCGCACTCCTATAGAGCACGGCGTCGGAGAGTACCCCGGGGCGGGGAAGCCGCCGAGAGGCGTGAACCTGCCGGAATGGGCCACAGAAACAGTCAGCGACCCCCACCCGTCCTCTCCCAAATTCCTTCGGAATTTGGGAGAGGCGCCCCGCAAGGGGCGGAGGGGGCGTGATGGTGAAAAGGTGGTGTAAGAGACCACCGGCGCATGTAGTAATACATGCGGCCAGGCAACCCCCGCCGGGAGCAAGGCCAAGCAGGGACGATTTCGTCTGTGGACGATGGGAGGCTGCTCGTCTCCTTACGCGCCCTTCCCTCCTGTGGGTTGGGTCAGTCCCGGGTAGGCTGCACCGAGCGGAGCGGCGACGCTCCGCCCAGAGAGATGATTGCCCAGGTGGAAACACCGGACAGAATGCGGCTTATAGACCAGCCTGGAGCGCTTTATCGGAATGACGAATCAAAAACTTTCAGCCATTGTCCGAACCCTGAATACGAAAAACGCAAAACCCGAAACGATTCGCCTCGCAGTGGGAGAATTGCTCGCGGACGCCGAAGAAGTTCTCCGCGATTGGACTGACCTGACATCGGCGACGCCGCTTGCAAACGCAAAACTCAGCGTCCGCATCATCCCCGCCGAGCAGCAATGTATGTGGTGCTTTCTTGTCTATCGCCCGCAACAGGGCGAAACCAAATGCCCCCAATGTCATAGCGTCGGCGCGAAGATCATTCACGGCGAAGAACTCTTTCTTGAAGAAGAATAGAATGAAGAGACTCGCCCGCCTCTCGATCTTTTTAATCGCTGCCCTTGCCTGCGGATTCCCTTCCGCCTCGACCCCCACCCCGGACCTGTTCGCCACGCTTGCGCCTTTCACTCCGCCGACGACGAATCCCCCCATCCCTTCATCCGAAAGCGAACCGACGGGGAAGATTGCCTTCGTCTGCCAGATTTTCAAAGTTCAAGCCGCGAATCAGATATGCCTCATCAACGCCGACGGCTCCGGCTTTCGCCGCCTGACGACCGACGACAACCGCCAGCGCTATTACCCGTCCATCTCGCCGGATGGATCGAGCGTCGTCTACGCCGCTTTTCGCGAACCGAACATCTACGAAATTTACGAAACGA
>CAADGT010000133.1 GCA_900696595.1 uncultured Chloroflexota bacterium
CCGAGAAATACGACGCTGAACATGGCAAGCAAGGGAGCCTGCCAAACCCTGCGTTGAAGCAAACGAGCAAGGAACAGGACTCCGAAATACCCGATAATCATAACAGGAAAGGGCAGGCGCGAAACAATGCCTGCGAACAGGCTGGCGACCGCGCCCCAATGCCATGCCGTATCCACGCGTTCCTGAAGCGCCCAGGCGGCAAGCAGGACGAGCGGCAGGTCGGCGTGACCCGAAAGCAATCGCACCTCGCTGACAACCGAAGATTGCAGGATCACAGCCAAAGCCAGCAACGGAAAGGCGATCAAATTGCGCATGGACGGGCTACGGGATGGGAGTCGTCGCCGGCTCGAGCGGGGCGATATCCACCGGGCGAAAGTTGGTGATGACCAGCACAATCTCGAGGCGGGAAAAATCCACAGCGGGTTGAATCGTCGCCTGTTGAAACAACTCGAATTCCAGGGAACGAACCGTCACCACCTGTCCAATGATAAGGTCGGCGGGGTAGCCTCCGCCCAACCCGGAGGTAAGGATTAAATCCCCCGTCTCCACCGCGACGTTTTGGGAGATAAGGTCGAGGGAAACGTCTCCCGTGACCGAGCCGTAAAGAACGGCGTTGGTGTCGGCGTTCTGCAAATATACATTGACCGAGGATGCGGGGTCGGTGATGAGTTGCACGCGCGCGGCGTCGGCGATGACCGCATCCACACGCCCGACCAAACCCTGGTTTGTGACGACCGGCATCCCGCGCCGAATGTCGTCGTTGGAGCCGCGGTTGATGATGATGTAATGCAGGAACGGGCTCGGATCGCGTCCGATGACGGAGGCGGCTTTATAAGCGCTTTCGGGGTTCGAGCGCGAAAAATCCACAAGCGCGGCGAGGATATCGGTTTCGTCCACGCGCTGCTGGAGTTCGATCAACTGCGCCTGCAATTGCGAGACCTGCGCTTCGAGTTCGGCGTTGCGCTGGCGCAGGGTCACGATGTCGCGCGGCGCGGTTACGAAATCCCGAAAACCG
Source organism: uncultured Chloroflexota bacterium (assembly GCA_900696595.1). Taxonomy (GTDB): domain Bacteria; phylum Chloroflexota; class Anaerolineae; order Anaerolineales; family Villigracilaceae; genus Villigracilis. The sequence goes on from CAADGT010000133.1 coordinate 1,016, forward strand.
GCGAAGCGGGATGCAATCCATGTCTGGATGTCAATCAATGCCGAGGTGAACCCGCGCGAGGCGGAACCCAGCGCGCCGCTGAAGGCAAGCACAAGGATGCCGCCCACCACGAGGAAGATAATGGTTGTCTGCAAGGAACGGGAATTCATTTTTTATCTTTCATCGAGCCGCAAAGACCCCAAAGACTCTACCATGATTTCAAGCCCCCGACAAAAGGAATGCGCGCGCAAATTGTCAACGCTCCCATGCGGCGCCTGGCCGAGCGGGAAAATCTGAACGCGAATTTATGTAATACGCCTTACGCAAAGCGGCATTTGGTTAGGAAATACGCTTGCAGATGAGTCGGCGACCGTCCACGAATGTTCACGAATAAACGAATAGGCGCGCCAGCATTCGCGAATTCGCGACTTTATTCGCGGACGGTTCGTGAGGATGGCAAAAGCGCGTAACATGAGTTATGTAATACACCTTACGCAGCGCGTCGCGCCGCGCGGGTGAACTTATTCATAAAAGCAGGCAAATCCACCCTTTGAATGGGAAGCGCGCTGTCACACATGGCGCGTGCTGCCGCGTTCAAGACCGATCAAATAGCGCGTGAGGTTTTCCAGGTCTTCATAGATAAGTGCCGCGCCGCGCGCCACGCAGGTCAGCGGGTCTTCCGCCACCCAAACGCGCAGTTTCAATTCGTCGGTAAGCCGCTCGGCGAGTCCCTGCAGGAGCGAGCCGCCCCCGGCGAGACAGATGCCGATGTCCATCAGATCTGAAACGATCTCCGGGGGAATCTCATCCAGCGCGTCGCGCACGGTGTCAATGATGACCTGCACCGCGCCGGAAAGCGCCTCGCGTATCTCCACCGATGAGATTTCGATGGTCTCAGGCAAGCCCGTTACAAGGTTTCTCCCGCGTACTTCCATGGTCTTTTCCGGCTGGAGCGGGTAAGCCGAACCGATCTGCCATTTGACCTGTTCCGCGATGCCCGCGCCGACGAGAAGGTTGTATTTGTTACGAAGGTATTGCAGGATGTCCTGATCCATCTCATCCCCCGCCACGCGCAGGGAACGCGAGGCTACCACGCCGCCCGTGGACATGACCGCCACTTCGGTCGTGCCGCCGCCGATATCCACGACCATCGAGCCGCGCACTTCGCCGATGGGAAGCCCGGCTCCGATCGCCGCCGCAATCGGCTCCTCGATCAACATGGCTTGTCTTGCGCCCGAAGCCATGACCGCGTCGTACACTGCGCGTTTTTCCACTTCCGTCACGCCGGTCGGCAAGCCGATGATCACACGCGGACGCGGAAGCGGCACCACGCTCTGTTCGTGAACCTTGCCGATGAAATATTCCAGCATGACGCGCGTGACGTCGAATTCGGCGATGACTCCGTCGCGGATGGGACGCACCACCATCACATTGGCGGGCGTGCGCCCGACCATTTCCTTGGCTTCCAGCCCAATGGCGAGCGGCTGGCGCAGTTTCTTGTCCACAGTCACCCAGGACGGTTCGTTGA
>CAADGT010000134.1 GCA_900696595.1 uncultured Chloroflexota bacterium
CCCGGCGCGCGCTGGACAAAGGAGGGCGCTACCATGGTTGCCAAGGCTCGAGCCGCCTGGATTAGCCGCCAATGGGATGCCTTGCCGTTGGCTGCTTGATTCTACAGAATTTGAATGCTCCCGTTTGATCTATGTTGACGCTTCTTTAGGTTGGAGTATAATACCTTCCTGATCGAATTATCATGCTTACATTCTACTTTGTGGCAAAGGAACAACACGCATGCCTAATATCATACTCGATGTCCAAGGGCTGGAGACGACGTTCAAGACTCCGGACGGCGTGATACATGCGGTAAATGGCGTATCTTTCGGACTTAAAGAGGGAGAGACGCTTGGAGTGGTGGGGGAGAGCGGATGTGGAAAAAGCGTCACGATGCTTTCATTGTTGAAGTTGATTCCGTCGCCGCCGGGAAAAATCCAGGCGGGCAGGGCTGTTTTCAACAAAAACGATTTGATCCAAATGACGCCCGATGAACTTCGATATGTGCGCGGCGCCCAGATCGGCATGGTGTTCCAGGACCCCATGACGTCGCTCAACCCCGTGCTGACCATCGGACGACAACTGGAAGAGCCGCTGATGCTCCATGTGGGCATGACCAGGAAACAGGCGCGCGAGCGCGCCGCCAGTTTGCTTGCCATGGTCGGCATCCCCAACGCCAAGGAACGTTTGAACGATTATCCCCACCAGTATTCCGGCGGAATGCGCCAGCGCGTCATGATCGCCATGGCGCTGGCGTGCAGCCCGCAAATTCTCATCGCCGACGAACCGACCACCGCGCTGGACGTGACCATTCAAGCCCAGATCGTCGAACTGGTCAAGCGACTGCGCGACGAACTTGGCATGGCGATCATCTGGATTACGCACGATCTGGGCGTAGTGGCTGGGCTGGCTCAGCGCGTGCTCGTCATGTATGGAGGGTATGTCATCGAAGAGTCGCCCATCAACGACCTGTATGCCAATCCGTCTCATCCTTATACCATCGGGCTGCTGGGCAGCCTGCCGCGCGTGGATGAACGAAAACACGACAAATTATTTTCCATCGAAGGATTGCCGCCCGTGCTTTATCATAAACCCACTGCCTGTCCTTTTGCTCCGCGTTGCCGCTGGGTCATGGACCGTTGCTGGAAGGAAAACCCGGAACTTGAGCATGTTCTGCCCGAACATCGCGTCGCCTGCTGGGTGGATACCAAAACCGGGAGGCCGCGCTCATGACCTCCAACAATGACTTTCTCCTTCATGTTGACGATCTGGTGATGCATTTTCCGATCTACCGCGGCGTATTCCAGCGCAAGGTGGGCGCGGTACATGCGGTTGACAGAGTCAGTTTTGACGTCAAAAAAGGCGAGACGCTCGGTCTGGTGGGAGAGTCTGGTTGCGGCAAGACCACCGTCGGGCGCACTATCTTGCAACTTTATAGACCGACTTCCGGAAAAGTCGAATTTGAAGGCGTAGACCTTGTCAGATTGAAAGGCGAAGACATGCGTCGGATGCGCCGCAAAATGCAGATGATCTTCCAGGACCCTTATGCCAGCCTCAACCCGCGCATGACAGTGGAACAGCTGGTGGGCGAACCGTTGCTGGTTCATAATGTGGTTGCGGGCAAAGAGATCAACGACCGGGTGAAACAACTGCTCGAATTGGTCAAACTTAATCCGTCCTTTGCCAACCGCTACGCCCACGAATTCTCCGGCGGACAGCGCCAGCGCATTGGCATAGCCCGCGCCCTGGCGTTGAACCCAAACTTTATCATTTGCGACGAGCCAATCTCCGCCCTCGACGTTTCCATTCAAGCGCAGGTGGTTAATCTATTGGAGGAATTACAGGCGCAGTTCGGGCTGACCTATCTCTTTATTGCCCATGATCTCTCCATGGTGCGGCACATCAGCACGCGGGTGGCGGTCATGTATCTGGGAGTGATCATGGAACTGGCGGATCGCGACGAACTGTATAACAATCCGTTGCATCCATACACCCAGGCTTTGCTCTCGGCAGTTCCCATCCCAGATCCGATAGCGGACGCGCGGCGCCAACGCGTCATTCTCGAAGGCGATGTGCCGTCGCCGGTCAACCCGCCGTCGGGCTGCCGCTTCCGCACCCGCTGCCCAATCGCTGTGGCAATGTGCGCCGAGTCGCGTCCTGAATTTCGCGAGATAAAACCAGGTCACTTTGTGGCCTGTCATCTGGCCAAGTAAAGCCGATCGTCACACTAAAGGAGGTGATGCTGTTGCATAAATCGAACCTATGAAGCGTTTCTGCACGTTCGTTACCAAACCCTTCCATTTTCAAGAGGAGAAGACAATGCGTAAATTATTTGCTCTACTGAGCCTTCTTGTGATCGCCAGCATGGCTCTTGCGGCCTGCGGCGGACAAGAGGCTCCCCCCGCTGCCACGGGAGAAGCGACCGACGCTCCCTCCGTGGAATCCACTCAGGAACCTGCATCCACCGGCGGCGAATTCAAATCCAAGGATCCGACGACCTTCGTCGCGGTCACCATCGGCGAACCTGAGACGCTGGACCCCGCTCTGGCGTACGAAACCGCCGGCGGCGAGATCATCCAGAACGTCTATGAGACCCTCGTCTTCTACGACGGCGCTGCGACCGACAAGTTCGTGCCGCAACTGGCAGAATCCTGGGAAGTTTCCGAGGACGGCGCCACCTATACCTTCAAGATTCGCTCCGGCGTGAAATTCCACGATGGCGCGGACTTGACCGCTTCCGATGTGGCGTACTCCTTCCAGCGCGGACTGCTCTTCGGCGGTTACAGCGGTCCCCAGTGGCTGCTGGCTGAGCCGTTCTTCGGCATCGGCGTTGACGATATCTCCATCGTTGTGGACGGCGAAGGCGCCTGCGCGGATGACCGCGAGTGCTTGAGCGCCCTTCCTGCGGAAGACCTGAAAGCCGCCTGCGAAAAAGTCACCGCCGCAATTGTGGCTGACGACGCCGCCGGCACCGTCACCATGACCCTCGCCCAGGCGTGGGGACCGTTCATTCCCACCATTGCCAATGGCTGGGGCTCTGTCATGGATAAGGACTGGACCATCGCCAACGGCGGTTGGGACGGCTCCTGCGACACCTGGCAGAATTACTACGCTGAACCCTCCGAGAGCGACCCCTTCACCACTATCATGAACGGCACGGGTCCCTTCAAACTCGATCACTGGACCCAGGGTGAGGAACTCGTCCTCGTCCGCAACGACAACTACTGGCGCGAACCCGCCAAACTCGAGCGCGTTGTGATCAAGTCTGTGGACGAATGGGGAACCCGCTTCGCGATGATGCAGGCCGGCGACGCCGATCAGGTTTCTGTCCCGGCCGAGAACCGCTCCCAGATGGATGAACTGGCTGGCGAAATGCGCGTCTTTGACTTGTCCGCCGGCTCATACGCCGAACCTGTGGGCATCTGCGGTTATGATTCCAGCGCCCAGGGCCAAGCCAAATTCACCGCCTGCGGCGCGGGCGAAGCCGACAACGGCCAGCCCTTCCGCCTGTATATTGGACGCCCCTCCATCTCCAGCCAGGACCTGTTCATGACCTTCAACATCGCTGAGACCTCCAACTACGTTGGCTCCGGCGCTCTCGATGGCAACGGCATCCCGCTGGACTTCTTCTCGGATGTCCACATCCGCAAGGCGTTCGCCTACTGCTTCGATTGGGACACCTACATCAGCGACGTATTTGACGGCGAAGCGGTTCAACAGCCCGTGCTTGCCCGCCAGGGTATGCCCGGCTACGAAGCCGACGCCCCGACCTATAGCTACGACGCGGCGCAATGCGAAGCCGAGTTCAAAGCCGCCGACCTTGATAAGGACGGCATCGCGGCTGGCGACGACCCCGAAGGCGACGTCTGGACCACCGGCTTCCGCCTGCAGGCGCTCTACAACCAGGGCAATACCTCGCGCCAGGTCGTTTCCGAGATTCTGTCCGCCAATGTCGCCGCGGTTAACGAGCTGTTCGTGATCGAGACTGTGGGCTTGCCGTGGCCGACCTTCCTGCGCACCATCCGCGCCAAAGAGTCGCCCTACTTTGTGAGCGGCTGGCAGGAAGACATCCACGACCCGCATAACTGGTATCAGCCCTACATGCTCGGCACCTATGCGAGCCGCCAGAACCTGCCCGCCGAGTTAAAGGACCAGTTCTCCGACATCCTCGACCGCGGCGTTGCAGCCACCGACCCGGCGGAACGCCAGACGATCTACGAAGAAGCCAACGCGCTCTACTTCGAACAGGTCCCGACCATCCTGCTCGCCACGGCCACCAGCCACGGTTTCGAACAGCGCTGGGTGCATGGCGCCATCCTGAACCCGATCTTCTCCGGCAACTATTTCTACACAATGTACAAAGACTAGTTCGCCGCGTGGGTTGAATAACTTCCGGGGACTCGCTTGCGGGTCCCCGGAACTTCCCAGCCTTGCCATGCGAAACCGGCCGGAGAGGTTTTTTCCGACCCGTTCCAGATGTCAAGCCTGACCCGCATCGTAGCGCGGCTCATGCCGCAAATTCAGTTAAAAAGATCATATTGCCCTGCGCGCGCGAGACAAACCCCGCGGTACAGAGCGATATGAGCGACTAAAAGACCAGAGGTGATTTGTGCTTACATACATCATTCGCCGTTTGTTGCTTGTGCCAGTCCTGCTCTTTGGCGTAACCGTGCTGATCTTTGGGATGTTGCAGTTTCTCGAGCCTGACGAGCGGGTTGCGTTGTACATTCGCGGCGATCCCCGATCGGATGCGCAGGTTGACTCCTATATTAAAAAATATTGTCTGGATTGCCCAATCTATGTTCAATATACAAATTGGTTGGTTGGCACGGTTGACACAGTGACAGGCGAGCGCGAAGGCGGCATCCTGTATGGCAACTTTGGCTGGTCCAAGACCGGCTCGCAGCCGGTCGCCCAATTGATCGCCCGCCGCTTCCCCAACACCCTCGACCTGACCATCTGGGCGGTGGGACCGGTGATATTGGTGGGCATCTGGCTGGGCGTGCAAGCCGCCGTGCATCACAACGGCTGGATCGATCAAGCCGCGCGCGTCTTCAGCATCGTCGGCACCTCCTTCCCCACCTTTGTATTTGGCTTGCTGGTTCTCATGTTATTCTACGCCAAGTTGCAATGGTTCCCGCCGGGACGCCTGACCGACGAATTCAATGTGGTGGTCAATTCCGACGCCTTCCATCATTACACCACCCTGTTGACATTCGATGCCATTTTGAACGGCCGCTTCGACATCTTTTTGGATGCCCTGCGGCACATGTTCCTGCCCATCCTCACCCTTTCCTATATCAGCTGGGCGACCTTCCTGCGTGTGACGCGCGGCTCGATGCTTGAGACCCTGCGCCAGGAATACGTAACCACAGCCCGCGCCAAGGGACTGCCGGAAAAGGATGTCATCTATAAACACGCCCGGCCGAACGCAATGCTTCCGGTCGTGACGCTTGCCGGCTTCACCGTAGTCGGTTTGATGGGCGGCGTAATCATCACCGAAACGGTCTTCGATTATCCCGGCATCGGTTCTGCGGCGGCGGCCGCCTCGGCGCAGTTGGACGTGATCACCGTGCTCGGTTTCGCCCTGTTCAACGGGTTGATCCTCATTGTCGCCAACCTCGTGGTGGATATCCTTTACGCCGCCGTGGATCCGCGCGTCCATCTGTCTTAGCAGGGAGAGCATCATGACACAACCCGTAACCCCCACCGGCAATAACGAACTGCTTGGCACGGCAGTCGCCATGCGCAAAATCACCCGCTTTGAACGCCTGCTGGGTCCGGATAACTACCGGATTATGCAAGGGCTGTTCAAAACGCCCGCTTCCATTGCGGGGTCCATATTAATTCTTCTGTTTATCCTCGTGGCGATTTTTGCGCCTGTGCTGGCTCCGCCCGTCACCCCCAACGACCCCTACAAGATTCCGCGCGACGGCTTCAAATCTCAACCGCGCGAACCCGGCTCCGATTGGACGAAGAACGTCCCCGACATTCCGTTCTGGTACAAAGCCGTGACCGGCAATGAAGAATGGGTGCATCTCTTCGGCACCGCGCAGGGTCAATACGACATTTACTACGGCGTGATCTGGGGCACGCGCACCGCCTTTCGGGCGGGTTTCATCGTCGTCCTCTCCACGCTGTTGATCGGCGTCGTCGTCGGTTCGGTCTCCGCCTATTACGGCGGGCTCACGGACAACATCCTGATGCGCATTGTGGATGTCCTGCTGGTGTTGCCCGGGTTGATGGCAACCCTGATTCTGGCGGCTGTGCTGACGCCCATCATCGGCAAAAGCACCCTGCCGGTCATGATTTCATTGATCGCTTTTGGCTGGCTGGGCTATTCGCGCATCATTCGCGGCGATATCCTTTCGGTGAAACAACGCGACTTTATCCTGGCTGCCCGCGTCATCGGCGCCAAAGACAGCCGCATCCTCTTCCGCCACATCATCCCCAACGCCATTGTTCCAACCATGGTGCTGGCGTCGCTGGATATCGGCACGGTGACGCTTTCCTTTTCCGCGCTCTCCTTTCTCGGCATCGGCGTGGAAGTCGGTTATGCCGACTGGGGGCAGGTGCTGGCTTTTGCCCGCAACTGGATCACCAGCCTCAACACCTATTGGTACATCATCGTTTACCCCGGCGTGACGCTCGTGCTGTTCGTCCTCGGCTGGAACCTGCTCGGCGACGCCCTGCGCGACGTGCTCGACCCGCGCATGAGAGGCAAAGTCTAATCTTGCGGCTTCCCGCTGTTTATCTTCTATTTGTTGGAATAGCCCTGCTTCTGGCGGGGCTGTTCTTTGATTCCGGCGCGGCGCGCGCGCGTTTGCAAACCGCCACCCCCGCTCCCACATCTTTACCTGTGGGGACGCCCGACCGCCTGGCGCAACCCACCCTGCCCGCCTCTCCCTCGCAGGCAGACCTCGGATCGCAGGCGTACTGGCTTTCCTGCCTGCCCTGTCACGGCGATGTGGGGCAGGGGCTGACCGACGAATTCCGCGAGACATACCCGGCTGAAGATCAATACTGTTGGGAAAGCGGCTGTCATGGCAAGAACCCCTACGAGAGCGGTTTCACGCTTCCGAAGACAATCCCCGCCGTTGTGGGACCCGGAACATTGCAAAAGTATGCGAACGCCGCCCAACTTAACGCTTACATCCGCGCCGCCATGCCATACTGGGACCCCGGCAGTTTGACCGAAGACGAAGCCTGGAAGATCACCGCCTTCCTCCTGCGCGAAAATGGGTTGTGGGACGCCCGGGAGGAGATCAACGCCTCCAACGCCGACCGGATTCCGGTCCACGAACCCGAGCCGGAATCCACTCTCGAAGCGGATTCGCCCCCAGCGGGCATCCCGCCCTATGGCGCCGCCATCCTTGTATTTGTTTTGCTTGTTTCAGGAATCCTCCTGAGCCGTTTGAGAAGGAACCCGCAGATATGAACATCCTGATCGCCTCCGACATGGAAGGCGCGACTGGCGTGGTGGATTGGGACCACGTCATGCCCGAGCGCCCGGACTACCCCCGCTTTTGCCGCCTGCTGACCGGCGACATCAACGCCGCCGCACGCGGAGCGTTTGCGGGCGGGGCAAAGCGAGTCTCCGTCACCGACGGGCATAACACCAGCCGCAATATTTTGATCGAAGAACTGGACGGGCGCGTCACCCTGAATTGCGGAAGCCCCATGCCCGCGCTCTCGATGGTGCATGGCGTGGACCGCGGCGTGGACGGGGTTTTATTCATCGGCTATCACGCGCGCGCCGGGGCGCAAAACGCAATTTTGGATCACACCTGGTCGGACGCGAGAGTCGCCAACCTGTGGATCAACGACCGGCTGTTCGGCGAGGCGGCATTGAACGCGGCGGTCTGCGGACAGTTCAACGCGCCGGTGGTCATGATCTCCGGCGATCAGACGGCCTGCGCCGAAGCCCGCGACATGCTCGGCGACCTGGAAACGGCCGTCGTCAAAACCGCTGTCGGGCGCATGGCCGCGGAATGTCTGCCGCCTTCCGTCACTGCCGGGTTGATCGAGCAAGCCGCAAAACGCGCCGTGGAGCGACTCCAGTCCGGGACTGCGCCCGCGCCGTTTATCGTCCCCGCGCCCATCGTCATGACGCTCGAATTCTATAAATCCGAAATGGCGGATAAAGCCATGACCCTGCCCGGCGCGCGCCGCGCACAGGATCGCAAAGTTCAATATAATGCCGACGATATGCTGACCATCTACCACGCCTTCCGCGCAATGGTCGGCATGGCGCGATAAGAATTGCCCCATGCCATACGAAACCGTCTGCGGCGCAAAACTGTATTACGAAACCTTCGGCGTTAAGCGCGAAGGACAAACGCCCGTCCTGCTGATTCACGGCTCCACCCAGACGGGATACTCCTGCTGGAACAAGATCGCGCCCGAACTGGCGCGAGACTACTTCGTCATTGTGCCGGATTGCCGCGGGCATGGGCGCTCGGAAAACCCAACGCGCTCCTACTCCTTCCGCGAACTCGCCGCCGACATGGCTGCGCTGATCCGCGCCCTCGGATTCGAGAAGGCGCATGTCGTCGGACACAGCAACGGCGGAAACGTCGCCATCGTCATGATGATGGAACACCCCGACGCGACTCAAACCTGCGTCGCGCAGGCGGGCAACGCCTGGTTGAGCGACGCGCTGATCGAACGCGAGCGGCTCATCTTCCGCCCGGAATACATCGCCGCGCATTACCCCGAATGGATGAAGGAAGCCGTCGCCCTGCACGAACCTTTTCACGGCGAGGGATACGCCAGCCTGCTGATGGACCTGACGCGCGAAGAACTTTTGCGCGAACCCAACTACACGCCGCAACAACTTGCCCGCGTAAACCTGCCCGCGCTTTTTATTCAGGGCGAAAAGGACGAAGTGAACGCGCCCAGCCGCTTCGCGCAACTCATGGCGCGCGCCGCGCCGCTCTCCGAACTTTGGATTCCGAAAAATGTCGCCCACAACGTTCACGACGAGACGATGAACGACTGGCTGGAGACCGCGCGCGATTTCTTCTCGCGGCGCGGAAACGCCGAAAGCGAAGCGCTGTACCGCTTTCGCATGGCGCATTATCCCGACAAACGCGACGGGGAATTCAACGTCCGCGTGGACGCGCGGGGAAAAATCGTCGGCGCAGTATTAACCCCGCAGCGCAGGCAGGAAGCCCTGTCCGTATTGAATCGAGCCGCGCCCGAAGATGAGATTCAAGTCCGGATCGCAGAATCAACCCCCTGGGCGATCCTCAATCGCCCCATCGAAGACCTGCGAAGCAAGCCCACGATCCACAGCGAACGGATCAGCCAGGCGCGTTTGAGCGAGACCGCGCGCGTGATCGAGCGCGTCCCCGGCTGGGCGAAGATTCGCCTTGAACACGACGGCTACATCGGCTGGGTTCACGACAATTCGCTTTTTATCTGCGACGCAAGCGCCGCCGCGCAGTATCTTTCCACATGCAACGCCGTCGCATCCGCTTCGCTGGCGGAGGCGAAAAACGAACGCGGCGCGTTGACTCAAAAAATTCCCTTCGGCGTTCGCGCGCGGCTTGAAGGCGATCAATTGATTCTGCCCGACGGGCGGCGCTGGATTGTCACCCCGTCCGGCTTTCTTGCTTTGGATAAAACCCCGCCTCCGACTCCCGAAGGCATTGCCCAGACCCTCGACCTGATTCGCCGTTTTGCCGGAGTCCCCTACCTGTGGGGCGGACGTTCCCCCTACGGCTTCGACTGCTCCGGGCTGGCGGGCGTTTTCCACGCTTTCATGGGCGTGAACATCCCGCGCGACGCCGACCAGCAATTTACATCCGGCAGGGAAGTGGATACCCCTGAACCCGGCGACCTGCTCTTCTTCGGCGAACCCGACGAAGACGGCGACGCGCACATCAGCCACGTCGCCATTTCATTGGGAGGCGACGACTTCATCCACGCCAACGGCAGCGATTGGGGCGTTTCCTATAACAGCCTCGACCCGCAAAGCCCCATCTACCGCGCCTGGCTGGGAGAAAACTATCGCGGCGCGCGCAGGTTCGTATGAATCTGAACGTCTCGCCGCTCACGCTCAATCTGCGCACAACCTTCCGCGTCTCTCACGGCGCAAGCGACCGGAGGGAAAACGCGCTGGTCACACTGCAACACGAAGGCTTGACCGGCTATGGCGAAGCCGCCGCCGTGTTCTACTACGGCGACACCTACGAAAGCCTGAGCGCCGCGCTGCAATCCCTGCCGCCGTTGGGCGACGACCCCTTCGCGCTCGAAGAGATTCTCAACCGCCTGCCGCCCATGTCTCACGCCGCGCAAGCCGCCGTGGATATGGCGCTGCACGACCTGTGGGGCAAACGGCTGGGGCAACCGCTTTACCGCCTGCTTGGGTTAACGCCCGCGCCGCTCCCGCAAACCTCCTTCACCATCGGCATTGATACGCCCGAAGCCATGTCCGCCCGCGCGCGCGAGACGCAATATCCCATCATCAAAACAAAATTGGATTCCCAAAATCCCGAAACCCAGGTCGCCGCCATCCGCGCCGCCTCCTCCGCCGTTTTGCGGGTGGATGCGAACGCCGCCTGGACGCCCGCCCAGGCATTGGATTTAATTCCGCGCCTCGCCCCCTACGACCTGGAACTGATCGAACAACCCCTGCCTGCGGGCGACCCCGAAGCCTATCGCTGGCTCAAACATGAACTTGCCCGGCGCGATGTCCGCGTTCCAATTTACATAGACGAAAGCCTGCAAACTTCCCGCGACGTTGCGCGTCATGCCGGGGCGGTGGACGGCGTTGTAGTCAAACTGATGAAGACCGGCGGCTTGCGCGAAGCCCTGCGCGCCATCCACACCGCCCGCGCCCACGAGATGCAAGTCATGCTCTCCTGCATGATCGAAAGTTCGCTGGGCGTGACCGCCGCCGCCCACCTCGCCCCGCTCTGCGACCAACTCGATTTGGACGGACCCCTGCTCATCGCCAACGATCCCTTCGACGGACTGCGCTACGACGGCGCGAACCTCTCCCTGCCCGACCGCCCCGGCATCGGCGCCGCGCTTCGTTTGTAAAAGAAAGACTATACAAATCTGCGGGCAACGCCTCTCCGTTGACGCAATTAGATAATTAGGTATAATTCAAATTGCTTCAACTGTTTTTTAATGAGACGCGCCTTTGATTTCTCTTGTACAAAAAAGGAGGTGATCGGTAGGGGAATAAGTTTTGACGCGCGCATTTCCAACTGTCTGTAAGTCAACCCCCTAATTTTTCTTCTTGGAGGAGAAAACCAATGTTACGAAAACGATTGTTAGCATTGCTCGGCTTGCTCGTGATCGCCAGCATGACCCTCGTAGCCTGCGGCGGAACGGACGTGCCTGCCGCGCCGTCGGTCGAGACCGTCGAAGTCATCGTGACCGAGGTGGTGGAAGTCGAACGCGAGGCGTTCACAACACCGCACCCGATCCTGAGCGACCTCAAGGTTCGCCAGGCGCTTGCCTACTGCACCAACAAATCGGATCTGCTCAAGTCAGTGTACCCGTTGATCAGCGATGAAGCTCGCGCGGGACTGGTGATGGACACATTCATTCCCAAGAGTCACTGGGCTTACGCTGGCGACGAAAATGTCACCATTTATTCGTACGATCCCGATAAGGGACGGGCGCTTCTCGATGAAGCCGGCTGGACCCTCGCTGAAGGCGCGGATTTCCGCACGAACGCCGATGGCGATGAACTTTCCCTGAAATTCACCACCACGAGCGCCACCTTCCGCCAGACCTGGGCGGCAATCTGGGAACAGCAGATGGCGGAGTGCGGCATTCGCATCGTTCGTTTGCATGCCCCTGCCTCCTGGTGGTTTGGCGATACCACAGGCATTGCCCGCCGCGATTATGAACTCGGCGCGTTCGCCTGGGTGGGCCAAGCCGACCCCGGTGGTCAGACCCTGTATGCTTGTGATCAGATCCCCTTCCCGACCAACGGCTGGGAAGGTCAGAATGCCATGGGTTGGTGTAATGAAGCCGCCAGCACGAACATCAAACTGGCGAACAACACGCTCGTGCAAGATGAGCGCATTGCGGCGTATACCGTTGTCCAGCAGGAATTCACCAAGGACGTCCCGAGCATCCCGCTCTTCAACCGCACCGAAACCTTCGCGACCGCGGCTGACCTCACCGGCTTTGCTCCCACTCCGGGACAGGAATACTACAACTACAACGTTCAGGAATGGGCCCGCCCCGGACAGGATACCATCATCCTCGGCTTTACGCAGGAACCGGCCTCCCTCTTCACGCTCGTGGAAGACGCCTTTGTGGCAAACATCGCCTACCAGATCGTTCGCCCCGCGCAGGAATGGCATCTGAACTACGAATTCACGAATTCGCCGATCACCAAGGAACTGCCCACGCTTGAAAACGGCGGGACGACCAACAACGATGTCGAAGTGTCTGAAGGCACAAAGGTTGTGGACGTCAATGGCGATGTCGTCGAACTCGCCCCTGGCGTGACAGTCAAGAATGCGGCTGGCGAAGAAGTGGAATTCACCGGCGGCACCGTCACCATGAAGCAGTTGGTCTCCAGGTTCGAGATTGCCGACGGCGTTACCTGGGAAGACGGCACGCCGGTCTCCAGCGCCGACCTTGAATTGGGTTATAAGATCGCCTGCGATCCCGAATCCGGCGCGACCTCCTTCATCACCTGCGATAAGACCGCCAATGTCGAATTCCTCACCGATGCGGTTGGTTACATCCAGACCTGGGTCCCCGGCGTTCAAGACCCGCTATACTTCGTCCCTGTTTGGCCGATCTACCCCAATCATCAGTTGGGCGATGTCCCCGCGGCTGAATGGGCGACCAACCCGTTGGTGGCTGAGACGCCTCTCTCCTATGGTCCTTACAAGCTCGTGGAATGGGTCAAGGGCGAAAAGATGGTCTTTGCTGCGAATGAGCACTGGGTCGGCGGCGCTCCTGCCACCCCGAACTTTGTAATTCAGTTCGTCACCCCCGAGAGCGCTGAAAGCTTGTTGCTCGGCGGCGAGGTGGACATCCTGGCTTCCGAGTCGTTGGCTGGCCTCACCCAAGCGTTGGTGGATGCCGAAGCGGCCGGCGCGATCAAGACCTACACCGAAGCAGGCGGCACCTGGGAACACATCGATATCCAGCTGTTTATTCGATAGACTCACAGCGCGCGTCTGCCAGTAGTATAGATAGGTGTGCCTCGAAAGAGGCGCACCTATCCTGCTTGCGAGGGATCAATGACCGTATTTTATATCAGGCGTCTTTTTCAAATGGCTTTGGTATTGCTGATTTCAGCAATTGCCACTTACACGCTTCTCAACTTTGCGCCGGGGGGACCGCTCGCGGGATTAAGGCAGATACAGCAAACTGGCCGCTTCCAAATCACAGAAGACGATATTGCCCGCATCCGGGCATATTTTGAGTTGGACTTATACCTCCCTTATCGTTTTATGCGCTGGTTCGTCGGCTGGCCCACGGGCCCGGTTGAGATCGGCGGCAGAGAATATTTTTCGGATGTGGTGGTGGGGTGCCGCAAGCCGGTTGAAACTGAAGTTCTTAACGACGACGGCGAGTATGAAATTCAAGTCACCGGCTGCAATGAACTGGTCTACATGAAAGACCTGACAGGGCGGCGCGTGAGCCGCGGCATCATCCGGGGCGATTTTGGCTTGTCGTGGCGTTTATTGCGCGATCGCCCGGTCTCGGAATTGATCATCAGCCGCCTGCCCAAGACCATTCAATTGATCGGCTTGTCAACCCTGTTGTCCCTGTTCATTGGGATCCCGCTTGGCATCTATTCCGCAGTCAAACAATATTCGCGATTTGATTATATATTTACATCGCTTGCATTCATGGGATCAGCCATGCCGACCTTTTTCTTTGGCATTGTGATGATCCTGTTGTTCTCCCTCATCCCCAAGGAAGCCGGCTGGCTTTATGTGCCTGCCGGGTTGTCGGAGTCAGTGCGCGGTTACACCATTCCTTTGCTTGGAGAGGTGGCTGCGGGATCCGTCAAGGACAGGATCCTGCATCTCATCCTGCCTGTGGCGGTGCTTACGATTGTCAACATTTCGTATTACAGCCGTTTTGTGCGCGGCAGCATGTTGGAAGTGATGCGGCAGGATTATATCCGGACTGCGCGCGCCAAAGGACTTTTGGAAAGGGTGGTGATCATGAAACATGCTCTGCGAAACGCCCTTATACCGTTCATCACCATCGTGGTCTTCACCCTGCCCGGCCTGTTTAGCGGCGCGATCATTACCGAGAGCATCTTCGCATGGCCCGGCATGGGGCGGCTCTACCTTCTGGCGCTTGGCGATTACGACTACCCTGTAGCCATGGCGATCTTCTTTATCATTGCCGTGCTGACGGTCATAGCCACACTATTGCGGGATGTTCTATACACGATTGTAGATCCGCGCATTCGTTTATCCTGATGAGATTGGAGCCCCATGACTGCTGATTCCCAGGTCGCCACATTGTCTGCCGAAGCGATAACCATCGAGGAACGCACTCCGTTCCAGATCGTATTAAATCGTTTCAAACGCCACCGTTTGGCGATGGTCGCTTCGATCGTCATGCTGGCAATATTCGGCATTACGATTTTTGCCCCTGTGATTGCCCCCTTCAAGATACAGGAATTATCGGTGAACAAATATTTTGCGCCCTGGGGAACCGTTGACGAAGAAACCGGGCGCACCCATTATATGGGAACGGACAACATTGGCAGGGATTATTTCTCTCGTCTGATTTATGCCGGGCGCATTTCGTTGACGGTCGCCATTCTCTCCGTGATCATTGCCGAGACGATAGGGATCACCGTTGGGGCGATCTCCGGGTTTTTCGGCGGCTGGGTTGACGCCGTTCTGATGCGGTTTGTGGAATTCATGCTGACCATCCCGACCCTGCCGCTGTTGTTGATCATTTCATCCATGCTTTTGCGCAACGACGAATTGATCAACATACCCGACCCGATTCTACAGTTTATGGGCAACATCCTGCTATTAAGCCCACGGGATTCCCGAAACGCGGTTCTGATCGTCTTGGTGCTGGCGGGGTTTGGCTGGTTGAGCGCCGCGCAACTTATGCGCGGAACGGTGCTTTCCCTGCGCGAGCAAACCTTCGTCGAGGCATCGCGTTCGCTCGGCGCGTCGAATTTCCGAATCATCATGCGCGATATGATCCCCAACGCCATGGCGCCCATCATCGTGGACGCTTCGCTCGGGCTGGCTGGTTACATCGTAGGCGAAGCCGCCCTTGCCTTTCTGGGTTTCGGAATTCAAGACCCTGTTCCAACCTGGGGCAATATGCTGTCTGCCTCGCAACAGTTCATGCTCGACCGCCCCTGGCTGCCTCTTGTGCCGGGTTTGCCAATTTTTATCTGTTCGCTCGCTTTCAATTACATCGGCGACGGTTTGCGCGACGCGCTTGATCCCCGGCTTAAGTTATAATCCCGAACTTGGAGACTCCCTTGGCAGACACTATGGACACCCAAAAACCCCTTCTGGAAGTCAAAAACCTCAAGACCTACTTCTATACCGAAGACGGAGTCGTTCATGCCGTGGACGGCGTGGACTTCGAGATATATCCCGGCGAAGTGCTTGGCATCGTGGGCGAATCGGGATGCGGCAAAAGCGTCACCTCGCTTTCCATCATGCGCCTGATCGGCATCCCAGGCAAAATCGTCGAAGGCGAAATCCTATTTGATGGAAAAAACCTGGTAAAGGCATCCGAAGAGGAAATGATGCAGGTGCGCGGCAACCGCATCTCCATGATCTTCCAACAGCCGCAATCCGCGCTCAACCCCGTCTTCCGCGCCGGCGACCAGATCTCCGAAGTGTTGAACATCCACCAGGATTTCGGCAAGGAAAAAGGACGCGAACGCGCCGTGGAACTGCTCAAGCTGGTCGGCATCCCCGAACCAGAGCGCCGCGCCGACTCCTTCCCGCACGAACTTTCCGGCGGCATGGCTCAGCGCGTGATGATCGCCATGGCGCTGGCCTGCGTCCCCGACCTGCTGATCGCCGACGAACCCACCACCGCGCTGGATGTGACCATCCAGGCGCAGATCCTCGACCTGATGCGCGACATGAAACAACAGCTCGGCTCCGCGCTCATGCTCATCACCCACGACCTCGGCGTCATCGCCGAAATGGCAAACCGCGTCGTGGTGATGTATGCCGGGGAAATCGTCGAACAATCCCCCGTCGTCTCCCTCTTCGACAAACCGCTTCATCCCTATACCCAGGGCTTGATCGGCTCCATCCCGGTCCTCGGCGAAATCCGCGACCGGTTGGATGTCATCCCCGGCTCCGTCCCCAACCTGATTGACCTGCCGCAGGGATGCCGTTTCGCCCCGCGATGCCGCGCGCGCGTCGAACATAACCTCGCAATTTGCACCGACCGGCATCCTTCCCTGATCGATATCGCGGAGGGACATAAGATCCGTTGCTGGCTGTACCAGGACGCCCCCGGACATGTCGCCCCATTGAAATCCGGAAAGGAATCTTAAATTCAAGACGGTATTTATCATGACAACAATTAATCAACCCTCCCAGGAAAAGCCGGATTTGTTGGTGGTCAAAAATTTAACGAAATATTTCCCGGTTCGCTCCGGGCTTCTTCAGCGAGTCACTGCCTGGGTGCAGGCTGTGGACAAGGTCAGTTTTTCCGTAAAATATGGAGAAACGCTTGGCATGGTGGGCGAATCCGGCTGCGGCAAAACCACCATTGGGCGCGCCATTTTGCGGCTGATCGAGCCGACCGCCGGCGAAGTGTACTTCGACGGCGAAGATATCCTTACAATGCGCAGCCAGTCGCTAAAAGCCATGCGCCGCGACATGCAGATCATCTTCCAGGACCCCTACGCCTCGCTCAACCCGCGCATGCCCATCGGCGAATCAGTGATGGAGGGCTTGCAGATTCACAAGATCGGGCACCCCAAAGAACGCTGGGAGATCGCCGTCAACATGCTCAAGAAAGTGGGACTCGAGGAATATCACGCCCGCCGCTACCCGCATGAATTCTCCGGCGGACAGCGCCAGCGCATCGGCATCGCCCGCGCCCTGGCGTTGAACCCCAAATTCATCGTCTGCGACGAGCCGGTCTCCGCGCTCGACGTTTCCATCCAGTCGCAGGTCTTGAACATCCTCAAAGACTTGCAGAAGGAATTCGGGCTGACCTTTCTCTTCATCGCCCACAACCTGAGCGTGGTCGAGCATATCTCCGACCGCGTGGCGGTCATGTACCTCGGCAAGATGGTCGAGTTGACCGATCGCGAATCGCTGTACCGCGAGCCGCTTCATCCCTACACCCGCGCGCTCCTCTCCGCCATCCCCATCCCGCACCCGAACGTCAAGCGCGAACGCACCATCCTCAAGGGCGACGTTCCCAGCCCGCTCAACCCGCCCAAAGGCTGCCGCTTTCACACCCGCTGCCCGATCGCGATCGCCAAATGCTCGCAGGAAGAACCGGAGTTCAAGGAAATCAAATCCGGTCACTGGGCGGCGTGCTGGCTGGCTGAATAAAGCGCGGCAATTTTCAAATTGCCGTTTGCGCGGGGTAATATACAAATCGCCCCGCATAAAACAGAGACCGCGCAAGCGGTCTCTGTTTTTGATATCGCATGTAGGCTCTCTGGGAATTGCCGTAATTAAAACCTTTTGGACACGGATACTTCGACATGCTCAGTACAAGCTTCACGGACAACCCGGACAAAACACGGATTTTTTAAAAATTCCTTCCGTGAGATTCCGTGAAATCCGTCTTATCCGTGCGCCGAATCACGGCAAGTCTTAAAGACCTCGCATGTATTTTTATATTGGACGGGATGATATAGTTATAATTGACGGATGAATCAAACCCATGCAGGCAGGACAACGTGAAAAAAACTTCCATCCCATATTGGCTGTTCCTACTCCTCTTCCTCATCCCCGCTTGCCTCGGCTTGCAGGATGGAACTGAAACCCCGGCCCCGACTCCCAATTTGGATTCCACGCCGACCCCGCAAGCATCCCCCGACGACGGGATCGTCGTCTGCATGGGACAGGAACCAAACAGCCTGTATCCCTTCGGCGAATTGAACACCGCCGCGCGCAACGTGCTTGCCGCCATCTACGACGGTCCCATTGACAATGTGGGCTACGAATATCAACCCGTTATCCTGACCCAACTGCCCTCGCTCGAAAACGGCGACGCGCAAATCGTAAAAATTGCAGCGCAGTCCGGCGATTCAGTGTTGGACGCCGGAGGAAACCTGATCGAATTGACGCCCGGCTCGCGCATTCGCCCTGCGGGTTGCCGCAACGACGACTGCGCCGTCGCCTACGACGGCGTTACGACAATCGAAATGGATCAAATGATCGTCGCCTTCCGCCTGCGCCCCGACCTCGCCTGGTCGGACGGCGCGCCGCTAACCGCCGACGATTCCATCTACTCCTTTGAACTGCAACGCGAAGCGGACGCCGACGACTATCTCATCCAACGCACGCAATCCTACGAAGCCGCCGACGCGCAAACCCTGCAATGGTTCGGCGTCCCCGGCTTCATCGATTCGACCTACTTCCTCAACTTCTGGCAGCCCGCGCCGCGTCACGCCTGGAGCGAATTTCCCGCAGACCAACTGCCCGACGTGGACGTATCCTCGCGCGAACCGATCGGATGGGGCCCCTACGCGATCAAAGAATGGATACCGGGGGAAGCAATCACGCTCGAAAAGAATCCCCATTACTTCCGGATTCGAGACGGCTACCCCAGGACCGAAACGATCCGCATCCGCTTCATCCCCGACCCGGACACTGCCCTGTCCGAGATGATCGCGGGCCGCTGCGACCTGATCGAACCTACTTTGAATCTCGAAAACCACGTCGGTTTGCTCAAGAAAATGCAGGACGCGGAAGAGGCGCGCATGTTCGCCGCGACCGGCATGAGCATGGAATGGCTCGGCTTCAGTCTTGCCCACGCCTCATACGACAACGGATACGACGTCGGCAGAGACAGGCAGAACTTCTTCGCCGACACCTATACGCGGCAGGGAATCGCCTACTGCCTGGATCGGGGGACGGTCGCAGCCAGTGTCCTCTACAACCTGACGGACGTCCCCGCGACCTACCTGCCGTCGAACCATCCCGCATTCAATTCGGACGCTTCCCCCATCCCTTATGACCCGCAGATCGGCGTCTCACTACTTGAGCAGGCGGGCTGGCGGGACACGGACGAAGACCCTTCCACGCCGCGCCGCGCCGTCAATGTAAAAAACGTGGCGTATAACACGCCGTTGCTTCTGAAATACCAAACCACATCCACCGCCCAGCGCAGGCAGGTGACCGCCATCTTAGAACGCTCGCTTGCCGAATGTGGCATCGGCCTCGAAATCGAATTTGTCCCGCCCAACGATCTTTACGCTCCGGGTCCCGACGGACCGCTTTTCGGAAGGCAGTTTGACCTTGCCCAATACGCTTTGGGCGCAGAGGGAAGCGAACCCCCCTGCGGCTGGTTCACGAGCGACGGGATTCCCTCCGAATCCAATTCGTGGTCGGGGTCGAATATCACCGGATATCGCAACGCCGACTATGACCAAGCCTGCCGCGCGGCGCAGTTTTCCATGCGGGAGGATTCCGCCTACCTGGCGTCATATCGCCAGACCCAGATCATTCTTGCGGAGGGACTCCCCGCCATCCCGTTATATTCGCGCCTGCGCATCGCCGCCGCCCGTCCCGACCTGTGCGGATTCGATCTCGATCCTTCAGCAAACGCGCTATGGAATGTCGAAGCGTTCGAGATCTCCGCCGCCTGTCAAAACTGATTGGAGAACGCCGCCTGAATCTTGCTATAATTCAAACAGTTTTGTCGGGTTTGAATCCGAACCCGGAATTATTGCGCGCTCATCCTTTCATCGGCAGGTCATCATGATTCGCAATCTTTTGCTTGTGGACGATCAACGCGACATCCTGCGCCTTCTGCATTCCACGCTGGATACGCTCAAGAACAAGGATATCCAGGTCTTCGAAGCCCAATCGGGGGAGGAGGCTCTGCTCGAATCGTCGCGCCGCAACATTGACATGCTGGTCTCCGACTACAAACTGCCGGGCATGACCGGCGTGGAATTGATGCACAAGGTGCGCGCCCGTCACGCCGAAGTGAAGGTGATCTTCATTACCGGCATGACCGAGCGCAAGATGCGCGACGAAATGCTCAACTCCGGCGCGTTCGCCATCTTCGACAAACCCATTCCGATCGCCGATTTTCTCGATTCAGTCGAACGCGGCTTGGGCCTCGTCCAAACCATCTTTCCGCCTGAAATAGCCGCCTCCGGCGCGGGGGACGAACCGCAGCAAGCCCGGCTCTCGGACCTGCTCGCCAACTTCCGGCAGGATTTCAACGCCGACGCGGTCTTCCTGCTCAACGAACGCGGCTTGATCAATGCCCGCACAGGCAGCCTGCACGACCCGAGCATGGAGGTCTCGCTCATCTCCACCCTGATGGCGATCCACAGCACGAGTCTGAAAGTCGCGAAGCACAATCACCAGGAATCCATCGAGTCGTATCACGTCTTCAACGGCGGCGACCATGATTTATTGTTCCTCCCGGTCACGCCGTTGTACGCGCTTCTTGTGGCTGGAAAGGGACTGGCGGACGAGGATCAGATTCTCGACTCAGTGCGCGGGTTGATTTCCCTGCGCGCGCAGGTCGTCAAGGCGCTGGCTTCGATGGGCGTGACCGGCGAATTGAAGTTCAAATCTCAGCCAGCGGCGGCTCCGCCCGCGCCGACGGTTCCCAGGAAAAACACCGACCGGCTCGCCAAAGCGATTCCCGCGCCGGAGATGGAAGCCCTGCTCAAAGACGCCGCCGATGAAAAAGCGAAGAAGACCTCCGCCGACGATTTCTGGGACGAAGCCGCGCAGGACCTCGGCAGGAAATCGCTCAACCCCGAAGTGATCTCGCTCGAAGAAGCGAAAAAGATGGGGCTTATCCCCGGCGGCGACAAATAGAAGTGTGATACAATTTTGCCCGCACTGGGGCATGGTGCAATGGCAGCACACCAGCCTTTGGAGCTGTGGATCTTGGTTCGAATCCAGGTGCCCCAGCCAGGAAGGTCCGCGCAGGCGGACGAACCGACCGAACGGGATTTGCCGCGGAGGAACTCACGACCGCGCAAATCCTGTTTTTATCTGAGGTGACTCGATGAAAATTAGCGCCATCCTTCTCGCCGCAGGACAAGGCACACGCATGAAGTCGTCCCTCCCGAAAGTGTTGCATCCAGTGGCGGGCAAACCGATGATCTGGCATGCCCTGCGGGCGGTTGCGACATCCACTACGGAGAAGCCAGTCGTGGTGATCGGCCACGGCGCGGACGAAGTAAAAGGCTACTTGGGCGAATCCGCTCAAACGGTCCGACAGGAGCCGCAATTGGGGACGGGTCACGCCGTCATGGCGGCGGAAAATCTGCTCAGGGGAAGATCCGATCTGGTCGTTGTTTGTTATGCGGATATGCCCCTGTTGCGGGGCGAAACGCTTCAAAAACTCGTCGAAACGCAAAAACAAAATAAAGGACCAATGTCTTTGTTGACGGTGGTTGCCGACGACCCGCGCGGGTTTGGGCGCATTGTCCGGGGCAGGGATGGGACGGTGTCCGCCATCGTCGAGGAATATGTTGCCACGCCGGAACAGTTGCAGATCAAAGAATTGAACGTGGGCGGGTATTGCTTCGATGCAAAGTGGTTGTGGGAGGCGTTGAAGCGCATTCCAAAAAACCCGAAGAAGGGCGAATATTACCTGACCGACACGGTTGAACTTGCCGTGAAGGACGGCTTGTCCGTCCATGCGACCGCGATGGACGATCTTGAGGAAATCATCGGCGTGAATACGCGCGCGCATCTGGCGGAAGTGGAAGCCGCCATGCGCCGGCGCATCAACGAAGCGCACATGTTGAACGGCGTGACGATGATTGACCCGGCTTCGTCCTACATCGAGGCGGATGTGAAGATAGGCAGGGACACTACGATCATGCCGAATACATATTTGCAGGGGAAGACCGAGTTGGGCGAGGGGAACGTCGTCGGTCCGAACACGGTCGTCCGCGATACGAAGATCGGAAACGGATGTAAAATCCTCGCGTCTGTGCTGGAAGGCGCGACGCTCGAAAACGATGTGGACATGGGACCGTTTGCGCGTTTAAGAAAGGGCGCGCATCTGGGAAATCATGTCCACATGGGGAACTTCGGCGAGGTGAAGGATTCGCACCTTGCCGAGGGCGTGAAGATGGGGCATTTTTCCTACATCGGCAACGCGAAGATCGGCGCGAATACGAACATCGGGGCGGGGACGATCACCTGCAATTACGACGGCGAGAAGAAACACAACACCGAGATCGGCGCGGATGTCTTCATCGGTTCGGATACGATGCTGGTTGCGCCGCTCAAACTCGGCGACGGCTCGCGCACCGGCGCGGGCGCGGTGGTGACGAAGGACGTGCAGGAGGATACGCTCGTGGTGGGCATGCCCGCGCGCGCCATCCGCAAACTGGAACGGAAATCGAAAAAGAAATAGACAGGCTCATCTGTATCTTTGCGTAAGAGGCTTCGCGAAGGCGACGCTCTCTAGCGTCGGCTTGACGCGATGCAGTGAAGTAGATACCTGGCAGGAGAAAACAGACAGAACCATGACGATCACAAAAGAAGAAAAACAATCCCTGATTGACCTGGCGAACGAGGCGCGCAGGCGCGCTTATGTCCCTTACTCCAACTACCCTGTCGGCGCGGCGCTACAGACGAAGACCGGGCGCATCTTCACGGGGGTGAACATCGAGAATGCCGCCTACCCGCAGACGATGTGCGCCGAACGCATCGCCATCTTCAAGGCGGTCTCCGAAGGCGAAAAGGAGTTTGAGGCAATTGCCGTAGTCACTAACAACGGCGGCTCGCCTTGCGGCGGATGTCGGCAGGTGATGGCGGAGTTCGGCTTGGATACCATCGTCCTCTTCGGAAACGGAGAAGGGAAATTAACTTTTGAAACCACCGTGAATAACCTCCTCCCGGAAGCCTTTATCCCGGAACATTTGGCTGTGGATAATGAGGGTTGAGAATAGAGATTGGAGAGTAGAGAATAGAGATTGGAGAATAGAGAATAGAGAATAGAGAGTAGAGAATAGTAGTTTCTTCAATTACCAATTACCAATTACCATTACCAATCCCCGCCATGGCTGACTTCCATTCCTTCCGCGCATCTGCTGTCGTGCTTCGCCACTCGGAGTGGGGCGAGGCGGATCGTCTGATCACGCTTTACACGCGGGAACACGGCATGAAGCGCGCGCTGGCGAAGGGGGCAAGGAAGGTCGCGTCGCGCAAAGCCGGGCATCTCGAGCCGTTCACCCACGTCACGCTCCAACTTGCAAAGGGGCGCGACGTGCTTATCGTTACGCAGGTCGAAACTGTGAACGCTTATCTCCCCTTGCGCGACGATCTGATCAAAACCGCCCACGCCTCCTATGTCGTCGAATTGCTCCTGCGCTTTTCTTATGAAGACGAAGGGGCGAATCCTTCCATCTTCAGGCTATTGACCGAGACCCTCGCGCGGCTCGAAAAAGAGGACGACGCCTGGCTCCCGGTTCGATATTATGAAATGCGCCTGCTCGACGCGGTGGGATTCCGCCCGCACCTCTTCGAGTGCGCGAACTGCGGGCGCGAAATTTTGCCCGAAGACCAGTTCTTCTCCTTTACAATCGGGGGTGTCGTCTGTCCGCGTTGCGGCGAGGGTCTGCCCAACCTTGCGGGGATTTCAGTGGAAACGCTCAAGTATTTGCGCCACTTCCAACGCTCCAGTTACAGGGAAGCCTCAAGAGCCAGACCCGGCCCCCAAGTTCGCAAAGAGGCGGAGGCGTTGATGCAAGGGTACTTTACCTATCTGCTCGAACGTCAATTGAACACCCCCGTTTTTTTGAAAAAAATCAAATCGTAAAACGCCCGCTCGCGCGGGGCGTTTTCGGTCGAAGAGTCTCCTTCCGCTCAGCGCGAATTTGACGGAGGCGTAAAAAGCCATTTGCGTTCTTCTTCCGGCTCAATGCCCGGAGTTTTTTTGCTCCAATTCAACACAAGACTCCATGCGACAAGCAACACAACGGGTTTGAGAAACCGCCAGAGCAGAATTTGAAACCAGCCCCACTTGAGCGGATAGATGACCTGCGAGATGAACCAGCGCGCGAACAGGGCTTGCCCCAGCCCGCTTCTCCCCAGCCGACGCCTGTACCCGCGAAATGAAAATTCGTTACGCTGACAGGATTCCGCGATCTCGCGCGCGGCGACGATGCCGTAACCCAACGCCATGCTGATCCCCTCGCCGAAGATCGCATCCGCCCCGACGGCGTCGCCGACCAGCAACACTCGCGGCACAGAGACTTTATTCCCCGGCGCGTACCAGCGGATGGGATATCCTTTGATCTCGCAGTCGTTCAAGTCGAATCCACGCCTCTGCATTTCTTCCGCAAGCGGTTCTTTCAACGCCGGGCGTTTTTGGTCTGCGAGCAGGTTCGTATCGTACACGCCCCAACACCGCATCGGCGTTCCTTTTATCCGGGTGGGGAAGTCCCACACATAACCGGCGATGTTATTTGGGACGGGGAAGAAATCGAAGAAAGCGATTCCTTCCCGCCCGCTCTGTCCTTCGGGAGTCTCTTCCAGCGCCGTCGAATGTGGGGAAGGTCGGGAGGGGGTAAGAACCTCGATCACTCTTGCAGTGGATACCGGATCGTTCGGCAGGATGCATCGTCTTGTGATTCCATTCGACCCATCCGCGCCGACGACGACTGCGGCGGTGAATCTCCCCTTATCGGTTTCGACGGTTACGCTGTCCTCGCCCGGCAGGATTCTTTTAACTGTAACTCCCTCTCTAATCTCTATTCCTCTATTCCCTGCCTTTCCTGCCAGCCAGTGATCGAACTCGTCCCGGCGCACCACGCGCAGGGCGTGGCGTTTCGGCGCGCGCACGCGCAAGCCTTTCCCTCCAAAATCAAAACGGATTTCACCCGCAACGACGTTCGGGACTTCGTTCACATCCAACCCCAGCGCCTCGAGGATGCGTTCCGCGTCGAGCGTCAACCCGCCGGCGCAAAGCTTCGGGCGCGGATAACGCTCCTTTTCGAGGATCAGGATTCGGGGAGTCAGATGCGGGGCAAACTTTGCAAGGTGAAGCGCGGTCGAGAGTCCGCCCGGTCCGCCGCCGATGATGAGAATGTCCTTATCCATAAGCCTCAATTGTGCCAGAAATTCGAGCGGGGCGCAAAGTCGGGAGATTTTGCGCCCCCGCTGTCAGTCTGCCGCGGCTTGGAGCGGGAGCGGTTCGATGGTTTTTCGCCAGAAGAAAGCCCAATATAGGAAGACCGAGATTGTGTAAAGCGCGATTGTGCCGATGAAGGGGGGACCGAAACCGTACTGAACCTGAAGCCATCCGCTGACGGTGGGGCTGAACGCCCAGCCGAAATTCCACGCCATGCTGGTCAGGCTCGCCACCGTGGCGCGCCCCGAAGGTTCGACGCGTTCCATCACGAAGGCTTGATAGACGGGGCTGCTCATGTTCATCAAAGCGAGGCGGATGTAAAAAGCGGCCGCGCCGATCCAAAAAATGGGCGAGAAGCCAAGCAGGATCAAAAACGGAACGGATAACGCCTGCGAGACAACGACCAGTTGAATCTTTCCCGTCCGTTCGGCGAGCGGCGGCGCAAGGAGCAAGCCGATGCCCATTGCCAGCGAACCCCAGGCGAATAACGCGCCGATGACCGGGTCGGGCTGGTTATGCGCGACGCGGAAGAAGACGTTCATGAACGGCATGATCAGACCCGCGCCCAGCGATGTGAGCAGCATGGGCAGGATGAATTTGACCAGCAAGCCGGGATGTTTCGACGCAAATTCGAAGGGGGCGAAAACGACGCGCTGTCCGCGCGAAATTTTTGGCGATTTGATCAGCGTCAGCGGAATCACTGCGGCCACGGCAAAGACACCTGCGACCAATATGGAATCTCCGTAGGCGTGACTGCTGGTGGCTGGGACGTTCTGCGCCTGACCCATCCAGGTCGGGAGGTAGCCGCCGATCCAGTTGCCGACGGACGCCATGGTCATGGTCAACCCCTGACCGAAACTGAAGAGATAGGTGCGTTCCTTCTCGTCGCTGTTTTCCATCAGGAAGGGAGACATGGTCACGCCCGCCAGGCTTTGCGCCAGACCCGAAACGATGTTCATCGCATAGAGCGAAGTCTCCGTCCGCCAGAGCGCCATGGCGAGGATGGAAACCGCCAGCAACCCGCTCGATAGCACAAGCGAGCCTTTGCGCCCGATGCTGTCCGCCAGGTAGCCCATGGGCAGGGCGGCGATCAATGCGACGAAACTGCTGGCGGTGATCAGATTGCCCAGCGTCGATTCGTTGAAGCCGAGGCTGAGGGCGTAGAAGTTGAAGATCAGGCGGAAGACGCCCATCACCGCGCCGGTGACGACTACGTTGAGCAGATAAAGCCGCGCATTCGGTTTGAACGCGCGGACGTGGGAGAGATATTCTCCAAAGATGTGGAATGGATTGCGATTACTGGCGGTCTGTGTCTTCATGTTATTTTTTTGACCGGCTCGCCTTCGAGAAAGGCGGTCAGGTTTTGATATACGGCTTCGAGCGCCTGTGTGCGGGCGGTGTAACGGTTCTCTTCGTGTAGCAGAGAGAGTTCCACCAGACCGGCGAGGCGCAATTCCCTGAGGTGATGGGTGACGGTGGGCGGGCGCAGTTGCAATTTGCGCGCAATCTCCGATGGCGCCAGGTTTTCGCTGGTGAGATAACGCATGATCTTCAGGCGGGTCGGGTCGGCGAGCGCTTTGAGCGAACGGACGAGCGCGTCCGGCACAATCTCGCCGGGGATGACGGACATATCCGCCGGGCGCGCGCCGAATCCGAGCATCATAGTATCGTTTGGAAATTTTTCAAAGAAGACCAGCGGCGTGGTCCAAAAGATGGGGACGAGGATGAAGGTCGAGGCGTTGAATTCATCTCCGGGTTGCAGCCCCTGCGAGAGTTCGTTGAAGAGCTCTTCAAAACTCAAAGAGGAGGATAAAGCCTGGGCGCGTTCCAACCCAGCCCTGAGCGCGGGTTCGATGCGCTTTTCCTCCTCCTCGAAGAACGCCTGGTAATAGGACTGGATCGCGGCCAGATAGGCGTCACCCAGATCAGCCGGGCGGCTCCACCACTCCAGCGCGGATTCGACCGCTTCGCGCTTTATGTTCCCGTGTTTGTGGGTGAACAGTTTGTGGAAGAAATCCACATCGGCGGGAGTCCATTTTCCATCGGCGGCGATGCGCAGGAGAATTTCCCGGTAGGCTTTGTATTTCGCATCCTCTTCGGGGTCTCCCGATTTGTGAACGTCCCGGACGCTGTAGAGTTCGATCATGCGCTCGGCGGCGGGAATTTGTTTGAGCGCCCACAATGCGCTGATGGCGTCCTTTGGGGCGGGAAGATCGTGAATCCATTTGAGCGGGACGCCCAATAAAGGGTAAAACTCCTCCAAAAATTTTCGTTCCGCCGCCGGGATGCGCGCGCGGACGCTGGCGGCGTAGGATGGGCGGATGCCGTAGGAGTTCGGTTCGTTCAGGACGTGCAGGCTGATGAATAGTTCGTAGGCGGTTCCGAAATCCCAAACGATGGCGGGGGAGGAGTTTGTCATGGGCATGATCCGGATGTGAATTTCGGGCGACGGTCGTTATAGACTGTCGCCCGATCTTGGAGGAATTATTTGCCTTTCAATTTTCTGCCGATGGTGATCAGGGTATCGCCGGTGCTTTTATCTATGGTCTCGTTAAAGGGCGGGATGTTCTTGAATAACACGCCAATCGCGATCAGCGCCTGCCCGGTCTGACGGGTGAAAATGCCCCGGGCTGTTGGCTCGACTTCGGCGCAATCGGTGGTTGTGGTTGTTTCAATACCTTCCATGGTCATATTTTCGTTTGTGATCGCTGACATGGTGTCCTCTCTTCCTCATAAGGGACGTTTAGCCTGTCGGCTATGTTAGTCAAATATATAATTAGATGATAGTCTAAGTTAGATGGTTTGTCAAGTTAAAAAATAGGAAAAAAACACCTAAAAAACGCCGTCCCCGGCTGGATAGACGACGCCTCTCTCTCCCTTTTGGCTTTTCTCGTCTGGTTTGCCTTTTCCCCGCTCGGGCTGATTCTGCATGGGCTGGCAATCTGGCGCGGCGGGAATCCGTTGGAGGTGTTGGCGGGAAAGAAACCTTCCCCGTAAGAATCGACAATGTCGTCCACAACCCCGTCTACCGCGCTTCCTGGAATTCTTCGACCTGGTAGGTATAAACCTGTAATCTTGCATTGCGCCAAAGATTCCCGCGCTCGCCCATTTTGTAACAAAGTTGTTCGAGGAACTCGACCGGGTCGGGGATCTTCTCCCAAACCTGCGGCAGGAAGGTCGCTCTGCGCTGTCCGTGTTTGAGGATCACGCCATCTATATGCGGGCGCAGTTTGCGGAGGAGATCGTCGCTTGTGGAATATTCCAATTCTTTCGGCGCGGTCAGGCGCGAGATCTCAATGCGGATGTCGCTCAATTCCGATTCGCTCACGGGCGGAAAGCGCGGATCTTCCATCGCGGCAGAGACGGCATGTTCGCGCACGTCCTCCGCCAGCGGCTGATAGGCCTCGAGCGCGCCGATGCACCCGCGCAGGCGGCCGTCAATCGTCAACGTCACAAAAGACGCGCCTTTTTCCAGCAAGACTGGCGTGAGGGAGGATGGGTCGGACAACGGCGGTTTCCCTCCCCTTGCGGCATGTTCAATCGCCTCACGCGCGATCCGCAAAAGCGTTTGCTTTTCACCATCCGTCAACGTGGTGGACATATCGCCCTGACCTCAAGCGTTTTATTCCAATCGAGACAACGCCCAATATTCCCGATTGTGATAGATCAACGGCTCGCCTTCGCCGGTTCCGCGCGCGGCGGCCACTTCGGCGATGAAGAGCGTATTCAGCCCCGCATCGTGCGTATGCACAACCCGGCAGTCCATCCACGAAAGCCCGCCGACGATGAGGGGCGAACCGGTCACGAGGGTTTCAATCTGCACATGCGAGAACCGATCCGCCGATTCGGGCAGGCGCCCCGCAAACAGGTCGGAGACGCGCTTTTGCGACGACGCAAGAATGGTCAGCCCAAACGCGCCGGATTTCAACGTCAATTCATGAGTGCGGGTGTCTTTTTTCATGGCAATTGTGATCCACGCCGGGTCGAGCGAAATGGACGTGAACGAATTGGCGGTCATGCCATGGCGGTCGTTTTCGTAGGCGGCCGCCACGACGGTCACGCCCGCCGACCAGGCGCGCATGGCGGAGCGCAGGGCTTCGGGGTCAAGGGTCATAACAGGGAAAATCTCCATTTGAATTCATGATAACGGGGCGGAGAGTCAGAGTCAAGCCGGAAAAACTTTTTTCCCCAGACCTGTCAGGTTTCTGAAAACCTGTCAAGTCTTTTACTTCCTTACCTTCATTAATCGCCTTTTATTCTCGCATGGTAAACTCACGCGCATGTCTCCCAAAGTCAGAAAGATATTTATCGGGCTGGCGGGCTTGCTCATCGCGGCGGCGTTGATTTATCAGATCCCCGCCGTGAAAACGCGCCTCGAATGGCGGCTGGATGTTTTTCAAGTCTACGTCAAAAACGTGATTAACCCGGTCGGGCCCGTGCCCACGGCCTTGCCCGTCACCCCGCAGCCTGCGACCCCGACAATCGCAACTACAAACACCGTTGCGGCCCAAGCATTGCCGACCGCCACGCCCGCATCAACCTTTCCGCCGCTTCCAGCGCAGGCGAAAATCAAATCGCCCCCGTATGAGAAACAAACCGCCAACAATTGCGGTCCTGCCACGCTTTCGATGGCGTTGCATCTTTACGGATGGGAGGGCAGTCAAAGCGACATATCCGACCTGGTTAAACCCGTCAGCGGCGACCGCAACGTCAACCCCGAAGAACTGCGCTATTACATCCGCACGCAGGCGGGCTGGCTCAACCTTGAATATCGCGTCGGCGGAAACATCGAAACGCTCAAACGCCTGCTTGCCGCAAACTACCCCGTCATCGTCGAGTCGGTCACAGCGCTCGACCCCGCCGACGCGCTCGGCCCCGCCGACGATCTGTGGGCGGCGCATTACCTTCTCGTCACAGCCTACGACGACTCGACGCAGGAATTCACCGTGCAGGATTCCTATCACGGACCCGACCTGAAAATTTCCTACGCCCAACTCGAAGCCGATTGGAAGCCCTTCAATAACGTCTATCTTTTGATGTACTTCCCGCAATTCGAGGAGGAAGTGAAAACCCTGCTCGGCTCAGACTGGGACCCGGGGCTGAATCGGCAACGAGTCCTTTCCCACGCCGAAAGTTTGATCTCCGCCCCCTCCGCCGACGCCTTCGACTGGTTCAACTACGGCAGCAACCTGGTTTACTTTGAACGCTACGACGAAGCCGCGCGCGCCTACGACAAAGCCCGCGAACTGGGTTTGCCGTTGCGGATGTTCCGCTATCAATTCGGCCCCTTCCTCGCCTATTTTCACTCCGCCCGCAACGACGACCTGTTGACCCTTGCAAAATACGCGCTCGGCGTAACGGACAAATCGGAAGAAGCATGGCTGTGGTACGGCTTCGGACTCTATCGCAAAGGGGATTACGACGGCGCGCTCAAAGCCTGGCAAAAGGCGGATTCGATCAACCCGAACTTCTACGAAGACCAGGCGCGGAAGGCGATGGAGTTGGTACAGTAGGTTGGTAATTGGTAATTGGAGATTGGTGAGTGATGATCCGCCATTTGCAGGAATAACTCCGAAGGAGTGAGATGATTGTAGTTTTATCGCAAAGATATGCAAACCCCGAAGGGGTGTCATAATGATTCGACGACGAATTCTGGCTTTTGGAATTCTGCTCAACCTTTTTATTCCCTCCGCCTGCCAGCCTGCGGCGACGGCAACACCCGAAGTGATTGTTGTTTCCACATCCACGCCCGCGCAGGCGACGGAAACTGCGACTGAGATTCCATCGCCCACGGCGACATCCCAGCCGACGGTGACGGCGACGCCGGATACGATTCGAGTCTCGCCAAAAGACGGGATGACTCAGATCCAAATCCCTTCGGGGACGTTCTTCATGGGCGGCATGGACGTGTACCGCGAGAACGACGAACAGCCCGCGCATGAGGTCGTCATTGATTCGTTTTGGATGGATCAAGTGGAAGTGACAAACGGCATGTATGAACTGTGCGTTCGCGCGGGCGCGTGCCGCCTTCCAAAGGAGGCCCGTTCGGACAACCGCGAGGAATATTTCAATGCCGCGCCCTTCCGCGATTACCCCGTCGTCCATGTGGCATGGTACGACGCGAACGCCTACTGTCAATGGGCGGGGCGCAGGCTTCCGACCGAAGCGGAATGGGAACGCGCCGCGCGCGGCGACGACAAGCGCAACTATCCCTGGGGCGACGAAGCGCCAAACCAGTTCAACTCCAATTCGTTGAACATCGTTGGCGATACGACGCGCGTCGGTTCCTACCCCGAAGGCGCAAGTCCGTTTGGGGTTTTGGATATGGCGGGCAACGTCTGGGAGTGGGTGGCGGACTATTACAAGCCCAATTATTATGCAATCGCCCCGCTCGAGAATCCGCAAGGTCCCACAAGGGAGGAGGCGCGCAGCGATCTGCGCGTGATCCGCGGCGGCTCGTTTCAGGAGGACGGAATCTTTTTGCGATTGGCAAACCGCAGTTTTCTCGACGGTCCCGACCCGAAAGCGGATCCGAAAGACGAGGCATATTACGGGAAGAGTTCAAACCGGGTGGGGTTTCGGTGCGTGGAAGAGTAGTTGGAGATTGGTAATTGGTGATTGGGGATGGGTGAAGGGTGAAGGGTGAAGGATGAAGGGTGAAGGATGAAGGATGAAGGGTGAATAAAGAAAGATTGGCAGGAGTGGGGAAGGGTTGTTGATGGGCGGGAAGTGGGCAGAATCGGATTCGGGGAGGGAAAACCTGGAAACGCTGAATCCGGTTCGGGCGGGGAGAGAGGCGGGGTTCGTCATCCAAAATTTTTATTGACGCTGAATCCCCGTCATGGTATTATCCCCGCCACAATCGAATAGCCCGTAAAGACACTCTTATCCAGAGAGGCGGAGGGAACGGCCCGGTGATGCCTCGACAACCAGTGGAGCGGTCAAGTAGTCTGATAGTCATGTAGTCGAATGGTCAAGACCATGCGACCGCGCGGCGAAGAGACCAACGGACCAACCCGCCAGGTGCCAATTCCGACAGACGGATGTTCTGGGAGATGAGAGGGTAAATACTGCAACGCATGTTATTGCCCTTTCTGCGCGTCTGGAAGGGCAATTTTCATTTCACAAGGAGAAACACAATGAGCAATACTTTTATGACCTCCCCCAAACTGATGTTCACATCGGAATCAGTGACGGAAGGCCACCCCGACAAGATCTGCGACCAGGTTTCGGATGCCGTGCTGGACGCCTGCCTCGAGCAGGACCCGCGCTCGCGCGTGGCGTGCGAAACAGCCGTCAAGACCGGTTATGTGATGCTGCTGGGCGAGATCACCACCAACGCGCAGTTCAATTACGATGAACTTGTGCGCAAGACTGTCAACGAGATCGGTTACGACTCGAGCGACAAGGGATTCGACGGTTCGTCCTGCGGCGTGCTGGTCGCCATCGCCAAACAATCCGGCGACATTGCCATGGGCGTGAATCACGCGCTCGAAACCCGCGACGGGCATCGCCTGACCGACGAGGAGGTTGAATCCATCGGCGCGGGCGACCAGGGCATGATGTTCGGCTTTGCCTGCAACGAAACTCCGACCCTGATGCCGATGCCGATCTATCTGGAGCATAAACTGACGCGCAAGCAGAGCGAACTGCGCAAGAGCGGCGCGATCAAATGGCTGAGACCCGACGCCAAGAGCCAGGTGACGATTGAGTATTCGAATGGCAAGCCGGCGCGGGTGGATACGGTGTTGATTTCGACCCAGCACTCGCCGGATGTCTCGCAGAATGAAATCACTGAAACCGTCACCGAAGAGATCATCATGAAGACTCTGCCCGAAAACCTGGTGGATAAAAACCTGAAGGTCTTCGTTAACCCAACCGGTCGCTTCGTCGTCGGCGGACCGATGGGCGACGCGGGGGTGACGGGACGCAAGATCATCGTGGACACCTACGGCGGCATGGGGCGTCACGGCGGCGGCGCGTTCTCCGGGAAGGACCCGACGAAGGTGGACCGCTCCGCGGCGTATGCGGCCCGTTATGTGGCGAAGAACATCGTCGCCGCCGGGCTGGCCGACCGCGTGGAAGTGCAGGTGGCTTATGCCATCGGTGTGGCGCATCCGCTTTCGGTGAACGTGGAGACTTTCGGCACGGCAAAGATCGCCGACGAGAAAATCGCCAAACTGATTG
This sequence comes from uncultured Chloroflexota bacterium, assembly GCA_900696595.1. Classification (GTDB taxonomy): domain Bacteria; phylum Chloroflexota; class Anaerolineae; order Anaerolineales; family Villigracilaceae; genus Villigracilis. The sequence continues at coordinate 33,425 of CAADGT010000134.1, forward strand.
ACGAACTCTTCGACCTTCGCCCGGGCGCGATCATCCGCGACCTCGGACTGCGCAAGCCGATCTATCGCAAGACGGCGGCGTACGGTCACTTCGGGCGCGACGATATCGAATTCCCCTGGGAGCGCACGGATAAGGCGGAGGCGTTGAAGAAGGCGGCGGGGATCGGTTCGTAAGCCGCGATGCGCCATTCGAAAGAAAGCAAAAGCGCCTCTGATAAATCAGGGGCGCTTTTTTTGTTTTACCCGTGGAGTTTGTCCCCGGTTTTCCCTGCTTCGATAAACTCAGCGCAAACCCGGCGGCGCGCTGCGAGGGAATCCTGCGCCGGAAACGGCGCAGGGAGAAGGAGGATCAACCTGTCTGATCTGTTTTGCGCGCATGTAGTTGATCGGGCGTCAAATCGAATCTGATATAATTTTTTACGATGAATCCAAAACGATTTTTTATTTTATTGACGCTGTTCAGCCTGTTGTTGTTCGGCTTGTGGCTTCCTGCAAACGCCGCGCCGCGCGCGCAGCAATACGTCACCCCCACGCCCGGCGCGGATGGGCGCATTCTTTACGTCGTCCAGCCGGGGGATAACTGTTTCCGCGTGGCGGCTTTGCATGGCATCACAGTGGATCAATTGCGGCAGTTGAACTCCAAACTGGATGAGAACTGTACGCTCGTCGAAGGACAGGAATTGTTGATTGGCGTTGTCGCCGCGGCGACCGCAACCGTCGCGCCAAACCAGTCTGCGGTCACGCCGACGGTCACGCCCACGCCGTTGACCGGGTTGACGCAGGTCTGTGTGTTATTGTTCAACGATGTGAACGGCAACGCCATGCGCGAGGAGGTCGAACCCGCCATTGAAGGCGGCGCGGTGAGTTTGACGGAGATCAACGGGGCATATTCCGGCTCGCTGACGACGGCAATCCCCGACGATCCCGAGGCGTATCAGGGAATTTGTTTCGACGATATTCCCGCAGGCGCGTACAACATCACCATGGCGGTTCCCGATAATTTCAACCCGACCATGGCGTTGAATTATTCGTTAAAAGTCAACGCCGGCGACCGGGCGTTCGTGGATTTCGGCGCGCAGTCGCGGGATGTGGTGGTGGACCCCGGCGCGGAAGAAAATGAAAACGCGGGCGGCGGTTCGACCGCGCTCGGAATCTTCGGCGCGATCCTTGTGTTGGGCGGCGCGGGGCTGGGATATTACGCCTGGCGCAGCGGCAAACCCGAAAGCCGGCTGGCGGGCGGCGGGATGTTGAAGAAGTAAATGAAAATACAGGCGACGGTCACTTCAAAAGCGACCGTCGCCTTTTAATTTGAAACGTCTTTCGATGGACGGGGGAAGGACCGAGTTCGTGAATCTTTTTTTGATGCAGTAAAGTGCCATACCCCTTGTGACGCGCGAATTGATATTCGGGATAATCTTTGTGCAGGGCTGTCATCCATTCGTCGCGGGCGGTCTTGGCGAGGATCGAAGCGCAGGCAACGCTCAGGCATTTTGCGTCGCCTTTGACGATGGCGGTCTGGGGGATGTCGAGTTCGGGGAGTTCGAGTCGGAAGTCGGTCAGCAGATAGTCTGGGAATTGATTCAACGATTCGAGCGCGCGGCTCGCCGCCAGCCGGGTGGCGGGTACGATTCCCATCTGGTCTATTTCTTCGCTGGAGGCGAATCCGACTCCGTGCGCGAGGGCGGTCGCGCGGATGAGCGGCGCGAGGGCGAAACGCTCACGGGGAGTCAACTGTTTGGAATCGCGCACCCGGCTCAAAGTCCGGAGAAGATGCGGGCGCCTGTGGGGGAGGATCACCGTCCCGACGCAGACCGGCCCGGCGAGGGCGCCGCGTCCGGCTTCGTCCAACCCGGCAATGAGGGGATGCGCGCGCCAGAGTTTTTTTTCGTAGGAGAGGTCAGGGTCTTGAGTCATACGCGCCGCGCATCGCGTTGAGGTGGATGCGGAAGATGTCGCCGATCATGCGCAGGGCGTCGCGCACCGCGTTGACTTTGCTGTCGGGGTCGTAGTACCAGTGGATGGGGATCTCGCGGATGCGAAGTTTTCCGCGGCGGGCGAGGTAGAGCAGTTCGATGTCGAACGACCAGCCGGCGAGCGTTTGTTTGCGAAAGAGATTTTCGGTCGTTGCGGCGCGGAAGCATTTGAAGCCGCATTGCGTGTCGTTCAAGCCCGGCAGGATCAAACTGCGGATGGCGAAGTTGATGGCGCGCCCGCCGATGTGGCGGTAGGACGGTTCGTTGTAACGGATGGACCCTTTTGCTTCGCGCGAGCCGATGGCGATGTCGAAATCGTTGAGCGCGGGCGGCAGGAATTTGGGCAGGTCTTCGATGGGCATCGAAAGGTCGGCGTCGCAGATGAAGCGGTATTCGCCGCGCGCCGCCAACATGCCGCGCCGCACGGCGTTGCCCTTGCCGTTGCGCTCCTCGTGGATCACGCGCAGGGTTGGGCGGTCTTTGGCGAATTCATTTGCAATTGCCAGTGTGGCGTCCGAACTGCCGTTTTCCACCACGATCACTTCGCTGGCGTAGTCTTGCGCTTTTAGAAAAGAGAAGATCTGGTCGAGCGCGCGCGGCAGGCGGTTTTCCTCGTTATGGGCGGGGATGACGATTGAAAGGAAGGGGGATGACAAGGCGGCTTATTGGTTGAAATAGAAGAGAAATGCGGCGCCGGCTACGAGCAGGCAACACTCGAAAAGCCCCAGCCCGGCGAGAAGCAGCCATTGGGCGCGCGATACGGCGGATGTCTTTTTTTGCGGCGCAGGTTTTGGGGCTTGCCGCGCGGGGCTTGGCTGCCTGCCTGCCGCAGGGGGGCGGGCTGGGCTTCCCTCTTTTTTTTCGGGGGACGACGGCTCGCGCAATTCGGGGATCAAGATGCGATCCACCAGGTTTGCGATATTCTCCGCCCGCATGACGGGCTTTGCCTGGTTGAGTTGGTTTGCAAATTGCCGCACGGCGTCGCTGCGAACAATGCGGATGGCGGGCTGAACGGCTTCGATTTGCGCGCCGGGATCCGTGCAGATCAACACCGGCTCGACCTCCACAGGGACATGGATGTTGTTGATTTCGAGGTATTTTTGAAAACCGCGCGCAAGTTTTGTAACGTACTCCACCAGGTTCTGCCTGGCGGGCGTTGTCGTTCCATTTTTGAGCGTATTCCATTCCCTGCCCCTGGCTTCGAAATGCCCTTTTACTGGCGAGGCAAAAATCACAGAGATCGAGCCGGGACCCACCAGGATGAGCGGGATGAGAATGTCGCTTTCCAGCAGGGAAAAATTGCGGATGACGGCATATCCCTTGTCCAGCATCCTGTCCAGTTGGGCGATGACCTTTTCCTGCGCTTCCAGTTCGGCGGGCCAGTCCAAGCCGTATGTCAACGCGCCCTGGGCGCGCGCGACGACGCCGATGTTGCCTTGCCGGTCGCGAAAGGGGGTTTTATCGTACACGCGCATAAACTTCACCTAAAAGAATGGAACGTTTTCCAGCTCGTCGCAAGAGGCGTTCTCTTTTGTCGAAATAAACTCGCGGCCTCCCGCTTGCGCAATTTGAACGGGCTTGAAGAGATCGAACGTGCTTGCCATCAATTCCCGGCGCGACCCTGTGACAAAATACATCCCTTTTTGAAGCCGTTCCAGCAGGGTTTTGCGGTCGAGCGTCAGCCGGTCCGAGAAGGTGAATCCGCGCCGTTCATAGGCGCGCACCGCGGCGATCTGCCCGCTTTTGTGCCGAACCGCTTCGATTACGCCGTCTATCTTTTTTGCCATGAGTTGACCTCCGGTGAATTTTAACACAGCGCGAAAAAAAAGAGAGGTGAAATGCCGGTGCATTGCGCCTCTCTCAGCCACTCCCATGCCTGCGTTGGAGAAAGCCTTCCACGCATGTGAGTCGGGGCGATAGGATTCGAACCTACGACCTCTTGCTCCCAAAGCAAGCGCGCTAGCCGGACTGCGCCACGCCCCGATATGATAAAGCGTGCCGAGTATAATGCGGGGGATGAATCTCCGTCAAGCAACCCTCGCCCTCATCTTGGTCGCGCTTCTCCCCGGACTTTCAGCCTGTTTCTCCTCAAATGAAGTTCCCCCCGCCGCAACATTTCCCCCCTCTCCGCCCACCGCGACATCCACCCCAACCTTAATCCCTCCCTCGCCGACGCCCACCCCGCTGACCTGCCTCACGCAACCCGGCGGGGTCGAGGAGGGCGTTGTCAATGCCACCGTCCCGCCGCAGGAATATCTCATCTACCTACCGCCCTGTTATCACGAACAAACAGACAAGCGCTATCCCGTCCTGTATCTGTTGCACGGACAGACCTTCACTGACGATCAATGGGTCAGGCTGGGCGTGCCGCAGAGCGTTGACCGGATGATCCTCGCGGACGAAAGCGCTCCCTTCATCGTCGTCTTCCCCGACGACCGCTACTGGAACAGCGCCTACGGCCCCGACTTTGGCGACCGCTTCATCGGCGCGCTCATCCCCTACATTGACGCGACCTATCGCGCCATTCCAGATCGCGAACACCGCGCCCTGGGCGGCCTCTCGCGCGGCGGCGGCTGGACGGCGGAACTCGGCTTCAAGAACCCGAACCTCTTCGGCTCGCTCGGCTTCCATTCCCCCGCCATCTTCACCGGCGACGCGTATGCGGTCGAAAAGCAGTTGTTATCCATCCCGGAGGAACTTCGCCCGCGCATCTGGGTGGATGCGGGCGAGAACGACCGCGAACTGCCCAGCATCCGCGAATTCGAGCGTATGCTCACCCGCAACGCCATCCCGCACGAATTCCACTTCTTCTCCGGCGACCACTCCGAAACCTACTGGGGCGCGCACGTCCGCAACTACCTGCTCTGGTATGCCCAGGGCTGGGCCGAACCGCCAGAATGACCGTACGTTATAATTTCCAAAATCCAACCCAGGAGCAATCATGAATATCCTTGTCACAGGCGGCGCGGGTTACATCGGCTCCGCCACAGCGGAAGCGCTGATTCAAGCCGGGCATACCGTCGCCGTCTACGATTCACTCGTCACCGGACATCGCGCCGCGATCCCGGCCGGAGCGAAGTTCATCCACGCCTCGCTCGACGACAGCCACGCCCTCGCCGAGGCATTAACCTCAACCCAATTCGACGCGGTCATGCACTTCGCCGCCTTCATCGAAGCGGGCGAAAGCATGAAAGACCCCGGCAGATTCTTTCGCAACAACTTCACAAACTCGCTTGCCTTAATGGAAACCGCAGTCAAAACCGGCGTGAAGCGATTTGTCTTTTCCTCCACCGCCGCGGTCTATCAATCCAGCGACCAGCCGCTGACCGAAGAGTCGCCCATCGGGCCGACCAACGTCTACGGCCACACCAAACTGATGACTGAACAGGCGCTCGAATGGTATCGCTCCATCTTCGGCTTGCATTACGCCGCCCTGCGCTACTTCAACGCCTGCGGCGCATTGCCCGGGCGCGGCGAAGCCCACCAGCCCGAGTCGCACCTCATTCCGCGCGTGTTGCAAATCGCATTGGGACAGGCCGAATCCGCAACGCTCTACGGCGCGGACTACCCCACCCCCGATGGAACCTGCATCCGCGACTACATCCACATTGCCGACCTCGTCTCGGCTCACCTGCTCGCCTTAGACGCATTGGAAACGCGCGACAAACTCATCTACAACGTGGGCAGCGGCAACGGCTTTTCCGTGAAGGAAGTCATCGAAACAGCGCGCCAGGTCACGGGTCACGCCATTCCGGTCGTCGAGCAACCGCGCCGCGCCGGAGATTCCGCCCGCCTTGTCGCATCCCCCGCCAAAATAAAAAAAGAACTCGGCTGGGAACCCAAATACACCAACCTGCAAGACATCCTCTCCAGCGCGTGGGACTGGCACACATCGCATCCGCGCGGCTACGAAAAATGACGTTCCGTTTTCATCGCATCCCGGTCGGCATTTGCAACTGCTATCTTCTGCGCGGCGAACGAACCGTCCTGATAGACGGCGGCGCATGGGGCGGCTTCCCCGCGTTTCAAAAACATCTGCAAGACCTGGGCATAAACCCCAAAGAGATCGAACTCATCCTGCTCACGCACGGGCATTGGGATCACATCTCCTGCCTCGCCGACATTCAAAAAATCACCGGCGCGAAGATCGCCATTCATGAAAAGGACGCCTTCATGATCGAGACGGGCGAACCGCCTTTTCCCAACGGGGTTACTTTATGGGGAAAATTGATGTCCTGGTCCGCGAAGCGGATTCTCCGCCCGCATCTTTCTCCGCTCAAAGCGGATACGGTTATTCTGGATGCCGGTCTTTCGCTGAAGCCTTTTGGGATCCCCGGCGAAGTCGCTTACACGCCCGGTCACACGATGGGGCATGTCAGCGTGATTCTCGAAAGCGGCGACGCCATCGTCGGCGACATGGCCATGAACGACTGGTACCTGCGCCTCACCCCCGGCCTGCCCATCCTCGCGGACGATATACATCTGGTCGTCGAAAGTTGGAAGAAGATTCTGCCGCTCGGAATTAAACGCATCCACCCCGCGCATGGACGGGACTTTGATGTGGAAGTCATGAAGAGAGAGGTCGAGAGATTCGTAATGCGTAATGCGTAAGACGGGAAAACTAAATCACACCAGTAACTTGTAACTTGTAACTTGTAACTTGTAACTTGTAACTCCTTACGCGATTCGCTTACTGCCCGCAGGTGAAGCGCGCCAGCGCTTCATCGAACATGCCGCGAGACGTGCCGTCTTGCGGCGCGTAAACCTTCCACGCAAAGGCGCGGTCGCCGCACGTCCATGCGCCGGCGCCGCCGAAGGGAAGCGCCGGGCTGGCGGTGGTGGCGATGTCGTCGTACATCACGTTCATGTTGCG
>CAADGT010000135.1 GCA_900696595.1 uncultured Chloroflexota bacterium
GGGTGGTTGGGTGTTTGGGTGGTCGAGTGGTTGGGTGGTCGGGTGGTTGGGTGGTCGGGTGGTTGGGTGGTCGGATGGTAGGTTAGCCGACAAAAAGACCACGCGACTACCAGGCTATTTGACCATCAGACTACAACACCAACCTACTTCCCCTTCCATTCCGCTTTTCGTTTTTCAATGAAGGCTTTCATCCCTTCTTTTTGATCTTCGGTCGCAAACAGCGGATAGAAATTGCGCTTCTCGACGGCGAGCCCTTCGCTGAGGGCGGTCTCGAATGCGGCGTTGACGGCGTCCTTTGCCATGCGGACAGCCAGCGGCGCGCGCGATGCGATCTCTTCCGCGAAAGAGACGGCGGCATCGAGATAACCTTCGACTGGTACGATCCGATTTGCAAGCCCGAATTGAAGCGCTTCCTGCGCCGTCAACGTGCGGTTGTTGATGACCATTTCCATCGCAAGGTATTTTCCGACCAGACGCGCCAAGCGTTGAGTCCCGCCCGCGCCGGGGATGACGCCGATGGTGATCTCAGGCTGTCCAAACTTCGCGGATTCGCTTGCCACGACCATATCGCACGAGAGGACGAATTCGCATCCGCCGCCCAACGCCCAGCCGGAGACGGCCGCGATGACCGGCTTGCGGATTCCGCGGATGCGATCCCAGGATTGGACGTGGCCTGCTGTCAGCATTTCCACATAAGACGCCTCCGCCATTTCTTTGATATCCGCGCCGGCGGCAAAGGCTTTTTCGTTGCCGGTGACGACGATCGCGCCGATGGCTTGATCTTTATCGAACGCCTCCAGCGCGTCGAACAATTCGCCGAGCATTTGCTGGTTGAAGGCGTTCATCGCCTTCGGGCGGTTCAGGGTCACAACGCCCACGCGCCCGCGCGTTTCGGTCAGGATGGTGGTGTAGGTCATTGAGTCCTCCAGAATTCTGTAAAGCAAGTCTGTAGAACAAGTCTGTAGACTTGTTCTACATAAAGCATTATAAAGGACGAACCCGCTGTTGTATAATTCGCGCACCTAACATGATCCTTACCGAATGGACGACCTTCAACATCATCCATCACGTCGTACTCGCCGCCCTCGTCATCACGGTGGGACCGGTTGTATATTTCGGTCAATCGAATTCGAACTACAACAAACCGCGCGCGGGGAATGGGCTGCCCGCCCGGTTGGGGATGTTCATTCTTTACGCGACTCCCCTGCTTGCGTTATTCCTTTCTGCAAAAGACTATCTGCCATCTGCAAGCGCCATTCAATGGATCGTCTTTGCGGCGGTCTTCGTCCACTTTTCCAAACGAACGCTGGAATCGCTTTTCCTTCACAAATATTCCCGCGCTACCAGTCTGGTCAACACATTGGTGATTGGCTTTTTTTATTCGCAGGCGGCTTTTACGGTCGGTTGGTTGAATCGAAATCCCGTCCCGGCGGTGGACCCGTTGTTCATCGTTGGAATCATCCTTTTCCTGACTGGCATTTCAGGCAATTATTATTACCACAAACTGCTTGCCGGCTTACGCAAGGAATCATCGGCTGGCTACTTTATCCCGAAAGGCGGGTTGTTTCGCTATGTCGTTTGTCCGCATTATCTGTTCGAGATCGTCGGCTGGGCGGGCATTGCCCTGCTTTCGAGACATTCGACGACATGGTTGAATCTGCTGGCGATGACTTCCTTCCTCGTCGGACAGGGATTGCGCGCCCTCAGTTGGTATCGCGCGACGTTCAAGGATTTTCCAAAAGATAAAAAGGCGATCCTGCCTTTTATTTTGTAAACGAAACTTTGATAGCCTTACACTTTGTTTTAGGACGCGGAAAACGCGGATGAACGCAGAATTTTTTGGCAAAACGCCCGAAACAATGTCTTGAATCCGCGTTTTCCGCGCTCGTCTGCGTCCTGATTTTAAGAGTGTATGGTAATCAGAGACCAACTTTAGTTTTGGAGAAAAAAAATGGATATACTGCTCGTCGCTCACTCGCATCTCAGGTGGCTCGTCCTGCTTGCCGCCGTCATTGCCACAATCAAATTTGCCGTCGGCTGGCTGCGCGGCGGCGCCTTCAAAGGCATGGATCGCGCTCTCGCCGCCGCGTTCAGCGGGACGCTCGACCTGCAAGCCACGCTCGGCTTGATCAATTTGCTGTGGCTGGGTTTTTCAGCCGACGGCGGCGGGTTTACGCGCCAGCGTCTCGAACATGCCTTCATCATGATCCTCGCCGCGGTCCTCGGTCACCTGCCCGCGCGTTGGAAGAATTCGCCGGACGGCGTCCGTTTTCGCAATGCGTTCTTCTGCATCCTCGGCGCATTGCTTCTCATTTACATCGGCGTTGCGACCCTGCCCGGCGGCTGGGCGCGTTGATTCGCGTCGTCGGTCAGGTATGTCATCAAGGGAAAAGGGCGTCGGCGTGTTGCGCGAGAACGTCCGTGTTTGAAGAACCGCCCGCCTGTCGCTTTGCGCGGAGCGGGAAGACCCAATAACAGTTTGGGCGGTTGCGTTTCAGACGCTTTCGCAACTTTGCAGATGCAAACCTTATATTGTCGATCTGATTACCTTGACACTCTTAAAGTCGGGACGCGGACGAGCGCGGAAAATGCGACGTTTGTTTGGGCATTTTTAGCGTCCTAAAAAAGTCTAGGGTAATCAAATCATCCGCTCTTTCTCTTCAAAAACCGCCAGGCCGCAGCGCCAAGAAGAACGACAGCCAACCCGGCGGCCCAGACCGGCAAGGAGGCAGGTTCGGAAGCGCGGTCTTCTGTGGGCGGCGTTGTTGCGGCGGGGCTGGGGGCGACCGTTGCCGCGCTTGTGGGAGAGGCGACCGTTGCAGGCGCGGCGGTAGGTTGAGCGGTTGGCAAAACAGGCGTGGGTTGCGGAGTTACGACGGCGCTCGTATCCGCCTTTTCAAGTTTCACCTGCTCGCCGGGGGCAAATACGTCCAGCATGGCGTTGGCGACGGTAAACCCTTCGTTGACGCCGAGTTGCAGTGTGGCGCCGCGCATGTCGAAGAGAAAGATTCCGTTGGAGCCGATGACCTGCGCGCCTTCGCCGGTAAACATCAGCGCGGCGTCTGCGTTAATGCCAAACGCCAGTTTTTGCGGATAATTGTATGCCAGCGAAGTCAAACGTCCAAAGCGTTTGTCGGCGACGACCTGCGGCTCGAGGGTGATATCCACCCAGCCCAGCCCTTCGGCAAATTTTGTGCGGCCCTGCCAGAAGGATTTCTGCGTGGCAAGTTCTTCGCGCTCGGCGTCGTCGGGGGTGGGTTCGTGCGGGGCGTACACGGAGCCGAAGATGGGCGCGGCGGCGTTGTCTGCCATGACCGGGTTGCCGGCCAGCCAAAAATCCTTAAGTGCGGCAAGCGCCTCCGGCTTGACTTTGGACTGATCCTTGCCGATGACCAATACGCCGCTGACGCCTTCGGGAATTTCAATCGGCGCGTCTTCCACAAAGACGGATTGCGCGTCCATGCCAAGGGCTTCGGTGTATTTCTTAATGGCCGTTTCGGCGGAGCGCCCGGAAGGGTAGCCGGTGGCGATGATGAGGATGTTGTCTCCGGCGATGGCTTTGAATTCTTCCAATACGGCGCTGTTGTTCAGGTTGTCAATCAGATTTCCGGAGAGGATCAACGGGCCGGCGCCGGGCGGGGTGGAGAGCGTTTCGAAGGAGCGTTCAAGCGGGGGGGCGGGGTTGGCAAGGGAGGACGCGCGCGTTTTGAGATCGTAGGTCGCGTCGCCGGGGGAGAGCAGGTGATAAACAATATTGCGGAAACTCATGAGGGGCGGGCGATTTGGGTCAATGGAAACGTATTGGACGTTGTCCGCCGCATGGTAGGTTTCCGCATCCAGCACGGCGACGGTGTACAGCCCGAAAACGTCGCTCAGTACTTCGTTGTTTGAAACAATGCCGGTGTAGGCGTCCACGCCGACGCCGATGTTGGGGACGTCCGGCTGGGCGAGGGCGTTGAGCAGGCGGCCGATGCGGGCGCGTTGGAAGAAGTGCTGGTCTACAACGGCGTGTTGAATGCCGAAGGAAAATCCGCGTTGGTTGGGAGAGTTCCAAATTTCGAGCGCTCCGGCGAAGAGTCCGTCGTCTGCGCCGTAGCCGGTGGAGAGGGCGGCGATCATGGTTTTGGAGAGCATGGCGGCGCCTGCGCTGGTTCCGGCGACGATCATGCCGCCGGCGTGCAGTTCGTTGATGCGTTCTTCGACGGGTGTGTTGATGATGGCGCCGATGCCGGTTTCCTGGTCGCCGCCGAGGATGAAGAGCATGGAGATGTCGTCGCTGAAGTAGGCGAGGTTGTCGGGGTTCCTGGCGTCTTCCTGGGTGAAGATGGGCAGGAGTTCCACTTTGCAGATGAGGGATGATCCGGCGGGGAGGTTGCGCTGGCAGGCGCCTTCGGTCTGGATGCGGCGTTCTTCGGCGTCTTTCAGGTTTTGGGCGCGCTCGCCTTCGCCGATGGATTGGGCGTTGGTGGAGTAGGGCGAGGCGAGGATGAGGATGTGAACCGTGTTGCCTTTGGCGTTTTCGACGGCGTAGCGGCCCATTTCGTCGTAGGTGTCGGTGTAGCCGGCGCCGATGGGGAGGAGCAGCCCGGGCTGAGTCTGAGCCGCGGCAAGGTTGGGGGGGGGAGATAAGGATCGAGAGGAGGAAAAAGAATGAGAGGAAACGAATCTTCATGAGGGCGTCCTTCCAAAACCGGGTTTATTTTTGATTGTGGCGCGGGTCGAGGGCGTCGCGCAGTCCGTCGCCGAGGTAGTTGATGGCAATGACGACGATGAAGATCATCAGTCCGGGGAAGATGGCCGTCCAGGGGGCGGTGGTCATCTGGCTTTGGGTGTTGGAGAGCATGTTGCCCCAGGTGGGGGTGGGGAGTTGTACGCCGAAGCCGAGGTAGGAGAGCCCGCTTTCGCTGATGATGGCGCCTGCCAGTCCGAGGGTGGCGGAGACGATGATGGGGCTGGCGATGTTGGGCAGGATGCCCAGGAAAAGGATGCGCGTGTCGGAACTGCCGAGGGCGCGGCTGGCCTGGATGAATTCGCGTTCGCGCAGTTCGAGGGCGGCGGCGCGTACGAGGCGGGCGGTTCCCATCCATGAGAGGGCGCCGATGACGAGCGAGATGGGCAGGAAGGAGCCGGGTTTGAGGAAGGGCAGGTCGAGCGTGCGCAGGAACATGCCGAGGGCGATGAGGATGAACAGGCTGGGGATGGACATGAAGATTTCGGTGATGCGCATGAGGATGGCGTCCACCCAGCCGCCGTGGTAGCCGGAGGTCAGCCCGATGAGCGAGCCAAGCCCGACGGAGACGCCCATGGCGAGCAGTCCGACGGAGAGGGAGATGCGCCCGCCGTAGAGGACGCGCGCGAACATGTCGCGTCCGAGATCGTCGGTTCCCATCCAGTGTTGGGCGGAGGGCGGCTTGAAGCGGTTGAGCAGGTCCTGGTTCATGGGGTCTTGCGCGATGAAGGGGGCCAGTGTGACCAGTAAAACCATGATGAGCGTGACGATTCCGCCGAGGAGCGCCATGCGGTGTTTGCGGAAACGAACCCAGAAGAACATGAAGAGCGATTGTTCGCGCAGGGCGCGCGGGGTTTCGGGGAGGGAGGCGGTTGTCATGTTACGATAGCCGGATGCGCGGGTCGAGGGCGGCGTAGATGAAATCCACCAGCAGGTTGGAACCGATGATGAGGGCGGATTCGATCATCAGAATGGCCATGACCAGCGGGTAATCGGTTTTGAGGGCGGCGTTGAAATAGAGTCTGCCGATGCCGGGCCAGGCGAAGATGGTTTCGGTGAAGAGCGCGCCGCCGAACAGGGCGGGCAGGTCGAGCGCGATGAGGGTGACGAGGGGGATGATGGCGTTGCGCAGGGCGTGTTTATAGATGACGCGACGTTCGCCGGCCCCTTTGGCGCGCGCGGTGCGTACATAGTCTTCGTTGATGACGTCCAGCATGGAGGAGCGCAGGTAGCGTATGTATCCGGCGGCGGAGACAAAGGTGAGCATGGAGACGGGCAGGATGAGGTGTTTGATGCGGTCTGCCAGCGAGAAATCCGCGCCGAGGGTGTACATGCCGGAGCCGGGCAGGAGCGGTTTTCCGTCCCCGCCTTTGAGGGTGACGGCAAAAATAATGATGAGTAAAAGTCCGAACCAGAAGACCGGCAGGGATTGTCCCGCAAAGGCCAGCGTGGTGGAGATGTGATCGAACCAGGTGTATTGTTTGACGGCTGAAAGGATGCCCAGCGGGATGGAAACCAGCAGGGTGGCGGCCAGCATGATGCTCATGAGCAACATGGTGTTGGGCAGGCGGTCGGCGATCTCTTGCAGGGCGGGGCGTTTTGTGCTGATGGAGTTGCCCCAATCGCCCTGTATCATGTTGCCCAGCCATTTGAGATAGCGAACCGGCACAGGGTCGTCCAGCCCCAGTTTGGCGCGGATGCGCGCAAGGTCTTCGGGCGAATAGTCGGAGCGTTCGGTGTACACGCTCATAAACCCGCCAGGGACGGAGGAGATCAGCCCGAACAGGATCATGCTGATGACGAGCAGTGTGAAAATGGATTGGAACAGGCGACGGATAAAATAAGTGAGCATGGGCGGGTTTCCGTGCTGTCTTGATGGCTGAAGCGCCCCTTCCCCGGGCAGGGGAAGGGGCGTGAATCGTTATTGATCGAGAGTCCAGTTGGCGGAGTCCCAGGCGAAGTCTACGAAGGTCGGGGAGATCTTCAACCCCTGGAATTCGTTGCGATGCGCCATGATGGAAAGGCGTTCGTACAGATAGATGCGCGGCAGGTCTTTGTTAATCTGCTCGACGACTTTGCAGTACAAATCCTTGCGTTGGGCGGTGTCGGTGATGGTGGCCGCTTCGTCCAGCCAGGCGTCCACATCGGCGTTGATGTAGCGGCTGAAGTTCGCGCCGGTGCCTTCGTTATCGGCGGTGGGAATTTCTGAACTGTGGAAGCTGGAGTACAGGTGGCTGTCCGGGTCGGTGCTGGGTCCGGTGGTGTACATCACAATGTCGTATGTGCCGTGATCGCGCATTCCGTCGCTTTCCCAGCTGGCAAACAACACGTCTGAAGGCACGTTTTCGATGACGAGTTCGATTCCGGCGGCTTTAAGCATTTCCGCCAGGACCTGTTCGGTCTGTTCGCGCAGTTGATTGCCGGTGGTGGTGGCGATCTTCAAACTCATGCGCACGCCGTCCTTTTCGCGGATGCCGTCGGCTCCCACCGTCCATCCGGCTTCGTCGAGCAGGGCGTTGGCTTTTTCCACGCTGAATTCGCTGACCGGCTGGGGGCAGCCGAATGTGCCAACTGGCACGGCGCTGTTGCCGGGGTTGACGTTGCCGTAGAGCAGGCTGTCCACAATGGTTTGCTTGTCAATGGCGTATTGGATGGCCTGTCGGACTTTAAGATCGTACAGAATGGGGTGCGGGTTGCTGGCCGGGTCGGCGGGCGCGCTGCCGTCGTTGTTGCCAAAGTTGAGGGAGAGCAATTCGTTCTCGCCGGTGACGGTGGACACGAAGGAAACGCCCTGATCCTTCAACGCCTCCAGTTCGGGGAAGTTGGCTTCGGTCAGATCCCAGAGGGCGTGAATCTCGCCTGTGCCGAGTAATTGCATACCCACTTCGCGCGAGGGCAGAATCTTGATGATGACGCTGTCGAGGTTCGGCTTGCCCTCCTCCCGATAGTAGGGGTTCTTTGTAAAGGTCAGGTGATCGCCCGGCTCCCATTCGCTCAAAATGAAGGGACCCGTTCCAACCGGGTTGCGGTTGATGTCCCATGTTTCCATGTCTTCCAACGCGCCGGCGGTGTCGGGAACCGTATAGGCAAACAGGCGCAGATAGGGGGCGTACACCTCGCCAAAGGTCGCCACCACCGTGTACGGGTCGGGGCATTCCAGCGATTCGATGTCCCGGTAGCCGGACGCGCTGACCTGCGAAAGATCGGAGAGCGCGCCTTCCATCGTAAAGCGCACATCGTCGCAGGTAAAGTCCGAACCGTCGGACCACTTAATGCCTTCCTTCAAAAGCCAGGTCACAACCAGCCCGTCTTCAGAGACGGTGGGCAGTTCCTTGGCAAGAACCGGCACATATTCGCCCTTCTCGTTGACGGAGACCAGCCCTTCCACGAAGAGCGAGGTGACGGCGTCTTCGATGGAGGAGGAAGTCAGCAGGGTGTTCATCATGCCCGGCTCCTGCGGAGTGCCGATGATGACGGTTCCCCCAGTCGCCGCTTCCTGTGTCGCGGGAGCCGCCCCTTCTGTTTCGACCGCCTGGGTGGATTCAGGAGCGCCCTCTGTCGCCGCTCCGCCTCCGCAGGCGGAGAGAACGAAGACGGACACGAGCGTCAACGCCAATAAAGTCTTGATCTGTTTCATTCCTTCTTCTCCTTTTCTGTGGTTTATGTTTCGCGCCTAATCCTTTAGGAGCGTTTGCAGCGGAAGGGACGCGCGCCGCGTCCTTCCGTCATACACGGAATTTCGTGTCAGGACATGCACGATCAGGTTGGAGACCGCCACAGCGCCGCCGTTTTCCGCCTCGGCAACGTCCGTGCCGGTAATTTGTTTTCCATCCACGATCGTCACCGCGCCGGACCCGCAGACAGTGATTCTGGAATCGTTTTCAACGATCGCGGCCGTGTCTTCGTCAATGCCGACGCCGACGATGCCCGGGTGCGAAGCCACCGCGTAGATCAAACGCCCAAGCCGGTCGCGCTGGCGAAAGTGCTGGTCGAAGATGAATGTATCGGTAAAGCCCAGCCCGGCGGACATTTGCAGGATTCGCTCGCGGGGAGTCGCGCCGCCTTTGCCGTATGCAACCATCGTCCTGGAAAGAATGGAGGCGCCCGCGCTGGTCCCGCCCACCACGCACCCGCGCGCATAAGCGCGCAACAGTTCCGCCTCCAGTTGCGTTCCGCCCATGACGGCGGCGATTCGCATTTGCGTCCCGCCCGAGAAAAAAATTCCGGTCGCCTTGCGAATAATTTGGAGATGCTCCCCTTTATCCGCCAGCGCGCGCGAACGGAATTCCAGCGTTGCGGCTTCCTTCGCGCCAAAGGCTTTGAACATTTTCACATATTCCCGTCCGGTATCCCGTCGTTGCGAGGCTTGCGGCAGGATGGCAATGCGCGCGCGCCCGCCGCCGGAGCGTTTCAGAAATTCCATCAACACTTCCGGTTTCTTCCATTCGTCGAGCGCGCCGCCCATCGGCATGAGGGTTGTCATGCGCCGCCTTTTAAGGATTGAATTAAATGCCTCGCCGCCGAAAGGATGTGCGCCCGCGCCGCTTCGCCCGCCTTTTTGGAATCCTTCGCCTCCAGCGCGGCGACGATGGCTTGATGCTCCACCCGATCCTGATCGTCGCGCTGGGGCAGCGGGGTCTGGGCTGTGGCCGCGAAGTTTGCAATCAACATGGTCGGAAAAGCCTCCCACATCTGGGACAATGTGCGGATGATATATTCGTGTTTACTGGCGCGAAAAATGGTTTCGTGAAACGCCCGGTTTGTTCTTCGGTACTCTGCAATCTGTTCCGGCGGCAGGGCGGCCATCTTCCCGGCCATCTCGCGCAACGCTTCGATCTCCCCGCTGTCCAGTTGCGTTGCCGCAAATTCCGCGGCGCGTCCCTCCAGAAAGGCGCGATGTTCGTATAAATCTGAAATATCTTCAATGGAAAACGTCACCACCCGCGCCCCCCGGTAGGGAACATGTTCGATCAATCCCTCTGCCGCCAGTTCCTTGAGAGCCTCGCGCACAGGCATCTGGCTGACGTTTAATTCCTGCGCCAACCTCTCCTGTCTGAGCCAGTCGCCCGACTTGATTTTTCCGTCCAAAATGGCGGCGCGGAGTTGATCCGCAACCAGTTTCCGCAACTGACGGTGTGAGGTGATTTCCATGTGCCTCGTCCTGGATTAGATATAATATCTAATATCAAGATTAGCACACGAAAAGCGGAGAGTCAAGCAGGTATTTAACTTTGCAACATTTGGAATTCGGGAGGAAACCCGCCCGGCGTGGGCGTTAACGCTCGAGCTCACAGACTCGGGTGACGGAAATCGTTCAGGGGAATAGCAGGTTGCGAAGGGGAATTGCTCGAATGTCCACCTTGCGCTGTGATGCGGCGCCCTGCGCGTTTGGGCGATTAAATCCCATGCGGTTTGATGCGCCGCCACGAACCGACGATAAACAAAATGCACGCGACGACTTCCAGGATGCGCCCAACGACGAGCATGACGGGAAACCAAAACTGAAACGCGGCGGACAAAATTCCAGCGTTGAGCAATGCCCAGGAAAGCCAGACCAGGGTTTCGGGTCCGCGCGAGGCGCCGCGGCTGAAGCGTGGAACGATCCAGAAGGCGACGCCCATCGCCAGTTGGATCAGCCAGCCGATCAATAAAAATTCCATGTGAAGGGGGAAGAGATGCCAGACGGGCGCGTAGAATGGAACGCCTTTTTCGGCGAGGATGAGCGCCCCGCAGAGCAGACCCAGCATCAGATGAATAAAAGAGGCGCGAACCAGCCAGACGCTTAATCGCGGCATTTATTTTTCCCGTACGCGCTGCCAGCTATTGACGGTGAATAACGCCCCCGACAGAAATTGCAAAACGGCGGAAACGACCAGCGCCCATGCGCTGAATGAGTTGGGGCGAGTCGCTTGAATCGGTTCGGCGACTGCCCGCATAAACAGGCCGATGTTAAGCAGGGCGTATGTCCACCAGCCGAGCGCTTCGCTTCCGCGCGGTTTTTCTGTGGAGTATTTTGGGAACATCCAATAGATGACGCCGAAAATTAATTGAGTAAGCCAGCCGAAGACCAGCAGGTGGATATATGCGGGGAACAACCCGTTGGTTATACCCAGCGCCAGAAGAACGCCGAGCGTCAATGCGAGCGCAAGACAGAGCATTCCGGTTTTGATGAATACGCGCGTAAGTAATGGCATGAAAATTTACCCGTATGCGGGCAGTCCAGACTGCCACGCCCGCGAACGATTGTACCCGAAGGCGTTGAATGAGTGTGTCGCGCGCGGGCGTTGGGGGGCAGACCATGTCAGGGAACCTGCTCCCAGCGCCGGTCCCGACGCGGGATTTCCCTCACAACTCGCCAGGGCTTTTGCGCGCGAAGAAACGACAATTGTCACAAAATTATATATAATGTACAATCTGCCAGTCAAGGAATCCTTCCATGCTCAACCTAAAACACACCCCATTTCATGAACGGACGTCCGCGCTGTGCCAGCCGCAGAACTGGCGCAAGTGGGCGGGCTATTTTGTCGTCGGCTCGTATGAGCATACGCTTGATCGCGAATATTGGGCGATCCGCAACTCGGCGGCATTGATTGACGTTTCGCCGTTGATCAAGTACATCATCACAGGCAAAGATTCGGCGGCGTTGTTGCATCGCGTCACCACGAGGGACATCCACAAAATGAAAGTGGGACAAGTCGCTTACACGGGTTGGTGTGACGAAGAAGGCAAGATGATTGACGATGGGACAGTCTCACGCCTCGAAGACCAGACCTTCCGCCTGACTGCCGCGGAACCGAATCTTCGCTGGCTGACGATGAACGCCGTCGGCATGGACGTGAAAATTACCGAAGTGACTGATGATGTGGCGGCGTTAAGTTTTCAAGGTCCGAACACGCGCAAAGTTTTGAACAAAGTTGTTGAGACTTCGGTGGATGAATTGAAATATTTCCGCTTGATGAAAAATAAAATCAACGAAATCGAAGTCACCATTTCGAGAACGGGCTACACAGGCGACCTCGGCTACGAAATTTGGATGGACGCAAAAGACGCCGTCAAAATTTGGGACACATTGATTCAAGCAGGCGCAGACTACGGCATCACGCCCGTTGGCATTCTGGCAATGGACATGGCGCGCGTGGAAGCGGGACTGTTCATGCTCGATGTGGATTACACCTCCACAACTCATGCTTGGATCGAATCGCAAAAATCATCGCCATTTGAATTGGGACTCGATTGGACAGTCGCGCTCGATAAACAAGGCTACTTCGTCGGTCGGCGCGCATTGGAGAAAGAAAAGCGCGAAGGCTCGGCATGGAAGATGGTTGGTTTGGAAGTGGATTGGGTGGGCATGGAAAAGATATTTGGCAGAATTGGACTGCCTCCGCAAATTCCCGGCATGGCTGTGCGGGCGAGCCTGCCGATTCTGGCTGGGAACGTGCAGGTTGGATACGCGTCCACTTCAAGTTGGTCGCCGTTATTGAAGAAATACATCGCCTTGGCGCATTTGCAGAAGCCGTATTACGAAATCGGGACGGATGTACGAATGGAAATCACGGTCGAGCGTCACCGTCAACACGCGCCTGCGAAGGTGGTGAAACTTCCGTTTTATGAGCCTGAGTGGAAGAAGAAGTAAAGATGACCACATTTACATTTGCAGGCGACGAAGCAGGAGATGCCAGTCTTAATTTCAAAAAGGGCGCCTCTCGTTATTTTGTGATTGCAGTGGTTGCAACGCAGGATGCTGATGGTCTTCGTGCTGTATTGGAAACTTTACGGAAACAAGAAAATTTTTCCCGAAGTTTTGAATTTCATTTCAATTCTTTAACTTCAACAAAACTGCGTGAGAAAACCTTGTCCGCATTACAACATGCTGATTTCAAGGCTTGGGCGCTTGTCATAGATAAAACCACAATGCCTTTAGCGCTTCGAGCGCTCACGGGTATGGAACTTTATCTTTTCATGGTTGCGGATTTGATCAGTCGAATCCCCGTACATTTCCGTGAAAAAGGAACTTTGATATTGGATGAAGTGGGTTCTGCCGAAGTGGCGCTGGCAAAACTAAAACGTATGTTGAAGGCTCATGAGATTCGGCATGAGTTCAGCAGAATCTTCTTTCGCCGCTCTCGCAGTGAGGACCTTATCCAAGTGGCAGATTTGGTGGCTGGAGCAATCCTGCGTAGGGATTCAAAAAACGACCATGAAGCCTTCGATTACATCAAGGATAAAATGCTGGATATTTTTGAATACAACGGTTAAAGCAACCCGCCCCGCTAGCCTTGTCCATCAACATAGATGGGGGCAGGTTGCCACAATCGGCAACTTTTCGCGGGGCGGGAGAAGCCTTTCGGCTTTTATAGCATCATTATACTGATTTTTGAATTTACGTTCAAGGCAACTTTTAGACAGCAAGACAAGAGGAATTATTTATGACATCATCAAACAAGTACGACGCAATCATCATCGGAGGCGGGCATAACGGACTTGTCGCCGCGGCATATTTGGCGCGGGCGGGGAAGAAGGTCGTTGTGCTGGAGCGCAGGCACATCGTCGGCGGGGCGGCGGTGACGGAGGAGACTTTTCCCGGCTACAAGTTCACCGAGTTTTCGTACGTGGTCAGTTTGCTGCGCCCAGAGATTATCCGTTACTTGGAATTGCCCAAGCATGGACTCAAAATCCTGCCGTTGCCCAGCACGTTCACCCCAATGGATAACGGCGATTATCTCGCCGCATGGGACGACCACGATTTGACCCGCCGTGAGATTTATCGTCACTCGCCAAAGGACGCGGAAGCGTACGACGAATACTCACGCGTGATGGCGCGCGCCTGCGTTGTTAAACTTCCATTCTACGAACCGGAATGGAAAAAGAAATAACGCGCGAATGGGCAGCCCCTGCCATGATCAAAAAAAACGCCCTCATTTTCGGACTCGCCCTCGCGGTTTTCCTTCAATATTGTTTTTATTGGGGCAATCTCGATTCGTTCGTTGTCGAGATCGATTCGTGCGATAACATCTTCTGCGATTTCACAAGATATTATTACCCGATGGGGAAGAAACTGCTCGACAACCCGGTCCCGGTCGAGGGCTTTTACTACTCGCCGGTCATCGCCCAGGTCTTCAGCCTGTGGCGCTTTCAATCGAAGGATGCGGCGGTCGTCACATGGGGAGTCGTTCAAATCCTCGCGGTCATTCTATTGATCGCCGTCTGGATGCACAACGCTCAAAAACAAAATTTTCCCCTGCGCCTGCTTTATCTTTTCCTGACGCTGACCGCCATGCCGGTCGTCCATAATTTCAAATGGGGACAGATCAGCATCATCGTCGTTCTCTCCATTCTGGCGGCGCTGGAACTCTACGAAGCGGGCTGGAAGATCCCCGCGTCGTTCCTGCTGGCATTCGGCGCGCTCTTCAAGTTTTACCCGCTTGTATTTTTGTTTTATTTCCTTTTGACCGGCGACCTCCTATTCCTGATCCTGTGCGGATTCTTTTTCCTGCTCCTGGGCGTTGCGCTTCCCGCCCTGACCCTCGGCTTGAAACCCACCATCAGCTTTTACTTTGCGATTTTGGATTCCGCCGGGGCGCGTTTCTCGTTTGCAGCCGGCAAACTGCCGGGGATCAACTCGCTGTATTTTCCGCTGGTGACGATGCGTTATTTCGGCGAGTTCAACAACCCGGGCTGGCTGCTCCCGCTTCAAATCGTCGGCTGGTTGATTCTGTCCGCAAATATTCTGCTGATCGCGTTAGTGGCGGCTTCCAACCTCGAACACCGCCTGCGATGGGCTTTTTTTCTCATGCTGGCTTCCACACCGTTCTTTGTTTCCAGTCTGTGGGCGCATTATCTCGTTTACCTGCCGGCTTTTCAATTGTTTCTGGCGTTCGTTATCGAAAGGGACAAACACATCTATTGGAAGTATCCCATGCTGGCGGCTTCCGTCGTTCTATCGAGCGTCTTCTTCATGCAATTGTTCGACGCCTGGCGCGACTATGCCTACTGGGGCTTTCTGACCTGGTCCAACCTGTTGCTGCTCGTTTTGGCGTACGCGGAACTGATCCCAAAATTGAGTTGGCGCGAGGGGTTTGGCTGGTATCATGAACGCCTGCGCTCCCTGACGAGAAAGGGATTTGCCCATCCCGTTCGATCCCTTTGGCGGGTCCGTTCATGATGTTGGAAATATTTTTAGGGATTATTTGAACTCATTCAGCCAGCGGATTTGGTTTTTCAATTCCTCCGCTGAAACGGTATTTAGCAGCCGCAAAATGCGGCGGAGGAGTTCGCCAATAGGTTCGCGGTTGGATAGAATAATTCCCCAATGTTCTTTTCCTTCCGTCATGTACTCTCGTGCAGGATGGCAAAATCGCCGATGTTGAATGTCAGGATCGCGCGCTGTTCGGAAGTCGCATGAGCGAGTTGAATATCGTCGGGAGCAGATAATAAATTTTCTGTTTCCTGCGTTGCCACCGCATCAAAACCATATTTTCGCAGCTCGCCTGCCAGCCGCGGCGACAGGTTTTCATTGAGGTGAAGTTTGAGCGGCTTTGTGGGCATGATGTTCCAACCAATGTTCGTAGGAGTTTTCTTCGCGTAATTTGTCTATCTCCCGCTTGTTATCGTGGTAATAAGCCAGCGCGCTGAAAATGGCGGCCGGTTTGAGGTAATCCCAGTCGAGCAGGATTGCTTCAACCGACATGCCAAGTTCGTAGTAATACCCGACGACATGCCAAACGGCAATGCGCGTCCCTTCGATGGTCGCTGCGCCGCCGTTGACGCCCTCTGTCTTTACAATATGAGGGTAATCGGTTTTGTGAACTGTTTTGCCTCTGGCTTTCATGGCAAACCTTCCTTTCATGCCAAATTATAACTCTTTATAGAAGGAACTTTTATGACATCCAATCAATACGACGCAATCATCATCGGCGGCGGGCACAACGGACTTGTGGCTGGCGCGTATCTCGCCCGCGCAGGCAAAAAAGTGGTCGTGCTCGAACGCCGATCCATCGTCGGCGGCGCGGCAGTGACCGAAGAAATTTTCCCCGGCTACAAATTCACCGAATTTTCTTATGTAGTGAGTTTGCTGCGCCCGGAGATCATCCGTGACTTGGAATTGCCCAAGCATGGGCTCAAAATCCTGCCGTTGCCCAGCACGTTTACGCCGATGGATAACGGCGATTATCTCGCCGCGTGGGACGACCACGATTTGACCCGCCGCGAGATTTATCGTCACTCGCCAAAGGACGCCGAAGCGTATGACGAATATGCCCGCGTGATGGCGCGCGCTGCCAAAGCGATCAAGCCCATTATTAATTTGATTCCGCCAGACCCGTCTTCGATGAGCGTGCGCGACATGCTGGGATTGCTGAAGGTTGGTCAGTATGCGGCGAGCCTGAAAGAAAAAGAACTGTACACGATTGCCAAACTCGCCACGCAGTCGTCGGCGGATTTGCTCGAAGAGTGGTTCGAGACCGACGCGCTCAAAGGGACAAAAGCCGCCAGCGGAATCATCGGCACATTTCTCGGTCCGCGCTCGCCAGGGACGGCGTATGTTTTGCTCCATCATTACATGGGCGAAATTGACGGCGCGTTCCGCGCGTGGGGTTTTGCCAAGAACGGCTCTGGCGGAGTCAGCGGCTCCATCCTTAACGCGGCGCAAGCGCTCGGGGTGGAGATAAGAGTCGAGGCATCCGTGAAGCAGGTCAAAGTCAGGAATGGAAGCGCAGTGGGCGTCATCCTAGAAAACGGCGATGAGATTCAATCCAAAGTCGTCATGTCTGCGGCGGATCCAAAAAGAACGTTCCTGCAATTTGTTGAACAAAAATATTTGCCCGATGATTTTGTCACGTCTATCAAAAACTTTCGCGCGCGCGGTTCGTCGGGCAAGGTCCACATCGCCTTGAGCAAACTGCCGAACTTCACCGCGCTGCCATATACGGGCAACGGCGCGAATTCAGTTCTGCATCGCGGCGCGGTTTCGATCAGCCCAAGCATTGACTACATCGAGCGCGCCTACGACGACGCGAAGTACGGGCAGATTTCCAAACGCCCCTACATTGATATGATCTTCCCCTCGATGATTGACCCCGACATGGCGCCTCCCGGACATCACGTGATGTCTTGCTTCGTGCAATATGCGCCCTACGACCTCGAAGGCGGCTGGACAGATCAACGCCGCGACGAACTCGGCGAAGCGGTCATCGCTGCAATCGAACAATATGCGCCGAACATCCGCGAGTGCATCGTGGGCATGCAAGTGATTTCGCCGAAGGACATCGAAGCCATCGCGGGCATCACGGGCGGAAATATTTTTCACGGCGAGTTGTTGTTGCATCAAATCTTTTTCCTGCGACCCACCCCGCAATGGGCAGACTTCCGCACGCCGCTTAAAGGTTACTACTTTGGGGCGAGCGGCGCTCACCCCGGCGGCGGCGTGATGGGCGCGCCCGGCATGTTGGCGGCAAAGGAAATGTTGAAGGATGGATTTTAGTGAAACGCCAGCGCCTTTTGTTTGTGTTCTTGATTGTGCCGCTGACTCTTGCCTGTCAGATACTCAGCCCTGCCGTTGAAAGCCCTTCAACGCCGGACATTACGCCCACGCCTTCCCCCGCGCCTGATTTAGCGCCAGCGACCGTAGAGCCTGATTCGCAGACGCAGAATGACGCGCCTGTTAATGGCGATGATAATATTTTTGAATTCGAGTGGATTGTCTTTGTGGACGACCCGCTTATCACGGATATTGCCGTCAGCGCCGATGGGGATATTTATTTGATAACCAGCAGGGAGAAGGACAAGGATTGTTACCTGTCGAAAACTGATGGAAACGGCGGCGCAGAATGGCAGGTGTCAATCGCCACCTTCGAAGACGGGGGCTGCGGAGACATCGTTCTCGATCAAAGCGGGAATATTTATGTCTCAGGAGTTGACCCAATTGCATGGGGAAGTTCCGATGCCCCGGTTGGAGACCTGGATGGCGAAGGGTATTTCATCGCCAAATTCGACGTCAACGGCGCCAACCTGCAAAATTATTTTTTTGAGAACTATTACCTGAACTATTTTGACATAGATTCACAGGGCAATCTCTATCTCCTGGCATACGCTTCATCCGGCAAGGGCTTTTCCATTTCCAAAGCAAATTCGGATGGAAATATCGAGTGGGAACAAACATACCCCACCCAATGGGAGTATTATCCCTCTTCATTAAATATCACCGAAAATGGGGATATTTTTGTGTATGGTTTTATATATTATCGCACTGCTGGGGAGGGGGAAGAGGATAGAGATTGCTTTTTGAGGCTTTTTGCGTCTGATGGAACAATGAAATGGGACAGGGCAGTTGGATCCGCGGACAATAAAGATGAATGGTGCAATCACATCGAAGTTGACGCTGATGGGAATGCGTATGTTTCAGGATCCAGCGGCGAGACATGGGGCAACCCCCTGCAACCGCTGGATTATATCGGCGAATTTAGTTACCCCTTTTTCGCCAAATTTTCAGCAACCGGCGACCTGGTGTGGAACACATTCCCAATGCTCAACGCTGATTTTTTTGCGATGGGGGCGGATGGAAACCTCATTGTCCCCGGGTTTTCCGGCAGTCTCGCTCGAATGAATTCCGACGGATCCGTGTTGAAGGAATATTACTTCCAGACCCCCGACAACGACTCTTCGCCGTACTCCCTAACAACCCTGAAAGCGGACGACCGCCAGAATATATATGTTATCGGCAGAGCGAACAACGCCATCCTGGATGCCTCTGCCGCTGTCATCAATCCGCCTGCCGCCGATTGGGGGGATGATGATCGTCCTTTATTCATCGCAAAGATCATACTTGACGGCGGCGTCTATCGTGCGGGCGGTCCATTGGTGCCGGAAATCGCAAGATATATTCCAACGCCCAGGGATGTCGAAACCAACCCGTTGGCAGTATGGGTCAACCTGTTTCTTGCGGTAATTGCAGCAACGCTGATGCTTCCCTTCGCGCTTGTCGTGGATGCTTTTTCGGGAACCTTGAAGTCGCTTTTTGAACGTGTGCGGGAGTTTACCGCCCTGATCTCTGCCAGCCTGCGAAACCTGGCGCCCGTCTCACTCACGCGAACCCAGGCCTTTCTCCTCGACGTGCTAAAGGAGACGGCGGGCGTATTGAGATTGTTTTTGGCAATTCTATTTTACGCGGCGGTATTTTCCCTGCTCGACCCAACCTGGGACCCTTTCTCCCTCAAAGGGGTGATTTTATTCGTTGAAATGGCGGTTGCCTTCGGGATCGTCGGCATTCTGGACGACATGATTCAATGGATTGTCGTTCGATCGTGGGGAATCCCCGGCACATTTAAGATTCGCGCCTCCAATGCGCTAATGTCTCTGGCGTCGGTGGGAATTTCCCGCGTCGTTCCTGTGCTGCCAGGGTTGATGTTCGGCTCCCCCGAAGCCTTGATCGTGGATGAAAAACAACTTAACAGAAAGCAAAGCGACACACTTACCCGGATCACTCTTTTTACCTTTGCGGGAATTTGTTTCATAACGTGGGTTCCCACATTTTTTCTCGAACTCATTATTCAACAAGCCGGGCTTGCTGAAACGCCGAAAAATATCGTCGCAGGCGTCGAAGGCTTTTTGCTCATCGTGTTTGCGGTTGCCCTTGAGCATGTGTTCGTCCAACTCGTCGGGGTTTCGGACGGCGTGGGCAAAAAAATCAGGCGGCAAAATTTTTGGGGATGGTTCCTCCTCTGGATACCCGTCGCATTCGTATTCCTGCACACCCTGCTCAACCCAAGAAACAATTTTCTGCAAGACCTCCAAAATGGAAACCCCGGCGTATTCATTGCTGTTACCGTATTCTTTATGACGGCGGCGCTGATTTTTATCGGAGCGATACGCCTGATATTCTGGGCGCTTAAAAGAAAATAAAGAAGGACATCTTCATGACAAACACTTACGACGCCATTATCATCGGCGCGGGGCACAACGGACTTGTCGCCGCCGCGTATTTGGCAAAGCAAGGCAAAAAAGTTTTAGTCCTAGAACGCCGTTCTATTATCGGCGGGACAGTTGTCACCGAATCCTTCGGCGAAAATTTCACGGTAGATTCCGTGCAAACAGGCGGGACGTTATGTCCAGACATTATCAAAAATCTGAAACTTAACCTCCCGATGGTTAAACAGAGACCTGCATTTGTTTCGCTTGTAGGTCACGTCTCAGACGTGACCTACGGTGGACATCTTGTTCTCGATTCTGATCCTCTCAAAGCCGCCGAGTCCATCAAACATTTCTCCGAAAAGGATGCCTCACGCTGGGGGGAGTTTGTCCGCTTTATGGATAAAGCCGCCAGCATTTTGGATACGGCGTATGCAACCATCATGCCGCGATTGCCAAAGAATATGAATCTCCGCGAGGGATATGGTTTGCTCGAATTAGGTCTCGAACTGCGGCTGGCTGGCAGAAAGGACATGCTCAACTTCATCCGCGCCTTGCCGATGACCGCCCAAGAATTGGTGGAAGAATATTTTGAATCAGAAATTGTGAGAGGAGCCATTGCATCTGTTGCGATTCATGGCTCAACTTTAGGAAGCATGTCCGCTGGGACGGGATACACGCTTATTCATAATTGGTTGAATCGAGGCGGATTAGCTCATGTCAATGTTGGCAAGGCAAGTGAAATCACATCTGCTTTAGAAAATACAGTCAAGTCTTTCGGCGGTGAGATTAGAACCGATGCCGAAGTTGCAAA
>CAADGT010000136.1 GCA_900696595.1 uncultured Chloroflexota bacterium
CCCAATCATGAGGATGACTGTAAGCCCCAGGTAGAATCCTCTCCCTGCCCAATAATCCGCCGGTATGGCCGGGTCGAACGTCAGAAAGGCGGAGTTGGCGAGGTCGTACCACGCGGCGGCATGGATGAACAACGTCAAGAAGACTGACGATTGCAGGGGCAGATCATCCCGGTTGACTGCGTCCAGCCAGACCAGACCGATGAGCGGTTCGAGGCGGAATGGTTCGAGCGCAAAGAGGGCGACGAAAGCATAACTGAGCGCCAGGCATTGAAGAAGGTTGACGCGTTTCAGTTTGAATAGAATCAGGCTGATGGGGATGCCCGCAAGCGAGAGCAGGAACCAGATTTTTTTCCCGATGTACCACGCTTCGAATCCATTGAACTGATTTGAAATTAAGTAGAAAAAATGGAACGGTTCGATGTGAGCGGCGTGCGCGCCGATCGCCGCCTGCTGGCTGACGATCCGCAGGAGGGTGGCAGTGTCGAAAAAATAATAAATAGTATTGGGAATCATGAAGATTGCCGCTCCCAGCAGAAACCGAATTGCGTTTTTGAAACCGTATTGCCACAGGATCAGAATGCCAAGCGTGATGCAGGTAGGTACGAGCAGGAATTTATAGCAACTGAAGGCGGCAAAGAAACCAGCCCCAAGCCAGTGTTCTTTTTTGACGAGAATCAATGCAATAAGAAGGAACAGGAACATGACGATATGGTTCGCGCCGAAGAACAGGTAAAAAATTGCGACCGGCGCGAGGACGATCCCCAAAGGCGCGAGGTCCGAATGTTTTGGCAGGAATCCGCTCATCAGCGCGGCGCAGGCGGCGTAGGCGAGGATCGTGAACCACTTGACGACATACACGATCAACAGCGGCGAGTCCCAGCCGAGGAGATGGAAGGGAAAGACAAGCGCCGATTGCAGCCAGGCATAGACCGGCAGGTAGACATAATTTTCGGGCAGAAGTTCCCCATTTAGCAAATTTTGGATGGATGTGCGCCAGACTCCCATGTCCGCTTCGTGGTAGGAAAGGGGCGCGAAGACCAGGAGGAATCCAAGCCAGATGAGCCAGATGGCAAACAGGGTCGGGTTCTGGGGCCACTGACGAATCCACGACAGGATGCGCGCGCGTTCCTTGAATCCCAACCAGAAGACGGCGTAGAGCATTATGGAGGAGATGGAGATGAAGTAGGATGGCACGGGGAATATTCTGTAATTATAAGGGATTGTGTTGAGTAGAAAACAACCCGGACCCGCCTTGTTCTCGTTTCGTAATTGGATTTTCGTGTTGGGGCGGATCACTTGGCGCAATCGCTTGGAGATTAACGGACTGCGGGGGTTTTTCAGGATATTTCCGCCGGGGCGGGTGATTGAGTATTTTCACAAAACAGCGCCCGGGATGACGGTCTTCGGGGTGTGGGGCGGTTTCCTGGAAACGCGCTGTTGGGCGGTTATTATGTACACCGAAACCAATAGGAGCAGATTTGCCAGGAATAACATTCCATGAGAATTGTATGTCGTCCAATCTGGAAAGAGATTAAATATAAATATGCTTGAGAGCAGCATTGATGATACGGGAAGCGCATAGAGGGCTTTCCCACCTATGCCGGGTTGCTGATGATACCGCGCCAAATGGCAAAATATTGCCGCTTGGCAAAACGGCAGGTACACAAAGTAGTGCGGCCATGACGTTTTTAGCACAAAGGGAACGGCGAGAAAAAGGGCAACGAGCGATAAAGTGGGATCTTCCGGCGCGGCGCTTTTCTGCAAGGACCAGACAACTGCAATGCTGGAAAAGGCAATCATATATCCAACAATAGCGAGAAAGTCCGCAAGATTCTCCCCGGCGGTAATGTTAATAAAATTTTCCACCCATCTGAGTCCCACATGGACGATATATTGAGAATTGAAATCATCCCTTACCCAACCTGCTGTGGCGACGGCGTGGTAGGCTGTTTTTTCGAACACGTACCAATTGTGAATGCCAATCGCCATTGCCGGTAGGGCAAGATAAAAAACGGATGCAGACAAACCGAAGGATACACATGCGCGTATATCGCGTTTCAAAATGAAATAGACAACGTAATACGCGGGGTATAACTTTATCGCCGAGGCAAACCCCAGCAAAATTCCGGCAAGGATCGGTTTATTCTTTTTGGACGCAAGAAATGCGGCCACCACGCATACGGTGATCAGGATGCTTACCTGGCCCCATTTGAAGTTATGAAGAATCGGAAAAGATGTTGTGCAGAGACCAATGAAGAGAATCGCCCTCAGCGGCGCTAATTCGAGCAGTCCGCGGGCGGAAAAAATACAAAATGCCGCCAGGCAAGCGAGTTGAATGGCACCCCAAATAGTCATGGCAGTGTAGAGCGTTTGTGCGCTGATTGGTACAAGTATGAGGGCAAAGAATGACGTATAGAAGTAGCCCTCGACAGGACTGGGGTGCAGAAGCAATTGTTTACCCATTGGATAATAGTGACCCACAAAATCCTGCATAAACTGTGAATGGTGGTCAATTGCCAGCACGAAATTTGTGAACGTGCGCCACTCGAACCAATAGTACGCCAAAACGATTAGTTGCATTGCAACAAGCGGCAAGATCCAGTGAAAATCACCTTTTGGTTTCCTGTTCAACATTGGTCTGAACCTACATCTTTACGACTTTGTGAGAGGGAATTACGATCCATCGTGATATGACCCCCGTGAAGGGGAGGTGCGATCCGTAGGCGGCGGGGTGATGACGGCGATGGTCGGCGTCCCGCGTGTGATGGGGAGCGATGGGACAAGCGTCAATTAAAAGGGGAGGATGAACAAGGCATGGGGATCGAGAAATTGTGATTGGAGGTCATGGAGTTATACCAGTTTGCCGTGACCTTCGAAAACCGGTTTGTTTTCGAGGATGCGTTTTGGCGAGAAGATGGAGAGGTCCAAAGAAACGTCAACTCCGCGGATGATCTCGGAGAGATACCTGCCTATGGCGTGGCATTGTTGGAAGCCGTGACCGGAGAATCCGTTGACCAGCAAAAATCCCCGCAATCCGGGCCACTCTCCGAGGAGGACGTTCCCGTCGAAGCGATTGACGTCGTACAACCCGGACCAACCCCGCAGGATCTTCAACTGATCGAAGGCTGGCGCGTATTCGACCAGTTCGGGCCACAGGACTTCGTTGAACTTGTCGTGGTTCCAGCCAAAGTCAATTCCGACGGGGTCGTTCTCGAGCGACTTGCCGCACATGAATTGATTTCCATTTTCGTGGATCAAGTACAAACCGGAGGGGAAGACGGTCAGCGGATATGCTCCCTCCGCAGATGCGTTTGCCTGAAAGACGAAGACCTGCCGCCGGACGGGTTCGACGGGCAGTTCGATGCCCGCAGTGCGAGCCAGGCTTGTACCCCACGCGCCCGCGCTGTTGAGGACGTACTTCGCTTCCAACCTGACGCCGTTGGTTAACTTGACCCCTTCAACCTTCCCCTTGCTGTGAACGATCTCCGCCACTTCTGCATGGATATATTTCGCTCCCAGTGAAACGGATTTTCTCCTGAACGCCTGCAGCACGGCATTCGGGTCCATGGTGCCGTCCAGCCGCCCGAATGTTCCCCCCGCAAATTTCGTTTCGTCGTACAGGGGGAACCTTGCCTTGATATCCGCCGGTTCCATCCAGGTCACGTCGCAGTTCATGCTTTGCTGGAGTTTCAACCCCGCTTGTGCATTGGATTTGTTCGTTCCATCCGTCAGGAACAGGTTGCCCTGCTGGCGGAATGAAATCTCCGGGCGCCAGTCGCCGACGGACATGTCGTCGCTGAAGGTTTTCAATTTTTCCATTCCGTACAGGGATATGAGGATGTTTTCCTTGATGTTGAACTGCGACCGGATATTGCCGTCGGAAAGCACGGTGGAACTGCGCGCATAGGTGGGGTCTTTTTCGACGATGGCGACCTTCATCGTTGGGTCAGCCTTGAGGAGATAATACGCCGTGGCGCATCCCATCACGCCGCCGCCCGCCATGATTACATCGAAAGTTTCGTTTTCGTTCATGCCTGTCTCCCGTTCAATGATTAGAGAGCCTCGAAAAACCGGCGCGTACGCCAGAGAGCGCAGAGTACGCGCAAAAACAGCCATCCTAGATGGATCGCGTGAGTCCGCCGTCGGCGCGGATGCTTTGACCGGTGATGTACCCGGCGTCGTCGGAGAGCAGGAAGCGGACCGTCTTCGCAACTTCCTGCACCTTTGCGTATCGTTTCATTGGAATTTTGGAGATGTTTTGATCGTTGACGGGGTAGTTATCCATGAACCCCGGCATGACGGTATTGATGCGAATGCCGAATTCGGCGTAGCGGTTGGCGTAGAGTTTGCTAAAACTTGCCAATCCGCTGCGGAGCGCGCTCGAAACGGGGAAACTCAACTCTGGTTCGAACGCCGAGAATGTGGAGATGTTGACGATTGCGCCGCCGCCCTGTTTTAGGAAGACGGGAGTCACCGCCCGCGCCATGCGCACAACGTTCAACAGAAGCATATCCAGCCCGAGATGCCAGTCGGCGTCGGAAATATCCAGCAGTTCGCCCTTGGGGGGATGCCCGGTGTTGTTGACGACGGCGTCAATGCGCCCGAATTGCCTCAGCGTGGATTCGACCAGGGCTGTCAGATCAGCCGCCTCGGCGACCGAGCCGGTCATTCCGATTCCACCCAACTCCTTTGCCAGTTTGACGGCTCCATCTGAATTGGAAAGCAGGGAGACGCGGTATCCGCTCGCCGCCAGTTCGCGCGCAATGGCAGCGCCGATGCCTTTCCCTGCGGCTGTGATGATGGCGGTTTTTGTTTCCATTGTTTTTCTCCTTGTTCATGATCGCCAAGACTTCGATCTCTGCGCCGCAGTCTTGCGCGCGCTTGCCGGGCGCGCAACCGCGCCAAGATTCCGGGAAAATTAACCCTTACCCGTCACCGCAAACACACCCACCGCCTGATTTTTTCCTTTGAACACGACCGTCCCCAAATCTTCCACCTTGTAACGCTCAGAGAGTCCTTCGCGGGTGTAGGCGTCAACCAACAGCGGGCGCAGCGCCTCCTTTGTATATTCCTGGATGCGATCCGCGAGGTTGACCGTGTCGCCGATGCAGGTGTAGATGGCGCGGTTTTGCGTCCCGGTGTAACCCGCCACCATTTTGCCCGAGGTGATCCCGATCCCGATGCGGATGGCGGCCTTCTTTTGCGCCAGTTGATTTTCGTTGAACACTTTCAGCAGGTCCAGCATCTGTAAACCCGCCTTGACCGCGCGCTCGCGGTGGTCTTCGTAGAAGATCGGCGCGCCGAAGACAGCCAGCACCCCGTCGCCGACGATCTGGTTGACGATGCCGCCGTTCTGAGTGATCGCGTCGAACATCATACTGAAATACTGGTTGAGCAATTCGATTGAATCGGATGGATCCTGGTTTTCGGCGATGGTCGTGAACGAACGGATATCCGAGGCTAGGACGGTTGCGGTCACCATCTGCCCGCCGAGCGAAAAGCCGCCGCGCAATAATTCCTCCGCCACTTCCTTTGTGGCGAATGTGCGGAACAGTTTTCGATGTTCGTCGCGCAGGCGTTTCTTTTCGAGGCTGGCGTTCACGCGCGCGCGCAATAAAACCGGGTTGACCGGTTTGGTCAGGTAATCCTCCGCGCCGAGTTCCACGCATTTGACCACCGCGTCCAGTTCCTCCATCGCCGAGGTCATGATGATCGGAATCTGCCGCAAGTCTACGTCGTTCAGGCAGGCTTCCAAAACTTCAAAACCGTTCATCACCGGCATCTCGATATCCAACAACATCAGGTCGAATTCGCCCGTGCGGAATTTTTCCAATCCCTCTTTGCCGTTCTCCGCAGTTTCCACCAGATGCCCCTCCTTTCCGAGATTGCGCGAAAGCACCATGCGGTTGACCATGTTATCGTCCACCACCAGCAGACGGGCGGGTTCGGATGGAGCGGTTTTCATAACGGGAGTCATTTCAATTCGGTCAGTCTAACGCGCAGGATTTCGAACGCCTCGTTCAGGACCTCGAGCCGATTCCCCGCTTCGAGGTTTTTCTCGCGTCCCATCATCTCCAACTCACGCGCCAGCGCCGCGAGGTCTTCCGCGCCGAAGGTCAGGGCGTTCGATTTGACGCTATGCGCCGCGCGCTGGAACGACTCCGCGTCGTTTGCGGCGACGGCGTTCCTCATCGTCTCCATTTGATTCAACGTATCCTCGAGAAAGGCGTCCATCAATTCCATGATGAAATCCGCGCCGGCGCTCTCCCTGAGCGCGTTGAAAGTGCTTAGATTCAGGACAGACATGGTTTTCCTTTGCGGCGTCAGACGACTCTGCCTACTCCCCCGCCTTGAAGAGCGCGTTCACCAACTCCACAATGCGGATGGGCTTGGGGATGTAATGATCCATGCCCGCGTTCAGGCACGTCTCGCGGTCGCCCTGCATGGCATTGGCGGTCAACCCGATGATATAAGGTTGTTCCGCACCCCTCAGGTCTCTTATCCTTCGCGTGGCTTCCAACCCGTCCATTTCGGGCATTTGCACGTCCATCAGGATGACGTCATAGCGTTCGCGTTCCACCGCCTCCAACGCTTCACGCCCGTTTGCGGCGACCCTGGCGCGGTAGCCCATCTGCTCCAACAGGCGCAGGGCGACCAGCTGATTTACGGTATTGTCTTCGGCGAGGAGAATCTTCAGCGGATGCCGCGCCGCCATTTGCGGGTCCGGTCTGAAGCGGTCTGTCGTTATTTTCCGTTCGTCTTCCGCGGCTTGCGCGAAGAGCCCCGCCAGCGTATCGAACAACTGCGATTGTTTGATCGGCTTGGTGAGATATGCGGAGAAGATGTTCGTCGCGTCGCCCGCTTCCCGGCGCCCAAGCGAACTGAACAACACGAGCGGCAGGTTTGCGTTTGCGCGGCGGATTCGCTTCGCCAATTCCAGCCCATCCATCTCGGGCATGTGCATATCAAGGATCGCCACATCGAATTCCTCGCCGTTTTGGATCCAGTTCAACGCTTCGGCGGGCGATTCCGTGTCGCGCGGAATCATACCCCACCTGGCGGTCTGCATGTTGAGGATGTAACGATTGGTCGAGTTGTCGTCCACGATCAGCGCGCGTTTGTTTTGCAGCGCAGGTTGGATTCCCAGATACGGGCGCTTTTTCGCCGGGACGCTCTCGGCGATCTCGGCTTTGATCGTAAAGCCGAAGGTCGAGCCTTTTCCAGGTCCGTCGCTCGCCGCCCACATCTTGCCGCCCATCATTTCGGTCAGCCGCCGGCTGATGGCAAGCCCCAGTCCCGTCCCCCCGTATTTGCGCGTGGTGGACGAATCGGCTTGGGTGAAGGATTGGAAGAGTCGACTCATCCCTTCCTCTGTAAGCCCAATGCCCGTATCGCGCACGGCAAAGTTCAGTACGCATATAAACTCAGAAACATCTGACACATGTTCTGTATTCCCCTGTCTACTTGTATGCGCGTTTGCCTGTTTACTTTCCACCCTCACCGTCAACACCACCTCGCCCTTCTCTGTGAATTTGACCGCGTTGCTCAACAGGTTTGTGATCACCTGCCGCAAACGTGTCACATCGCCCACAATCGCTGGCGGGACGTCGCCCTCGAAAAGATAGGCGATGTCGAGACCCTTTTCCACTGCGCGCGCGCTGACCAGGTCGAGCGAGGCTTCCACGCAATCGCGCAGGTCGAAGGGCTGGCGTTCCAAATCCATGCGCCCGGCTTCGATCTTCGAGAAGTCGAGGATATCGTTGATGATGGCGAGCAGGGCATCGCTCGAACTGCGGATGGTCTCGATGTAATCGCGCTGTTCGTCGTTGAGAGGCGTATCCAGCAGCAATCCGCTCATGCCAATCACGGCGTTCATCGGCGTGCGGATCTCGTGACTCATGGTGGCGAGAAAGGCGCTCTTGGCGTCGTTGGCTTGCTCGGCGGCGGCGCGGGCTGAGCGCGCCTCCCCGTACAGGCGCGCGTTTTCGATGGCAACGCTTGCGGCGCTGGCGATGGTCTCCAGCAGGCGCAGAGCCGATTCGGTGAAATAATCCTCCTGCTCGAGGTTTTGCAGGGATATGCCGGTGATGGAAGCGTCTCGAATGACAATTGGCACCGCGCACAGCGATTTCGGAAACTGCGAACGCGAGGTTTTGAAATCGGGATGACCAGCGGCATATTCGTCGAAATTCCTGTTGACCACGAAACTGCGCCGCGCCGTCCGCACACGGTTGATGATATCCATGTGCAGGCTGGTGGCTTTCTTGGGCGGAATATCCCATTCCCTGCCCTGCTCATAGGCGAATTCGTAGGTCATGGTCTGGGCGGCGAATTCCACCGTATAGATCACAGCCGAATGAACGGAAAAGATTTCGGCCAGTTTGCGTCCCACCGCCTGGTAGATGGATTTGAGGTCGAGGTTGGACACCAATGCCTGCTGCACCGAGTTGAGCGCGCCGAGCTCGATATTCTGCTGTTCGGTCTCCCTGAGCAGGCGCGCGTTGTCGAGCGCGGCGCTGAGCGAACCGGCGAGCGTTTCCAGCAGGCGCGTGTCCGAGGCGCTGAACGAATTTTCGCTGTCCATATTCTGGAGCGAGATGACGCCGCGCGTTTCATCCCCCGCAATGAGCGGCACATACAAGACCGACTTGGGGATCGAGGGCCCCAGGATCAACTGCGCGCCGTATTCCTTCATGCGCTGTTCGACTTTTTCGTTGAAGAGCAGGGTTTTCTTTTCCAGGATCAGCGACTTGACCAACCCGCTCATGGGGCGCGGTTCGATGTATTCGCGCCCTTCGCGGTCAACGTAGTAATTGAAGACCTGCGTTTCGGTTTTGTGGTCGAATGTGGCGATGATGGTGGTCTGCGCGCCGAACAGATTGTGGATTTTATCCCCGACAAGATCGTAGATCGCCTGCATCTCCAGCCTGGCGGCGAGGGCGTCCTGCACGCTTTTTATGATGCCAAGTTCCGCCTCCCGCTGGGACAATTCCCTGCGAAGTTGGGCGGCGGAGGCGGCTCGCTTTTTCAGGGACCGCTTCGGCGGCGTTTTTTTCTTTTGCCCGGTCTTCGGCATGATCTCCTCTGGGTGATTTCAGTTTACATACGGCGCGGTAAATCGTCAATGGCGGGGATGAAAAAACAGGCGGCGCGCGCCTGTCTGTCATCCAACTGTCATGATTGATTGCCGCGCTTCACGCCTTCCCAAGCCGAGGATGGCGATGTCGTTGAACTGATCCGCCCCAGCCTGGTTACTCTACAACCACCGCCTCACCCTGGACCGGTAGCCTGCGTACCCATCCTTGAACTTTTTTTCCAGGTAGGCTTCCTCCTTCTCTATCACCAGCCGACTCATGGTCGCGGCGAAGAACGGGGCGGCGACCAGACCCCACAACGTCCCATACGCCAGCGGAAAGCCGACGACCATCAGAAAAAAACCAAGATAGATGGGATTGCGCGTGAAGCGATAGATGCCGCCCGTCACCAGCGCCTTGACCGAGCCGTGCGGATCGAGCGTCGTCCGCGCCTTGCGGAATTCGACGAACGCGCCCACGCCGAGCAAAAAGCCGACGAAGGTCAGACCCAGTCCGACGTTCTTGAGAAGCGGAGACATCCCCGAAAGAGCGGGGATAAATCTTCCGAGAAGAAGCGCGACGATAATATAGAACATCGCCACAACGGGCGGATGGATGTATTTGTTTACTGCCGGACTATCTTTTTGTTTTTCACTCATGCTCATTCCTCGTATCTCGCAACTCGTATCTCGCAACTTCCCTACCCCCAACTCTCCAGCGTCTCCTTGACCTTTGCCAGAAACCAATCCGCCGACGCGCCGTCGAGGATGCGGTGATCGAAGACGAAGGAGAGATACACCATCGGGCGGATGGCAATGGCGTCGTCAATAACGACCACTCGCTTTTGTAATGCGCCGACTCCGAGGATGCCTGCCTGCGGCTGGTTGATGACCGGGAAGGCGAAGAGCGATCCGCTTACGCCGTGATTGGTGAGCGTGAACGTGCCGCCTTTGACCTCATCGGGTTGCAATTTTTTGTTTCTGGAGCGCGTAGCCAAATCGTTGACCGTTCGAGCCATTGCAAGCAAGGATAGATTGTCGGCGTTCTTGATTACCGGCACGATCAAGCCTTCCTCACCCAATGAAACCGCCATGCCTAAATTGATATTCTTATGGACAAGCAAGCCTTCATCTGTCCACGACGAATTGGTCTGCGGATAGGCTTTCAATCCCGCCACAATCGCCATCATGAAATAGGCTGTAAACGTCAGGTTTACCCCGTCGCGTTCGAACGCGGCTTTGTTCGCGGCGCGGTGTTTGGCGACCTTGCTCATATCCGCTTCCATCACCGTCAACACATGCGGCGACGTATGCTTCGACTCGACCATGTGCGCGGCGATTTGCTTCCGTATCGTTGAGTGTTTGATTAATTGATCCCCGCCCGCGAGAGACTCATTATCAATTACGGATTTCGTATGACTTGACGCCCGACCCGAAGGGGCAATTCGTGAAGACCCTTTGCTCTCCACATAGCCCAAAATATCGTTCTTCGTGATCCGCCCATTCAAGCCCGTGCCGTTGACCTGCGACAAATCTACGCCATGTTCGGCGGCGACTCTTGCGACGACAGGGGAGATGAAGCCCAAGTCCTGTTTCAAGTGCGAAGTATCAGGCGTCAGGTTTGCTTTGACCTGTGGCAATGCTTCTTCAACAGACCTGACACTTGACACCGAAACGCCTGACACCTCTTCCCCAGGCTGACCGATGATCGCCAGCAATTCCCCAACCTTTGCCGGGACGCCTTCCTGGGCGACGATCTTCAAAACCGTTCCCGTCGCCGGGGCAGGGATTTCGGTATCCACCTTGTCGGTGTTGACTTCGAGCAACGGCTCCAATTCCTTGATCGAGTCGCCCTCTTGTTTGAGCCATTTTGTAACGGTGACTTCATCCACTCCTTCGCCGAGCCGGGGGACAAGAACTTTGGTTGTCATAGAGTCTCCTATTTACCGCCAAGAGCGCGAAGCGCGCCAGGAATAAAAGGATTTCTTCGCGTTCCTGGCGCGCCTCACGGTTAATCGAACTTTGGATATGAAACAGGATCAACTTCGCGCATGATCTCGTAAATTGCGTCAAACACAGTCTCCGCATTTGGCTTTGACCAATAATCTCCATCTGACCCATACGCGGGGCGATGCGCCTTTGAGGATAACGTCCTCGCGGGCGAATCCAAATGAAAATACCCGCCCTGCTTTTCGATGACTTCCCGCATCATGTACGCCGTCGCGCCGCCAGGGACGTCCTCGTCCACGAACAGGATGCGGCTGGTTTTCTTGAGAGATTCGACAATCATGCCGCGAATATCGAACGGCATGAGCGACTGGACGTCAATCACTTCGACTTCGACGCCGACCTTGCCCAACTTATCGGCGGCATCCATCACAACGCGACAGCACGCCCCGTAGGTGACAACGGTCACATCTCTCCCTTTGCGGATGATCTCCGGCACGCCCAGCGGCAAAGTAATTTCGCCGATGTTATCGGGCAGGCGCTCCTTTACGCGATAGCCGTTTAACACCTCGACCACAATCGCAGGCTCGTCGGATTTCAACAACGCATTGTAAAACCCGGCGGCGCGGGTCATGTCGCGCGGAACCAAAACATACATGCCGCGCACAAGATTCAAAATGCCCGACATCAACGAACCGGCATGCCACACGCCTTCGAGTCGGTGGCCGCGCGTGCGGACGATGACGGGAGCCTTCTGTCCGCCCGCGGTGCGCCAATGCAACGTCGCCAGATCGTCGGACATGATTTGCAACGCATACAACACATAATCGAGATATTGAATCTCCGCGATCGGGCGCAACCCGCGCAGCGCCATGCCGATCGCCTGCCCCAAAATCGTCGCCTCGCGGATGCCCGTGTCCGTCACGCGCAACTCGCCGTATTTTTCCTGCATCCCCTTGAAGCCCTGGTTCACGTCGCCAAGTTTTCCAACGTCTTCGCCGAACGCAATGAGTCGCGGCTCGCGCGCCAGCGCGGAATCAAATGCGGCGTTGATCACTTCAAACCCAAACATCGTCGGCGATGAATTGGAATAAACCGGTTTCACTTCGCCCACCTTCATCGCCGTCCCCGAATACAAATGCGAACCGTAGCGTTCCACGTTCAACTTATCGTTTTCAAATTTCCATTGGACGAGAATCCGCTTCGTCGGATTCGACTCGTCCCGGAGGATTCTCAGCGCTTCGTGCGCCACCGCATGGATGTCGCGCCTCGTGTACGACGGGAGAGCGGATAGCCGATCCCTGAGCGTTCTCAACTCTGACGCGTGGTTCGAAGACCCGGCGATCTCTTCGAGCATGTCCATGACCTGATTGCGCTCGTCGCTGATGGGGGAGAGATAGGCGTCCCATGCGGCTTTGCGGAATCCCTCTACGGCGTCGTAGTCCGCCTTTTCAGCAGAATCCAGCTCGGGCGCGGAAACGATGCGCTGGGTTATCATCCACTGACGCATTCTTTTGAGTCCGTCGAATTCCTCCTCCCATTTCAATCGCTCCGGGGATTTATATCGCTCGTGACTGCCCGACGTTGAATGACCCTGCGGCTGGGTCACATCAACGACATGCACGAGCGAGGGGATGTGATTTTCGCGCGCGACTCTGGCGGCGGTTTGATAGGTTTCGAGCAATGCGGGATAATCCCACGCGCGCACGGTATAAAGGTCGTAGCCGTTTGACGCTTTGTCGGGCGGCGTGTTGGAGTCGCGCTCGAAGCCTTTGAGCAGCGCGCCGATGTTTTCCTTGACCATCTGAAATTGATTCGGGACGGAGATGCCGTAACCGTCGTCGTAGATGGTGATGACGGCGGGCGCTTTGAGGACGCCGATGGCGTTGACCGATTCCCAAAACAAACCTTCGGCGGCGGATGCGTTGCCGATGGCGGCGAAGGTCACTTCGTTGCCGTTGATCGAGAAATCGGTTTGATTTTGAAGTTCTTTGAGTTTGCGATAGACGACCGACGCGTACGCCAGCCCGACCGCCCGCGGCATTTGCGACCCCGTCGGCGACACGTCGGATGTGGTGTTGTAAAGTTGCGTCTGCGGGCGCCACGATCCGTTTGGGTATAAAAGCCGCGTGGCGAAGTGCGCGTTCATCTGCCTGCCGCCGCTGGCGGGGTCGTAGGCGATGTCGGCATGGGCGTAGAGTTGCGCAAAAAATTCCTGGATGCTCATCGCGCCCAGCATGAACATCCAGGTCTGGTCGCGGTAATAACCGGAGCGCCAGTCGCCTTTTTGAAAGGCGCGCGCGATGGCGAGTTGCGCAATTTCCTTGCCGTCGCCGAAGATGCCGAACTTTGCCTTGCCGCTCAATACTTCTCTTCTACCGATAAGCGAAGCCTGCCTGCTTTGATAGGCGAGGCGGTAATCCTTGATGATCTCGTCTTTTTCGAGGGGAAGCGCAATCGTACCCTTCTTTTTGTTGGGCATGAACTCTCTCCTGAAAATCTTGTTGAGGCGATTATACCGTAGGGGCGACCCGTCCATGCAATCGGTTAACATGTTTTGGAAATCATCCCGTTTTTCCTGACCTCGATTTGCAAAAGAAGGGTCGCCATGGATTACAGTGCAATCGCAAATTCGAGATGGATTGGACATTCCATAAGCGGCGATTTCACCGCTAATGCGTTTGAAAACAATCGTACTCTTGCAACCGGCAAGGGCGACCCTTGTTGAGCAAAGGGGACGGATCTTGGGAGAGTGGTGTATTGGCAGAGTTGGTATTTGTCAAACCCTGGCGGGTCGCCCCTACGGTTTGGCATTTGCGGGGTTTTCGTCGTCTTCATCCCACAGCGAGGGATTCGCTTCAATGTAGTCCGTCTTGTTTTTCAGGTCTATTTCATCGCGGATGACGTGCTCGTAATAATTCCTCTGCCAGATGGGAGAATCGCGCAGGCTGGGCATTTTCCACAGACGGCTGGTTGCATTCGATTTGAATTGTCCGACGATCGCTCCCAGCGATTTGGGCTTTGGTCCGCGCGGCGGTGAGATGGATTCCGCTGTATTGTTGTGCAAAAGAGCATTGCGGATGAACTGGTTTGGCAGGGGGTGGGATGCATCACATTTTATGAAAATGATGACATGGACGTGGTTGGGCATGATGACATATGCGCCCAGTTCAACGTAACGTAGTCGTTTTGGCAATTCAAGCAATTCAGCCAAAACGATCTTCCCCGCCTTGTTCAAGATCATTTCCCCGTTTACGATTTTCCCGAAGAGAATACCCCTGCGCCACGTTACGATGGTCACATAATATGCGCCCGTCCACGAGTAGTCGTAGCTTTTCAGGCGGATGGATCGGCGATGGTGTTTCTGGGGATCGAATTTCGATTTCATATATGCCGTAGGGGCGACCCGTCAACGCAATCGGTCAACATGTTTTGGAAATCATCCTGTTTTTCCTGACCTCGATTTGCAGAGGAAGGGTCGCCCTGGATTACGGCGCAATTTTGTTTTCAGGAACCCTGGCGATTCCATTTGTGGTAATTTCAACGATAACGCATTTTGAAAATGGGTATTTGCCTCTAACCGGCAAGGGCGACCCTTGTCGGGTGGACGAGACGGTTGTTGGGCAAAATCGCATTGTCAGACATGGTTCTGGTCTAACCCCGGCGGGTCGCCCCTACCGCAACCTCTCCGCCACAATTTCGGCGACATCCTTCACCTGAATCAGCCCGCCGTCGCCTTTGGCCGCATCGGTCATCATTGCCAGACAGAAGGGGCATCCCACCGCCACCGTGTTCGCGCCCGTGGATTTGGCTTCGGCGAAGCGTGTCAGATTCACCCGCGCTGTTCCCTCCTCTTCCTCTTTCCACATCTGCGCCCCGCCCGCGCCGC
Organism: uncultured Chloroflexota bacterium; assembly: GCA_900696595.1. Taxonomy (GTDB): domain Bacteria; phylum Chloroflexota; class Anaerolineae; order Anaerolineales; family Villigracilaceae; genus Villigracilis. Next base: position 14,910 of record CAADGT010000136.1, read on the forward strand.
AACAGAAGGACTTGGCGGAATTGCGCGGCATCTCAATCGTCAGCGCCCCCGCCGATTTCAGCGCGTCGCGCGGCGCGTCCACCTCCCTGTTGTGCCGCCCCAAATAACACGGGTCGTGGAACGTTACTCGTAACTCGTCGCTTGTCACTTGTAACTTGATCTTCCCCGCCCCCACCAGTTCGTTGATCAACTGCGTATGATGGATGACTTGATAATTTCCGCCAAAAGCGGGATACTCGTTTTTGATGGTATGCAAACAATGCGGGCAGGTCGTCACAATTCGTTTTGGCTTGACCTCGTTCAGGATTTCCACGTTTTGCGAAGCCAGCCCAAAGAAAATATCTTCGCGTCCCGCGCGTCTTGCGGAATCGCCCGTGCAGGATTCGTTTTTCCCAAGCACGGCGTAGTTGACTCCCGCCGCGTTCAGGATTTTCGCAAAGGCTTGCGCGGTTTTTTGCGCGCGGCTGTCCGTTGCGGGGGCGCAGCCAACCCACCACAAAATATCAGGCTCGGCGTTTTGTTCAATGGTCGGCACGCTTATGCCATCCGCCCATTTCATGCGATCGTTCTGCGAAACATTCCAGGGATTTTGGTTGCGCTCCATGCCTTTGAAGGCGTTCTCCAGTTGTTTGGGAAACGCGCTTTCCATCATGGATAGATTGCGGCGGATGTCGAGAATGTCGCGCATCGGTTCGTTGCCGACGGGGCAGATGTCCACGCACGCGCCGCAACTGGTGCACGCCCAGACCGCTTCGGCGGGGATCAGGTCGAGCATGGCGACGTCCGTTCCGCCCGTTTTCAGGTGATAGCGTTTGTTGATCTCCAGCGCGGCGGGCGAAAGAATTTTGCCCGTGTTATACGCCGGGCAGACCTCCTGACAGCGAAAACACTGGATGCAGGCGTAACTGTCCATGATCTGCTCCCAGCCGAGATCGCTCATCTTCGCGGCGCCGAATTGTTCGATGCTTTGATCGTCGAGGTTGATGTAACTCAACTGCCCGATGGATTTGCGTTCCGGCTTGAGCGCGAAATTCAACGGCGCGAAGAACAGGTGCATGTGTTTGGAGTAGGCGAAATAAGGCAGGAACGCCACGACCACGCCCAGCGAGATCCACCAGGCGGTATGCTCGCCGATCATCTGAGCGTTCGCATCCCACCCCGCCCACAGGCGCGACGCGGCGGAGATGAACGGTTGCCACCCGTCGGTGTGTCCCTTTTGCGCCAGGTGAAATGATTCTTCCGTCATGCGCATAAAGTTATGCGTGAAGAACGTGGCGGTCACAATCGCCGAATCGAAGAGAATGCCTTTGCGGGCTTTGGGATTCAACAGCGTGGCGTCGCGCGTGGAAAGATGCGTCGGCTTGAGGATGTAACGCCGAACCGCCAGCGCCAGCATGGAGACCATGATCGCCATGCCCATCAAATCCGCCAGCAGGCGATAGACATTCCCGAAAATTCCCATGTGGTACAGGACCTTGAAGCGGGTGTAGCCGTAGACCACATCCGAGAGGTTGATCACAAGATAGGTGAGAAACCCCCAGCCGATAAAACCATGCAGCAGGCTGACCCAAAAGCGCAGGCGAAATACAGGCTGGAATGAAATCATCCGCAAAGTCAGTTCCGGCAGGCGGCGAAGCGCAATCTGCCAGTTGATTTTTCCCTGCCCGCTTCCGATCTGGGCGATGATGCGCGTCACGCCTTTGTAGGTGAAGTAGAGCGAGACCAGGGTTGCGACGGAAAAGATGATTTTTTCTGCAAGGGTGAGCATGAAGCCCTCCTGAATGTGTATGATGGACGGCGCAAGTGTAGCATAAGTTTTGAAAGGAAACGCCGCCCTACTCGGGCGGCATCGCTTCGCTGCTGATGTCGTTGACGTAATCCACCGCGCTGGCGCAGACTCCTACCAGATGCGGGGAGACGGTCTCCCAGGTGAGCGGCAGGTTGTTTGCGGCATAGCCTCCGCTGACGGCTTCGGCGAGACAGCCCCCGCCCGCGTTGTAGTTGACGAGCGTGAACTTCCACAGGTCTTCATACTCTGCGGCCAGGTCGGCGGTTTTGCCGGTGTAGTTATACACGACCTGCGCCGCTTGTTCGCAGTTGGCGATGAGCGTATGCGCGAAAACGCCGATGGAAAAATCCGCCTGGGAGAGGTCCAGCCCGAGCGGACATTCCTCGCAGGTTGCGTCCACGCTCCCGACGAGCGCGCGGCGTAATTCCGCCTGATGCTCTTCCTCCAGGTGGGCGTAGCCCAGCCCGCAGGATTCGGAATCCATGACGAGCGGGCAGAATTGGTTGAAGAAGGATTCGTTCCAGAAGAGAGTCGTATCCGCGCCGTTTTCGGTGAGTTGTCCCAGCCCGATGTCGGCGGCTCCCTGAAAGATTCCGGGCCAGAACTGGCTTTCACGCGCAAACAGGTTCTTCAGCAGGAAGGCAGGGACGTTGGTCTCTTTTGCCGTTTCGAGGATCAGCCCGTCAAACTGGTTCTGCCATTCGATCACGGCCTCGCGCGATTTTTCCAGCCCGCATTGGTTGACGACGTTTCCCGGCGCAAGCCCGCCGTCGGGACAGGAGCGCGCGTCCACGATGCCTTGCAGGATCAGATTCGCCGCGAGATAGGTGTAGGGTATGTCGCTGCTCAGGTCTTCGTCTTCGGTGGGGGCGCTCAACCATTGCGGCGCGCCGCCGACGGGAGGAAAGACGCCCCACGTCTCGGAGCATGTCGCGCTGACTTCGCCCTGCCATTGCGAGGAGAGGACGTCCACATACCAGTAGAGTTGATCCGGGTCGCCCTCGTCCGCCTGCTTGACGCGCACCTGCGCTTCATAAACAAGGCTGCTGTCTCCGTAAGTGGAATACGCCCAAAATGTCACTTCCGCGCCGTCGTCGTCCGTTTCAGGGATGCGGAACTTGCACACATCGCTTTCGTCGCAGAAGAACGGCTCGTCGTTATATGTGCCTTCTATTTTGTTGATGCTTTCGTTGGGAAGCGGCTCCTGCCCGGCGATGACGAGGGTCGGCTTGCTCTCGCAGATATTCGTCCCGACGCTGAAGACCGGTTCGCAGTCTTCGAGCGTGATCCATGCGCTGGCGGCGGGCAACTGCATGGCGATCTCTTTTTCCTGCGGTTTCGCGCCCGTCAAAAAGGCATAATACCCCTCGCAATTCTTTACATTGTTGACGTTGCACAGCGGCTGGGAAACCCACTCGCGGTAGATGATTGTGCCGCAGTCGCGGAAGACTTCGTCCGGCGTGGGCATCCCGTCATGGTCTATCGTCAAATTACAGGCGACCTTGCGATCCTTCCACCTGCGCAATTCCCATTCGTAGGATTGGTATTCGACGGCGATGATGGAGAAGCGGTCGGGCCCGGGCGGAGGGTTGGAGTCCGCATCGGGGGCGAGGGCCGGGCCGGGGGCGGGCGCGGAGCCGGAACTAATCGCCATGTTCAGGATTGCGATCACAGTCAAAAAGAAGCGGCTCGCTCTGGTCTTCATGGGCAAATAAAAAGAGTCCGTCATGATTATATAACGGACTCCTTTGGCTGGGGGCTTTTGGGGCGGGTTACTTCCCTTCGGTTTTTAGCGTTTCGTAGGTTTCCAGGTCGCGCTCCAGGTTGCGGCGGCGGAGGTATAGGCTGAGGACGTATAACCCCATGACGAGGAAGGCGACGATATAGCCTGCGGCCATGTATCCGTCGGTGTTGATTGCGGTTTCCATTTTTTATGCTCCTGTTACATCGAAACTTCTAGTTTGAGTTGCTCGACCTTCTCTTCCAGATTTCCCATGCGGATGCGATGCCATATCAGGTCAATGAAGAGGATGGTAAACGCGCCGAGGGCGACGAACATGGCCGCCAACATTTTTTCGGACATGTCGAAGCCGCCCTGCGCCTCCGGGTTGCCGTTGCCAACCACGACCGGGTGGATGGTGCGAAAGAGGCGGATGACCATGAATGTGACGGGGGCGCTCAACCCGCCCAGCAGGGCATAGACCGCGCCGAAGCGCGCGCGTTTTTCGGGGTCTTCGATTCCGGCGCGGAGCATGAAGTAGGCGATGTAGATCAGTTCGGTCACGGCGGCGGTGGTCAGGCGCGGGTCCCACGTCCACCAGGTATTCCAGACCGGGTACGCCCAGATCGAACCGAGGACGATGGTGATGAAGAAGAACATGGCGCTGACTTCGATGGCGGCGACTTCAAAACGATCCCATCTCGCGTCTTTGGCGACGAGGTAGGCGATGCCGGAGACCGCCGCCAGGATGAACCCGATCATGCCGACCCAGGCCGTGCCGACATGAAAATAGAACACGCGCTGAACGTTTCCCATCACAGCCTCGGGCGGGGCGTAGACGAGCGCGAAATAAGTTGATACGCCAAGCCCGACGATTGATAAAACATCGAGAATTGTGAGAAGGATTGGTTTTTGTTGCATTGAGGAACTCCTTTTTTCGATTAACGATTTACGATTGCAGATTGACGATTGGCGGCTCAACCGGACTTTGGGTTGATTCAGTCCATCAATCTGATTCCTGTCTGAAAGTTGGTTCTGTAGGTCAGGCTTTCGGCCTGACATGATCTCTCGGCGTTGGAGAACGCCGGCTACTCTTCAACCACGAAATCGAAGATCATGTATGAGACGGCGAGGAAGACCACATCGTACACAATGAGCAAATTTAGCGGGGTCAGATAATCTTCGAGCGGAAGCCCGGCCACGACCGCGCCGCTGGCTTTGACGGAGGCTAGAAGCACGGGGACGGCGACAGGGAACAAAAGAATCGGAAGCAGCACATCGCGCGTGCGCGTCTGCGCGGACATGGCGGAGAGCAAGGTGCCGACGGAGATGTACCCAATGGAGCCGAGCAATAACACGCCGACGAATTCCCATTGAAAGATGCGCGTTTCGTTGTACAGCAGGGCGTACATCGGCACGACGATGATCTCGACTATGAGCATGAACGCCAGGTTGCTGAGCGCCTTGCCGAAGAAAATTGCGGAACGGTCCACCGGCGCGAGCAGGAGACCGTCCATACAGCCGCGATCCTTTTCCACAGCCATCGAGCGGTTCAAGCCGAGAGTCCCGGCGAAGGCGAAGGTCGTCCACAAGACCCCGGCCGTCACTGTTTTGCGGACATCCGCGTTCAGTTCCAGCGCAAAGTTGAAGATGAGAATGACCAGCATGGAAAAGACCAGCATGGCGGAGAGTAATTCGCGCGAACGAAACTCCGCCGCAAGGTCTTTGCGCGCAATGGCAAACACGGCTTTGAAAAAGGAGGGAGAAGGCATGGGGTTGATTGGTGATTGGAGATTGGTGATTGGAGATTGGAGATTGGTATAGTTCTATTCACTATTCACTATTCACTAATCTCTAATCTCTATTCTCTAATCCCTATTCTCTATTCTCCAAACTCCGCCTGTAAAAGTCCAGCAGGTTCGAGTTTTTGAAATCGTCCTTTGTGCCGGAGGCGGCGATCGCTCCGCGGGATAAGACATCGAAACGGGTGGCGAGGTCTTCG
>CAADGT010000137.1 GCA_900696595.1 uncultured Chloroflexota bacterium
ACAGCGCTGTAATTTTGCTCAGGGTTTCTGTGCTACACTTCATGCGGAGCCTCCGTTTGTTCTTGCCTACGGGTACTATACCCGATTTCTCGGAGGCTCCTTTTCTACATCATTTGAATGCTCCCTCTCCAATCTCCAATCTCTAATCTCTAATCCCCAATCTCTAATCTCATCGGAAATCAACCCATGCACATACTCGTAACCAACGACGACGGCGTAACCGCCCCGGGACTGCTCGCCCTCGCGCAGGAGATGCGCAAACTTGGCAAAGTGACTGTCTTTGCGCCGGATAAAAACTGGTCCGCCTCCGGTCACGTTAAGACGATGGAGCGTCCGTTGCGCGTTAAAGAAACGATTCTCGCGGACGGAACGCCCGCCTTTGCATCCGACGGCGCCCCGTCCGATTGCGTGGCGCTGCCCTTGCTCGGGCTGATTGACGAGCAGGTTGACATCGTCGTCTCCGGCATTAATCCAAACGCAAATTTGGGGCATGATGTGACCTACTCCGGCACGGTCACGGCCGCCATGGAAGCGGTCATTGCGGGCGTGCGCGGCGTGGCGGTTTCGTTGGATTCGCCCGAGGGACACAAGGGCCCGATTGACTACTCCGCCGCCGCCGGAGTCGCGAGGCGCGTGGTCGGGCAGGTCATCAAGGATGGGTTGCCCGCAGGGGTCGTGGTCAACGTCAATGTTCCTTATTTGCAGGAATCCGAACTCAAAGGGTATATGATTACGAGACAGGGATTGCGCGTTTACCGCGACGCGCTCGACGTGCGCAGCGATCCGCGCGGCAAACCCTATTACTGGATCGGCGGCGAAGCCCCCACTGGCGTGGACGAACCCGGCACGGACTTCGGCGCGCTGCGGGCGGGTTACGTTTCGATCACGCCCCTGCAATTGGATTTGACCCACGTCAAGGCGATGGAGGTTTTGAGGAAGTGGAGTTTTTAATGAACTTTCTCAAAAAACTTTTCGCTTCCCGCGAATCTTATCGAAAAAATTACTACGTCTTCGCCGTCACATGCAAGCGCTGCGGCGAGACCATTGAAGGGCGCATTGACCTCGACAACGACCCCAGCGTGGATTACGAACAGGGCGGCGAGGTTTTCCGCGTTCGCAAAGTGTTGATGGGCGCCAACCAATGTTTCCAGCGCGTGGAAGCGAATTTCAAATTCGACGCAGACCGCCGGATTATTGAAAAAGACATCGTCGGCGGGGAGTTCGTTGAGTGATCGAAGCGATAGTCATAAAGTGAGGACCCCATGAAACGACCATCCACCCTGCTGCTCGCGCTCGCGCTTTCGTTCTCCGCCCTGGCTTGCGGACGCAGCGCCCCGCCCGACTCGTCCGCCGACGGCGGAGAGTCGCAGGCGCCCAAACCTGTCGAAAAGACCCTCTCCACCTTCAACCCCATTCAAGGCACAGACTATCTCATGGCGGGCATCGTCCCGGTCGAAGTGACGCGCGAATCCTCCAACCCCTTCGAGTGGATCAACAGCAGCGGATACTCCAGCTATTCCGCTTATGCCACATTCAACTACGTCTTCTTCAACACCCAAACCGAAGAATACCGCCGCCTCCTGCCGGATAACAACTCCGTCATCATCCAGACCGCCGGTTTCCCCCAACCCGCCTACGACTCCGACGACCCCGACAAGCCCGCGACCGTCATCGAATTTTGGATCTTCAACGTCGTCAAAGCCGACTCCAACGCCGACGGCTACTTTGACTACCGCGACAAAATCACCGTCGGCATCGCGGACGTAAGCGGCACGGGCTTCACCGAACTGATCCAAAACGTGGACGCGATTCAATCGCAATACTACAAAGACCCGTCCAGTTTCTTCGTCATCTACAACGTCAACGACAAGAACTTCATCGCAAAGATCAACCCCGTTACGCGCGCAGTCGTCTCCACCGTCGAAATGGATTTGGGAGAAGATGTCAAATAGCCTTCAACGCGTCGCCGCTGTCATCCTCATCCTGCTTGCCGCCCTGCTTCTCGCACAGGCGGCATTTTCGCTTTCATGGCCCATCGCGCACGACGAAGCCCCGCTCCTCTACGAAGCCCTCCTCATGCAAAACGGGCAAACGCCCTACAAAGACTTCTTCGACTTCCAAATGCCCGGCAGTTACCTCTTCTATTACCTGCTCGGACTGCTCTCCAATTTCAGCCCCCTGCGTTTACGCATCCTCGACCTCGCCATCCTCGCCGCCGTCTCGCTCATCACATACTTTGCCATGCGCCGCTTTGGAAAACCGAGCGCCCTTGCCGCGCCGATTCTCTTTGCCCTTAAATATCTCGAAGGCGGCCCCGCGCTCTCGCTTCAACGCGAATACCTCATCCTCATCTTTATATCGCTTTCGATTTGGATCGGCGTGGACGCCCCCCGGACTTTTTTCAAACGCCTCAGCCTCGGACTCCTCTACGGACTCGTCTTTACCCTCAAGCCCCACGCCGCGCTCGGACTCGTCCCTTTCCTGCTCTTTGACATTGCAGACCTGAGAGAACGCCGAGAGTTGACTCTGCAAACTCTCACCCGACAGATCGTCCTTCCCGCATTCATCGGATTTATTATCCCCATTTCACTCATCGCGCTTTACCTCGCTATTACCCATTCCCTATTCCCTTTCATCTCCATCGCCCTCAACTACTGGAGGCTCTACTCCCAGATCAACGGCGAGATGGCGGTCACGCCGTCAGCGGAGAGAACAGCCTATTTGCTGAATCAACTTCCCCGTCTGGGCGGAAGCGGGTTCTGGCTCATCCCCGCCGCCTTCGGCATTTATCTGAACAAAAACCGTCAAACCTATCTCCTCGCCTCCCTCGCCCTCCTCTACGCCCTCTACCCCGCCCTGACAGGACAATTCTTTCCCTATCATTACATTCCTTTTATCTACACAATTATTCTTGTTGCATCTTTATCCATCAACCCCCAACCATCAACCCCCAACCATTCCCTATTCCCTATTCACTATCTTTCATCCTTCATCCTTCTGTCATTCATCCTTATAAACATCCGCCCCTCCCAAACCTTCCTCCGCCAACTCGCAGGGAAACCCATCGCCACATCCTCCGAACGCTCCGCCGCAATCGCGGATTTTCTCGCCGACAACCTCGAACCCGGCGACCAGGTCCAACCGCTGGACTGGACCGGCGGCGCATTGCTCGCCATGCTCCAAACCCGCGCGCCGCTTGCCACCTCCTACGTCTTCGATTTTTATTTTTATCATCATGTGTCCAACCCCTACATCCAATCCCTGCGCGCGGACTTTATGAATCAACTGCAGGAATCCAAACCGCGCTTCATCGTCGAGGTGACGTCTATAGATAAACCCTGGGTCTCCGGCGAAGACACATCGCGCGACTTTCCCGAATTGCGCGCGTTTTTGGGTGAGAGTTATTCGGTTGAAGTGCAACGGGAAGATTATGTTATTTACGAGCGACGATAGACGATCACAATATCCTGCGCGTCCAACATGCTCTTTCTCCCCGACCACGAGCCGTACAAAATGGGCTGTTCGATCTTCAAGCCCGCCTTCGCAACCATCGCGTTCAAGTCATCGAGCGTGAAAGCGGTGGCGCGTTCGGGGGTGTGAGGGTCAACGGTCAGGCAATCGCCGAGGTCGTGGACGAAATCGTAGACCGCGCGCCCTTCTTTCACCAGCCGCCTGTTCTCCTCGTCCAAAATGAAGAAACTGACCATCGCCCGCCCGGAGGGTTTCAGCGTCCGATTTAATTCGGCGAGATACCGCTCCACCTCGCCGCGCCGCATGTGGGTGAAGACCGAGGTCGCAAAGGCAAAATCCACCGAGTTGTCGTCGCAGGGAAAACGATATTCCGCCGCGGAGACCTTGCCGCGCGGGTTATATTCCTTGTTGTAGATGTTGGCGTAATAAAATTTGAAATTGGGTTTTCTCGACGCGATGGCGCGCTGGCACCAGGCGATGGCTTTCTTCGAGATGTCGAATCCGCGATACCTGCCGGAGTCCGAGAGGTATTTCATCATGGGAATCGCCATCCGCCCCGTCCCACAGCCGATGTCGAGGACGGTTTCATTTTCCTTCAGCCCGCCGACTTTGATGAAGTGACCGAGGAAGACCTCGCCGATGGACTCAAAATCCCCGCCGCCGATGAAGTGCAGCGAGCGCGGCGGAGTCAGCGCTCCAGCCTTGCCTGTGACCCGGTCTCGCAGGTCGAGCAAGGCAAGATAAGAGTCGCGCAAGAATCTAACAAAAGGTCTGGGAAGTCTCTGGAAAAAAAATTCGTAGCGGTGATACATGAATTGAATTCTCCGATGCTTTGCCTTACTTCCCCACCATCTCTTTGACCTGCTCCACGTATGCCAGCGATTGATGCCTGAAATACGTGTTGTACAACTCGGCGTAATGACCGTTCTGGTCGAGCAAGCCCTGATGATTTCCTTCTTCGATGATCGTGCCTTTGCGCATGACGACGATTCGATCCGCCGCCTTCACAGTGGACAAACGATGCGCGATCAGGATGCTGGTCGAGTTTTTGAGGATGAGATTCAAAGCCTGCTGGATCTGCCATTCGGTGAACGGGTCAATGCTGGCGGTCGCCTCGTCGAGGATGAAGATGGCGGGGTTCTGCACGAGGACGCGCATCAACGCCACGAGTTGACGCTGTCCCATCGAGAGTCGGTTTCCGCGCTCGCCGACTTCGGTATGTAGTCCATTGGGTAATGCGTCCAGCCATTCGCCGTCGCCGATGCGTTTGGCGAGACGAAGCATCTCATCTTCCGGCGCTCCCGGCGCGGCGTAGCGGATGTTGTCGGCGACCGTCCCGGAGAAAAGAAACGGGACCTGGGAAACGATCCCCAACTGGCGGCGGTATTGGGTCAGGTCGAAGGCGCGGATGTCGCGTCCGTCAATCAGCAGGCGTCCCTGCTGGTATTCGTAGAAACGCGCGATCAACTTTGCAATCGAAGACTTGCCCGCGCCGGTATGTCCCACCAGCGCAAGAGTCTCTCCGGGGCGGACGATCAGGTTGAAGTCCGAGAGAACCGGCTCTTTATCCGAATAACGGAAGTGCATGTGATCGAAGTGAATCCCGCCCTTGAGTCGCGGCACATCCTGTTTTTCGGTTTGAACGACGTTCGGGTCGGCGTCAATGAGCGCGAAGACACGCTCGGCGGCGGAAAGCCCGCCCTGGATCTGCGCCCAGAACGAAGTGAGGTTTAGCACGGGGAAGAAGAACTGGTCGAGGCTGATGATGAAGAGATACCACGCGCCGATGCTGATCGCGCCCGCCGCCGCGCTGTTGCCGCCGACGTAGATGAGAATGCCGACGAAGATGCCGCTCAGCGCGTTGAGCGTGGGGAAGACAAGAGATAGCACAAAGCCGCGCTGGACGTTCACGCTGTAGGATTGCTGGTTCGATTCGTCGAACGATTTGAAGATGCCTTCTTCCTGGCGAAAATTTTTCGCGATCGAGATGCCGCTGATGGTCTCCTTGATGGCGGCGTTGACGTCGGACATGGCTTTCATGCCTTTTTTTGTGACGCGCCTTGCCATGGCGCGAAAACCTGCGGCTATGGCAAAGATGACCGGCAAAAAGCCGATGAGCAGAAGCGAGAGTCTTAATTCCGTCCGAAAAAGCACGACGGCGATAAGCGCGGCTTGAATGATTTGCGCGACCACGTCGGTGACGATGACCACCAGCTGTCCGAAGTCGTTCGTGTCGGAGGTGATGCGCGAGACGATGCGCCCGGAGGAGAACTGGTCGTAGAAGGACAGGTCGTGTTCGGCGGCGGCGCGGAAGGCGCGCGAGCGCATGTCCAGCACCACGTCGCCGACGGCGCGCACGATCAGACCGCGCCTGAGCCAGTTCAGCCCCCATTGACCGAACGCCACGCCGACAAGAGCCGCGCCCACCAAAAGGATCTGGCCGACGCCGGGTTGTTCCTTGATCAAGTCCACCATGCGGCTGACGATGACGGGCAGCGCCGCGCCGATGATTGCGATGACAAGGATGACGACAGACGCGAAAGCCAGCCGCGCTTTTTGCGAGCCGAAGTAGGAGATCATACGCCGCACAAGTTCGTTGTCCTTGTACTGGCGGTCGTATTTTTCGTCGTTGAGTCCTGCGAAGAAGCCCATAGGTAGTTATTGGAGAATAGATGATTAGAGATTGGATGATTAGATGATTAGAGATTAGATGATTAGATGATTAGAGATTAGATGATTGGAGATTGGTTTTACTATTCTCTATTCTCTATTCTCTATTCTCTATTCTCTAAAAATCCTCGAATACGCTTCGGAGGTTTTCATCAGCTCGTCGTGCGAGCCGATGGCGGCGATGCGTCCCTTGCGGAGGACGATGATGAGGTCTGCCCAGCGGATTTGGGAGAGGCGGTGGGTGATGATGAAGGTCGTCCGTCCGCGCGAGGCGTTGGCGATGGCGCGCTGGATTTTGTCTTCGGTGGCAGAGTCAATTGCCGAAGTCGAATCGTCGAGGACGAGAATGCGCGGGTCGGTGAGAAAGGCGCGGGCGAGGGCGATGCGCTGTCTTTGTCCGCCGGAGAGGGTCACGCCGCGCTCGCCGACCACCGTCCCGTAGGCGTCTTCAAAATCCAAAACGAAATCGTGCGCCTGCGCCGCCATCGAAGCCGCGACGACTTCTTCTTTGGATGCGCCGGGTTTGCCGAAGGCGATATTGTCATTGAGCGAGCGCGAGAAGAGGAAGATATCCTGCTCGATGATGGAGATTTGCGAACGGAGCGCGGCGAGATTCCAATCGCGGACGTCGGCTCCGTCCACCAATACCTGTCCTTCCGTCGCGTCGTAGATGCGGTTGATGAGTTTGACGAGCGTGGTCTTGCCCGCGCCGGTCTGCCCGACGAGCGCGACGGTCTGCCCGGGTTTGACCTTGAAGGAAATATTTTCCAGCACATACCCCCCTCTCGCTCTCCCCCCATTTTCTCCGAAAATGGGGGGAGACGGTGGGGGGTAGCGGAACGAGACATTGCGAAACTCGATTTCGCCGCGAATCTGCGAGGTCAAGCCCGAGGCGTTCTGGTCGAGTTTCGTCTCGCGTTGAATCAAATCCAAGATGCGGCGGGCGGAGGACATCCCCAAAGAAATTTGCGAGTAGGCGAAGGTGGAGGTAAAGGTCGGGAAGCCGAGCAGTTGCAACATGCCGAAGTAGCCGATGACCGCGCCCACGTCAATGAGACCGGCGCGCAGAAGGAACAGGGCATGAGTCAGCCCGCCTGCGAAGGCAAGACCGAGCAGGAGCATGGCGATGTAACGCGCTTCGAGATCTCCCTGTTTGACGAAGGCGTCGCGCACTTTGCGGGCGTTGGTCACGAAGCGGTCCACTTCCGCCTCCTCCTGCGCCGCGCCCTTCATAATCTCCACGCCGTCGAGCGACTCGGAGAGATGTGTGTTCATCTGCCCGAAGGTGGCGCGCGCCGTATCGGTGACGGGCGACAGCGCCTTGAGATAGCCCGCCAGCGCGGCGAAATAAATCACGGCGAATAACAGCGGCGTGAGAATCAGCGACGGGTGATAACGCGGACCGAAGAAGAGCGGCATCAAAATGAACATGAACGAGCCGACGACCAAGTTCACGCCGGGGCTGAACATATAGTTCACCTCGCGCACGTCGTTCGTGGCGCGCGCCATCGTATCGCCCACCGGCTGCAAATTATGGAAGGTCATGCTCTTGCCGAGCAGGGAGAGATACAACTCGTCGCGGATGTCGCGCTCCATTTTTTGCGCCATCAACTCTGCGCCGAAGTTGCGCCCCAATTGCAGGACGCCGCGAATCACCTGCGAAACGCCGATGGTGAGCGCCAGCGGCAGTAACACAGACGTATCCGGTTGCGGCGCGAGCATGGCGTTGAAGGCGTCGCCCGTCAACACCGGCACGACCACCGCCAACACGGCGTTGCCGATCGCCCCGGTCACGAGCATGACCACAATCCACCAATACGGCGCGGCATGGGAAAAAATCCACCGCGCGGGCGTGGATTGATCGAACTTATTTTTTCGATACAGCGTAAATTCCGCCGGAACGCTTAGGGAAGTCATGCGGCAATTGTAACACCCCGGAAAAAAGTCCCCCGCAACCTCTAAATCGGATTGGGGTTATCATATTTAGACTGGCGATTCTGCCAGCCCAAAACTCAAAGGAGAGTGTGAAATGGCTGTCATTGGCGCTTGGTGTATTGCGTTGTTCTTCATTTGGTATGGATTGGCTGCTTTCGTTTCAGCCCTCAATACCGATATGTTCAGAAAGATCGGCGCCGTCCTGGCTTTGGTCGGCGGCGTCGTCAGCCTGCTCGGACTTCTGGGCATGTAAAGACCGCAATCCAATAAACACAGCCCCGCCAAAAAGCGGGGCTGTGTCATTTTAATTCCGAGAATACCCGCGCCGCTTCCATCGCAATGCGCGTGCGCTTGTCGTCATCCTCCAACTCCGCGAGCATTGTCCCCGGCTGGAGGCGCTCGATCAGCAGAAACCCTTTTTCCTCGTCGCAATCCAATAACCGGCAGGCGCCCTCCCCGCCGAAGAATTTCAACGCCTGTATTTCGCTAATCAATTCGGGATTTGGGACGCCGATCTTTAGAATCACCCCGTCCTTCGACTGCGCATCGTTCCGCTCAGGACGGTTTGCATAAGCGACAAAGTTATATGAGAGATTGGATACCGCCCGCATGTTCGCCAACCCCCAGCGCGCGGATGCCTCTTCGACCAAATCAGGCAGTCGGGAGAGCCGCTCCCGTCCGCGTTCGCCGAAGGCGGCACGGATGTTTTGGGTGAAGGCAGAAGGGAGTTTCATTTCCATGGAAATGGTCTGATTGCCTTACACTCTTAG
>CAADGT010000138.1 GCA_900696595.1 uncultured Chloroflexota bacterium
CATCACGCATTATTTAATCCGTGATGCGTAATCCGTAAAATCGTAAGTCTTCAATCGTCAATCGTAAATTACCTGTTCGCCCTTCACGGTCATCTTCCTTCGCCGGTATGCCCAGCACATGTAAGAGACCGAGACAAAGTACGAGGCGGGCAATCTGCTCAAACCGGTAATCTTGGTGTCGAGAACCGTCGTCTTGCCGCCGAAGCCCATGGGACCGATTCCCATTTCGTTGGCTTCGCTCGTAAGGCGTTCCTCCAGTTCGGCAAGTTTGGGGTCTTTGTTGCGCGTGCCCATTTCACTGAACAACACTTCCTTCGATTTGATGTAGGACGAGCCGCGGTCGCCGCCGATGGAAACTCCCAAAATGCCGGGGGCGCACCCCTGACCCTGGGCTTTCTGCACCGCGTCCAATACTGCCTTGCGGACGCCAGCCAGGTCGCGCCCCGCGCCGAGGGAATTATCCGGCAGGGAATATTGCCGCCCGACGTTCTCGCATCCGCCGCCCTTCAGCATCAACTCAATGACGAGGTCATTGCCTTCGATCTCTTCAAAATGGATGTATGGAAAATCGTCGCCGCCGAGGTTGTTGCCGGTGTTTTTATCGTAGATCGCATCCACCGCATTTGGGCGCATGAAGGACTTCTTCGTCGCTTCCTCCAGCGCGGCGCGAATCTGCTTCCGCAACTGGATCGTGGACCAACCAACCGGGTAATGGACGTAGAAGATCGGCGTGCCGGTATCCTGGCAGATCGGCGTGGAGTTGGCGCGGGAGAGTTCGATGTTCTTCATGATCGTCTCCAACGCGCCGCGCGCCGCCGAGCCGGGCGCCTCCTTTTCAATGGACTCTTTCAGCCGTTTTTCGACATCCGGCGGCAGGGATGAGGACGTCCGCCGGATGAGTTCGACGATTTCATTGGTCAAATCTCGCATGAATGCCTCCGTTACGGGGTAAATATTACCCCCGACGCGGTGAAATTGCCACATAAAAAATATCTGCCCGCGCAAAGCAGGCTGATTAATCTCCGCTTCATAACCGGCGGGCAATGGCTCCAATGTAATGATAACGGCGGCAAGTCGGAATGGCGTTCCGACTTCCTTCATTTACCGGGAGCCGCTACCGCTTTTCGATCTCAATATCGGCAAAGCGTCAAAAGCGCGCGACGAGCCTCATTTGCGGACTCCCGATTCGACCCGCATCACGAACCGATTCGCTCCCCCAAAGCGATATTTATATTCCTCGTCGCCGCGCATGAAATCGAACTCATGGCGGTTGTTCTCACAGCACCACTGAATGGTATGACCGAGCAAAACCCAGCCGGGGGAGAGTTCCATGTGGGCGCGGCTGACGCCGGAGTTGTATCCCCAGAGTTTTCCGTTGTAATCAAAGTTGAGGGAGGCGGCGGTCTTCACGCCGTCAATTTCAAGGAAGCCAAGCCAGAGATAGCCTTCATTGTGCGCCGCGCGGAGGATGTCAGTCATCTGTTCGCGCATGGCGGGATGGAGAAACTGCGCCTTGCCCGGGTCGTGAGTCATCAGGTCGAAGAAGGCGTTCAATTCGGGTTCGATGTCGGCTGAGCGCTCGACGAGGACGAAACGCACGTTCAAGTCCGATTCGGCGGCGCGGCGCATTTTTCGGCGGATCTCGTGGCGTTGTTTCTTTTCGATGCGCGAGAGATAATCGTCGAAACTGCCGTTGAGGGCGATGCGCGGCGTGGGACGATAGATCTCCTCGCGGTGAGTCCAGCCCCGGGTCGCCGACTCCGCTTTGAGGGCGGCGAGAGTCGGAGAGTCGTCGGGAAGGTTATACCAATCGAGGCGCGACCAACTCAGGGCGGGGGAGGAGGCGAGGAAATCCAAAAGACCGGAGAGGAATCGGGAGTGGTCATCCGCGCGGACGATCAAATCCAGATAATCCGAAATCTCGATGCTTCCATTCAACAACAAGGCGGGCCGATTTTCATATTCCGCGATGAAGAGCGGCGCGATGCCGATGAGTTTTTCGTTTTCGCGCGCCGCGATCAAAACCAACCGGGCATCCTTCCATTCGCCGCCGCCGCGACGCTCCCACCATAATTTTTGATATTCATGACGCGAAAACGGCGTGTCGCTGACGGACTCCTTGAGAAGCCCGTTCCATTCGCCGGCGTTGATTTGATCGAAATTATCGAGTAGTTGAAAATCCATAATCGTCATTGTACCAGTTGATTATTCACTCATGCTTGAGCCGGGCGTAAGCGCTGGCGTCTTCATTGATCCATGTAAAACCCCAATTCCTAACCACGGAGGCGCTGAGGCACGGAGATTTTATGTGGTTTTCTCAGTGTCTCCGCGTCTCAGTGGTTCAAAATGTTTTGTGTCAGCGTTGCCGCTTCTTAAGAAGTTTATCAGCGAAAAATTCGCGGAGATGTGTGGAAGAAATGCCTGAAAGTTACCAGTTATAATGAAGCCAGATCAAGCGAATCTCTTACATGCCCCTCGACATCAACCTCTCACCGATCTATCGCGTTCAGGGCGCGGAACAGGACGAAATGCCCGGCGTGCTGGCGCATCAACCGCCGAAGAACGCCGCGCGCGGGCGCGACCAGGAGCGCCTGATCGTCTACCTTCTGCTGGCGGGCAACGCCCAGGTGACGACCGGGGAATACCGCAAACTCGCCGCAGACGTCGCGGATGTTTACTATCAAACGCCGCGCGCCGTCACAAGCGCCCTGCGCGCCGCGGCCGAATCGCTAAACAGAATTTTGCTCGAACGCAACATGACCGCCAGCGGCACGGGGCAATACACGCTGGCATTCATGACGCTCGCTGTCATGCGCGAATCGCAGTGCATCTTTTCGATCAACGGGCCCATGCACGCCTACTGGATCAGCTCGAAGGGGGCGCGGCACATCTTCGAGCCGACGATCTCAGGCAAGGGTCTGGGTTCGAGTCAATCGCTCAACATCCATTACGCGCAAGCCCATCTCTCTGCGAACGACAGCCTGCTTTTTTGCGGGCGCGTCCCCAACGCCTGGGTCGCGCCGCTCGAAGGCGCGAAAACTTCGTCGCTAGAAGCCACGCGCCGCAGATTGATCTCGCTTACAAACGAAGACCTCAACGCTGTCTTGATGCAAACTGTGGAAGGAAGCGGGGCGATCAATTTCTATAAAAAAGGGATGGACTCTCCGCCGCAAGTGAAGTCTGCGCCCGAGCCTGAATCCACGCCCCCGCCCGCCTCAGACTTAAGCCCAAGCCCCCCAGCCATCAATGAGGTTGAGTCCACGCCCGAGGCGCATCTCCTCCAGCCTTCGGCTTATTCGATTCCGCCGCAGGGGCGGGATGCAGTTCCCTATTCAAACCCGGCGGCGGATCCGCTTGCAAGCCTGCCGCACAGAACAACGCCGCGCGAATTTCCCGCGTCCATCCCGCGCGCGAAGCCGCGGGCGCTCGCGGATGAAGCGGAAGAAAAAGAAGAACCGGAAACACAAGCCGCGCCTGCGCAGATCGCAGAGCCGCCGAAGATCGAAACGCCGCGCGAACCCTCGCCGGGCGCAAAGCAAGCCGCGAAAGCCGCCGTCAACATCATGCAGGGATTCCGTCACGGCAGCGCCGCGCTCGGCGAACGGATTCGCAACTTCCTGCCGCGCCTGCTGCCCTCGAACGAAACCGCGGATGTCCAGCCTGTGTCGCCCGCCGCCTTGATGGGATTCATGGCGATTCTCATTCCATTGATCGTCGTGACCGTCGCCGTGGTCGTGTATATGCGCTACGGGCGCAATGAACAATACGATGTGTACTACAACCAGGCGTTGCAATTGAAGGAGCAGGCGCTCGCGCTGACGAACCCCGTCGAACAGCGCATCGCCTGGGAGAATGTTTTGTCGAATGTTGACCGGGCGGAGGCGCACAACGTCACCAACGACACCATTGCCCTCAGGGAGGAGGCGCAGGCGAACCTCGACCGGCTGCTCGGCATTGTGCGCATGAATTTCAACCCGGCATTCAGCGCCAACCCGGGGATTCAAGTCAGCCGCATTGCCGCCACCGAGAACGATCTATACCTGCTCAACGCCGCCAACGGCGAAGTGATGCGCGCCATCCCCTCCGGCGCGGGCGGCTTCGAACTCGACACAACTTTTGATTGCAGGCCGGGCAGCAACAACAACGCCGGTCCCTTTGTGGACATCCTGACCCTGCCCATCACGAACATCTACAGCGCGACCGTCCTCGCGCTGGACGCGGCAGGCAACCTCGTTTATTGCAAGCCCGGCGGCACGCCCCAAACCGGTCTCCTGCCCGCGCCCGACACCAACTGGACGCGCATCACCGGTTTCGCCTTAGACGCCGGGAGTTTATATGTGTTGGACGCTCCCGCCCGCGCCGTGTGGGTTTATCCCGGCAAGGAAGCCGCCTTTGTGGACCGCCCGTATTTTTTCTTCGGACAGCAGACGCCCGCGCAGGACGTGATTGACTTCCTCGTCTTCGGCGACGAAATGTACCTGCTGCACGCCGACGGGCGCATCTCGCGTTGTAACTACAGCCGCGTGGACGCAAGCGCTTCCGAATGCGAGGACCCATTGAATCGCGTCAACCCCATCCCCGCCTATGCCGACATGGACTTGTTTTCAACGGCTCATTTCACCCAGTTGATCTTCGCCGCCCCGCCCGATCCTTCCATCCTTCTGCTCGATTCGGAAAACCGCAATATCATGCGTTTCGCGCCGCGCACATTCGAGTTGCAGAACCAGTTCCAGGCGCAGGCGCGGGGCGCGAGGTCCATCCCGCCTTTGCCAGCCGCCGCCGTAGCCGTCAGCCCCAATCGCGTGTTATATCTTGCAGTGGACGGCCAGATCTATTTCGCCGCCAACATGCCCTGACAGGATTTTTCTCAAGGCGGTTTCTATATGCTCGGCGGCAGAAGCAAACGGCCGCCAACATGCCCTAAAGCGAGGAGACTCCCATGACCGACATCATTACCGCCATCATCAACCTGTTCCGTCCAGCGCCCTACCCAAAAGACAGCGCGGCAGAACCCGCGCAGATCGCCAAAAGCAGGGTTCTGCTCATCGTCTACGACCCGGTTATGGACCCTGCGACGGGGGTCAAACTCTCGCAGAAGATGAACTGGAAGAACACTACCGACCTTGTGACCGGCTTCATCGCCGACATTCTGGAAACGAGCAAGGGCATGGCGCGTTACGAGATCGCCCAGCGCCTGGACGTGAACGAAATCCCCGCCAAGACCGACGGTTTTCGTTACACGCCGGAAACCCTTTACGCGGTGTTGACCGGAGCCGCCCAGCCGCACATGCCTCAGGAAGCGGACTATAACGCCATCCTGACAAAGTTCAACATCCTTCAGCGCGTGGCGCGCAGCGAAATTGACGAAGTGTGGATCTTCGGCTTCCCCCATGCAGGCTTCTACGAATCCGTCATGGGCGGGCCCGGCGCGTTCTGGTGCAACGCCCCGCCGCTGGCGAACACCTCCGCCAGCAAACGGCGTTTTGTGATCATGGGTTTTTCCTACGAGCGCGGCGTGGGCGAGATGCACGAGTCCTACGGGCATCGCGTCGAGTCCATCATGGAAAAAACCTTCAGCAAACTGACCGGCGAAGCGAACCTGTGGAAGCGTTTCATCCGCTACGACAAGACCTCGCCCGGCAAAGCCGCCTGCGGCAACGTCCACTTTGCGCCCAACAGCCAGGCGGATTACGACTGGGGCAACAAGACTCCGGTCAAAAGCGAATGTTACGACTGGTTGCTGAACTTCCCCAACTTCAAAGGCGACGTCCGCATGGTTGCGTCGAGCGAATGGGGCGGCGGCGAAATCCGCGCCCACCATAGATGGTGGCTCGACCATCTCCCGCGCGCGGCGGGACGCAAAAACGGCATTCATAATAATTGGTGGCAATACATCGTCGCCCCCCAGCGGGTAATCATATAAGACAGACCGCATCGCGCCCTTCACGGGCGCGATGCGATTCAAGCGGAGTTCCCGCCGGCGCGACACAAACCGCCACAGACGAACGCGCGCCCTTTTCAAATATGAGAGTTTGTCCGAATTATCATTCACTTATAATGAAAATAATTCCATTGGCAAATAAAATCAACATCGCACACCAGTGAGAGGCGGCGGTCTCCCGGCACAATCGTCAGCCGCGCCGGGGGGAGCGCGCCATTTGGAGTTTTCACGAACCGCCGGAAATATCGTCTTATAAAATGCCACGTTTTGAATTGCTGATCCCCTTCATCTTTGTCCTGGCCGCGATCTTCTACGTCCTGCTGGGGCTGTACGCCTGGCGGCAACGCCCGGCTGTGGCGGTAATTCCGTTTGCGTGGACCATGCTCTCCGTGTCCATCTGGGCGTTGATGTACGCTTTGGAGGTCTTTCTGCCGACCCTGCCGGGCAAACTGTTCGCCGTCAGCCTGGAATACATCGGCATTGCCTGCATGCCGGTTTTTCTCTTCTTCTACGCCTTCGATTACACCGGACGGGGGCACCTGCTCACTCCCCGCGCTCGCGCGCTTGTCTGGCTGATCCCGTCCCTGACCCTGCTGTTCGCCTGGACCAACCCGCTGCACCGCTGGATGTGGGACTCGGAACGCATCATCCCGATGGGCGGGTTGGGGATATTGAACGTCCATTTCGGGAATGTCTTTTGGTTCAGCACGACCTTTTCGTACGGTTTGTTCACGCTTGCCGGCTCCATTCTCATCATGGACTTTTTACAGCGCCCGGGCGTTTACCGCCTGCACATCAGCCTTGTCATACTGGCTATGCTCTGTTCCTTTGCCGGGACCGCGCTGTTTGTCTTCGGGATCAGCCCCATCCCATACATTGACTTCACCTCGCTGTTCTTCCTGCCTTCCGCCATCGGGCTGGCATGGGTCACCTTGCGATACCGCGTTTCGGAAATCCTCACCTTCGAATACCTGACCGTCCTCAAGAACATGAAGGAAAGCGTGATCGTCCTTAGCCACGAACGGCGCATCCTGTATATCAACCCGGTGGCGGAGCGAATGATCGGAATCACCGAAGACCTGGCGATCGGACAGCCCTTCAAACAGGTCGCGGCGCTTTTTCATCAGGCTCTGGAACCCTGCCTGGACGGGGACGAGCATTGGAAGGAGATTCAGGTTCGGGCGGGGAAAGAAGCGAAGACCTTCGAGGCGAGCGTCAGCTTGATCACATTATCCAACCGCGCCGCAAAACACACGATCATCTCCCTGCACGACATCACCGAACGCAAGGAAAAAGAGACCGAGTTGCAACGGCGCGGCTCGATCATGGCCGCCATCAACATGGCGGCAGAGCAATTTTTGAGATCGCAGGAATGGGAAAAGCACATTGGCGAGGTCCTGCAAAGCCTGGGCGAGGCGGCGGATGTCTGCCGCGTTCAGGTGATCGTCAACCGCAGGGGCGACGGGGACGCGATTTATTCGAGCCTGGCATACGAATGGGCCGCGCCGGGGGTGGAAGCGCGCCTGCATAACCCCGCGTTCCAAGACGTGCCTTTGAAAACAGTCAACTTCGAACGCTGGGCAAACCTGTTCGCGGCCGGGCGCCCGATCTACGGCGTGGTGAGAGACCTGCCCGCGCACGAGGCGGATATTTTCAGGCAGATGGGCTTTCTCTCGCTTGCGGCTGTGCCGATTTTCGTCGAATCCGAATGGTGGGGATTCCTCATGTTCGACGAATGTCTGCGCGAACGCGAGTGGACCGGCATGGAACTGGACGCATTCCTGACCGCCGCCAACATCATCGGCGCGGCGGAAACGCGCGCGCGATCCGCAAAAAAACTGATCCGCCGCCAGCAAGCCCTGACGCTGCTTCAGGAGATCGTCACCGTTTCACTGCAAGCCGCCAGTTTGAAAGAAATGGCCGACATCACAACCGATCGGCTGGCGGAGTTGATCGGCGCATCCGGCTGCTTCCTCACCCTGTGGGACGACGCCAACCAGCGCACCATCCCATTCGCGGCTTCGGGCGAATTACAGCAATCCTATCCGCAAACGTTGATTGACCCCGACGAACGCACGTTTACAAAATCCGCCCTCCAACTTGGGCGCACGCTCGTCATCGAAAACGTCGCCGACACGCCCTACGCCTCCCCAAGCGTGACCGGCAGATTTCCCTCCAAATCCGTCATTGTCCTTCCGCTGATCGCCATGCAAACAAAACTGGGCGCCGCGCTGATCTCGTTTAACGACCTGCATCGCTTCGACGCGGAAGAAGTGCAGATCTGCGAACAGGCCGCGTCTCTGATCGCCCTGGCGCTCGAAAAATTTCAGGCGATGGACGAAGCCAAACGCAAAGCCGAAACCTCCGAAACCCTGCGCCGGGCGGGCATGGCAATCGCCGAAAACCTGGAACTGGACAACGCCGTCAACCACGTCCTCGACCAGCTCAAAAAAGTCGTCGCCTACGACAGCGCCTCCGTTCAATTGCTCGAAGACGACGAACTGGTCATCATCGGCGGACGCGGATGGGAGAACGAAGCCGACGTGCTTGGGATGCGCTTCCCGCTCTCCGCCGACAACCCCAACAGCGCGGTCGTCGAAACCGGCAAACCCCACCGCCTCGCCGACGCCCGGCAATCCTATAAAAAATTCACCGAGCCGCCGCACGACCACATCCGCTCATGGCTGGGCGTGCCGCTCATCACCCAGGGCAAAATCATCGGCTTGCTCGCCATAGACAGCGCCAAACCCGACGATTTTCAAGAACGGGAGATCGCGCTGGCGCTGGAGTTCGCCAACCAGGTCGCCGTCATTTTGGAGAACGCGCGCAAAATGCAGGAGACCAAAACCCAGGCCATCACCGACGCGCTGACCGGCGTCTACAACCGGCGCGGGCTTTACCAACTGGGCGAATTCGAATTTCAGCGCGCGCGCCGCATCGCCCGCCCCATCAGCGCAATGATGTTCGATATTGACCGCTTCAAACAGATCAACGACCGGCACGGGCACGCCGTCGGCGACCAGGTCCTGCATCAACTGGCGCAACGCTGTTTGAAAAATTCGCGCGCCACAGACATGGTCGGGCGCTACGGCGGCGAAGAGTTCGTCATGCTCCTGGCTGAGACCAACCTCGAAGCCGCGCGCATAATCGCCGAACGCCTGCGCCAGGGCGTCATGAAAGCGCCCTTCATCACCGACGCCGGAAACATCACGATCACCTCCAGCATCGGCGTGGCAGAAGCTCGCAGCGCCGACACATTGGAAACCCTCATCGAACGCGCCGACGCGGCTCTCTACCGGGCAAAAAACTCCGGGCGCAATCGCGTCATAGCGGATGAATAAATCATCCCCGCCCCCAAATCTGATACAACCCCAGCCGCCCATTCTCTCCCTCGGATAAAAACCCCGCCTCGACCTTCATTTGAGCCTGGTTCGCCAGCCCAAGCAGTTCCTCCGCCGAGAATTGGTGCGCATACCGCAAGCCTTCCTCCCCGCCGCCGCGCCAGTCCAGCAGATAATCCCCCTCGTCCACATCTTCATCCCGCAACCCAACCCGCCCCCACGGCTGGATTCGCTCCCTGAGTTTTTCGCTGTTCAAAAACTGCCAGTTCGAAAGATAAAACTTCCCATCGGGTTTCAACAACACGCGAACCGTATTCAATATATTCAATCGTAATTCAACAGCTGGGATGTGGTGCAGCGCCGCAAAGCATGTAACCACCGACCACTGCCGACTGTTTACCGATAACTGACTTGCGCTGAGCCTGGTCGAAGTGTCACTGCTTACTGATAACCGACTCAAATCCGCCTCGCGCCACTCCACCCCCGGCGCAGACTCCGCCTCCCGAAGCAGGGACAGGCTAAAGTCCGCGCCCAGAAGCGGGGCGTTGTGACCGCGCCGACTCAACTCGCGCAGGAACAGCCCGTTGCCGCATCCCAGATCCAAAACGGAATCATCCGCCCTGATCGAATCGAGAATCTTCTTCACGCCTGGTTGCAAACGCTGGCGCGTGGCGGAAAACGATGCGCCGAAGCGTTCGTAGAATTCGCGGTTGATCTCGAGCAGGCGTTCGGCTGTGGCTGAATTCATGCGTTGATTATATGATACCCGGCGCACAAGGCGCAAAAGGCGGCTCTTTGGTATTGGTGGGGTTGCCTGTTTTTTCACCGCGGAGAACACAGAGTCCACAGAGAAAAACTCTTTAAAATCTCCGCGCCCTCCGTGCGCCCAGTGGTAAAACGAGTTTCCATCCCACTTAATCCTGAAGAGCCTAAAAGGTATAATCGCTTCATGCTTCCATCGGAGATCGAAAAACTTTCGCAGGAGTTCGAAACCAAAACCCCGCAGGAGATCATCCGCTGGGCGTTGGAGGAATACTGGCCCGAGGCGGCGCTGAGTTCGTCCTTTCAAACCCAGTCCATGCCGCTCCTGCACATGGTTACGCGGATCAACCGCAGTGCGCCGGTCTTCTTCCTCGACACCGGCTATCACTTTTGGGATACGCTCATGTTCCGCGAACGCATCGCCTCCGAATGGCGCATCAACGTTGTGGACCTGTACCGCGATCACCATTGGGATGTATTTGCGAGGAATCACATCCGCAGCCTGCCGCTCGAAGACCCGGACCTGTGTTGTTACCTGCACAAAGTCCAGCCGATGCAAAAGGCATTGCAGGACGTGAAGGCGTGGATCACCGGCATCCGCCGCGACCAGACATCCGCGCGCGCCCACGCAAAAATCTTGGAATTACAACCCGACGGCTTGCTGAAAGTCAACCCGCTGTTGAACTGGACGAAGACGGATATTGCGCGTTACATGCAGGAACACAACCTGCCGAAGCACCCGCTGTATGAAACCGGCTATCGAAGCGTGGGTTGCGCTCCCTGCACCGTTGCCATCGGCATGGATGACGACGACCGCGCCGGTCGCTGGGCGGGGCGCGGAAAAGTGGAATGCGGCTTGCATACCGAGATGTTCAGGAAGAAGGACATCGAAGAGTTGAAGCGGGACTTTCGGATCGAAGTGAAGGAAGGCGCGAAGGAAGAAAAATCGGCTGGCGTATAATCAGCAGATCACGAAAAGGCGTGTCATGCTGAACGAAGAGAAGCATCTCTACCTTGGCAGGAAGGCTCCCAGACGGGAGGAGAGATTCTCCCGCACTGCATCCGCACCGCGATGCATGTGCGCTCCGCTCAGAATGACATTTCGCGAAGCGCTGATAATGAGTTTTGCCCCCCGAAATGGAGAGTGTCTCATGGAATTCAAAAACATCATCACCATCGAACCCGGAAAGCGCGGTGGAAAGCCGTGCATTCGGGGGGTGAGGATCACTGTATATGACGTTCTGGAGTACCTTGCATCGGGGATGACGGAGGAGGAAATTTTGCGCGACTTCCCCTACCTGACCCGGGAGGATATTCTTGCGAGCCTGGGCGCAAACTAAAGTTTGCGGTACAACCGCGCTATGGAATTTACCGAAAAACGACAACGCTGGAAGAAGATCAACGCGCTGACTCCGCAGAAAATGGAGTTGGCGCATTTTCTGCTTAACAAAATCCGCGAGGGCGAAGATGTGATGACGCTGATCCGGCGCCATCCGCTCGAGGGCGGGGGGTACTTGAACAAAGCCGCATTGGTCGCCGCATACAAACAAAAGGTCGAAGCCGGACAAATCGAACCCGACCCGGCATTGCTCGAAAAAATCCGCATGAAGCCGATGCGCACTCTCTCCGGCGTGACGACGGTGACGGTGTTGACCAAGCCCTATCCCTGCCCCGGCAAGTGCATCTTCTGCCCCACCGACGCGCGGATGCCAAAAAGTTACCTGCCCGACGAGCCCGGAGCCATGCGCGCCCTCGAACATGAGTTCGATCCGTTTACACAGGTCGAGTCGCGCATCCGCGCCTTGAAGAATCTCGGTCATCCCACCGACAAGATCGAATTGCTTATTTTGGGCGGAACGTGGTCTTCGTACAAGCGCGATTATCAGGAGTGGTTTGTGGCGCGTTGCTTCGACGCGATGAATTGCTCTTACCACGGAGATCACAGAGATCACGGAGAAGAACAAAATGAAATCTCTGTGGACTCCGTGTCCTCTGTGGCGAATCTTCCGGCAATCCACACACTCAACGAAACCGCTCGGCATCGCAACGTGGGACTGGTCATCGAGACAAGACCAGACGAGATCAACCCCGACGAGATCAAATGGCTGCGTCATCTCGGCGTGACGAAGGTTCAACTCGGCGCGCAAAGTTTCGACGATCACATTCTGGAGGTCAACAAACGCGGGCATGACGTGGAATCCACGCGCAGGGCTGTGGCGCTGCTGAGAGCCGCCGGGTTCAAGATCGTGTTGCACTGGATGCCCAACCTGCTCGGCGCGACGCCCGAATCGGACCGCGCAGACTTCTCGCGCCTGTGGAACGACCACTGCCCGGATGAGATTAAAATCTATCCCAATCAATTGCTTGCCAATGCAGAGTTATATGAATACTGGCAACGCGGCGAGTTCAAGCCTTATACGACTCAGGAACTCGTTGAACTGATCGCCGATATCAAGCCGTCCATTCCGAGATACTGCCGCGTCAACCGCGTCATCCGCGACATACCGGGCAACAACGTCGTCGAAGGGAATCGCCGCACAAGTTTGCGGCAGGACGTTCACGATGAAATGAAAA
Organism: uncultured Chloroflexota bacterium; assembly: GCA_900696595.1. Taxonomy (GTDB): domain Bacteria; phylum Chloroflexota; class Anaerolineae; order Anaerolineales; family Villigracilaceae; genus Villigracilis. Next base: position 12,619 of record CAADGT010000138.1, read on the forward strand.
AGCGCGGAACAAAATGCCAGTGCGTCCGCTGCCGCGAAGTGAAAGGCAGGGCGGTCGAAATTTCTTCATTGGCGTTGAGCGATCTCGTCTATCCAGCCGGGGAAGCGGAGGAACATTTCATCTCGTTCAACACCGCGCAAGACGCCCTGGCTGGGTTCATTCGATTATCTTTGCCGTCCCAGAAATCCCCCGAAACCGGACTGGCGGATTTAAACGGCGCGGCGCTCATCCGTGAAGTGCATGTCTATGGGCAGTCGCTGGGCGTGGGCGTCGAAAAAACGGGCGCGGCGCAGCACGTTGGTCTGGGAACGCGCCTGCTTGAAGAGGCGGAACGGATTGCAAAAGAAAACCGTTTCAAAAAACTCGCCGTCATTGCCGCCGTCGGCGCGCGCCAATATTATTTGGATCGCGGCTTCGAGCGCGGGCAATACTATCTGGTAAAGGAAATTGCATGAATCATCGCTCCGGCTTTATCGCCGTCATCGGTCGTCCCAATGTCGGCAAGTCCACGCTGCTCAACGCATTGCTCGGGCAGAAGATCGCCGCCGTCTCGCCGCGCCCGCAGACCACGCGCAAACGTCAACTCGGCATCCTCACGCTCCAAAACGCCCAACTCATCTTCGTGGATACGCCCGGATTGCACAAAGCAAAACACAAACTCGGCGAGTTCCTGAACTACGAAGCCGAAGAAACCCTCACCGGCGTGGATTTGATCCTCTGGCTGGTGGACGCTTCGACTCAACCGACCGAGGAGGACATCCTCATCTCTTCCCTCCTCAAGGAAATTTCGCCTCGTACCCGCCGCCTGCTGGTTCTGAACAAAATAGACCTTGTCCACGCTGACGATTTGTCCGCGCGCGAAAGTGAATACCTTCATTTGATTTCTGCTCCCGGCGGCGTACGCGCCATGCGCGTCTCCGCGGAAAAAAGGCTTGGGCTGGGCGAACTGACCGAAGCGCTGATTCAGGCCGTCCCGGAGAGAGAGGCGGATTATCCCGAAGATCAGATCACCGATTTGTATGAAAAAGAAATCGCGGGGGATTTAATCCGCGAAGCGTGCCTGATCAAACTGCGCGACGAAGTGCCGCACAGCCTGGCGGTCAGAATAGATGAATTCAAAGAGCGCGAAAATGGAATGGCTTACATCGCCGCGACGATTTTTGTCGAACGCGATTCTCAAAAAGGAATCGTCATTGGCGAGGGCGGCAAGATGTTGAAGTCCATCGGGTCCGCCGCGCGAAAAGAGAGCGAAGAGATGGGCGGGCGCAAAGTGTTTTTGGAATTGCGCGTGAAGGTCTCGAAAGACTGGCGCGACGACCCGTATATGTTGAAGCAGTTGGGGTATGGCAAGAGGAAGTAAAAACCGGCGTTTTCGCGCCGGTTATGCCCTGAGCAGGAATCGAACCTGCATCTAAGCCTTAGGAGTGCCTTGTTCTGTCCATTGAACTATCAGGGCTTGCAGAAATTATAACCTAACTATCTATGCTTTGTATTATTGAGGCTGAAAGTTGGTCACATGAAATTTATTATAAATTTTCATGTTTCTAAAAGAAAGCCAACCATTATTTGCAAACAGGCCATCTTCAAATTTACTAATGAAACCATATTGTGAGTCAAATTTTATGTTGAGGACGCTGAGGGGGGAGTCTTGTAAAATCGTCTCCAGCATGGCAAACATGCGCGGAATGGTGAAATGATTGTAATTACACAAAAAAACTTCATCGCCCCAATCAGGGTCTGCCCATTTGCTTGATGGGAGAGTCAAGTTTGAATCGGAAGGCTGTACTTTTATAACAACATTATTTTTAACTTCAATGATGGCGTTCACTGCGCAAATGCTCTCTGAGTTCCCTTGAATTTCAAAACTGTAATTTTGAATGGCAAGCGTTTTCCAATTTTTTTGGGCTTGAGAGAATTGAGCCTTGATTGTATTGGTTTCAAATGCACGGATTAGAAATGACGCAGGGTCATAAGAAAAATGCGTTGAAATCACTAAGATGCAAATAATAAACAACTTTTTTGCTTTATGAGACATGTTGAAGTTATGGCGCTTTGACAATATTTTATCCTATAGACAATAGAACAGCGCCCAAAATCTTCCTGGGGAGCATTCAAATTCTGTAGAATCAAGCAGCCAACGGCAAGGCATCCCATTGGCGGCTAATCCAGGCGGCTCGAGCCTTGGCAACCATGGTAGCGCCCTCCTTTGTCCAGCGCGCGCCGGGACG
>CAADGT010000139.1 GCA_900696595.1 uncultured Chloroflexota bacterium
GCCGGACAGGTACAAATTCCGCCCCAATATAAAACCGAAATCCATGCCGGACGCCGAAGTGACGGATGCATACTTCAAACTGATGGGACAAGTCGAAGCCCTGATCGGCGCCATCATCTTCGACCGGATGATGTCCGCCAAAACCATGGATATAAAGCGGGCGCAGGAAGCGTTGGAACATTACCTGTTATCCGTCGCATACTATTACCGCTACTCTTCGATCTCCGCCAACACATACATCAAAGCCACCGAACGGATTTACAATCGTTTCAGCCGTTACGACCGCGAGACGACGTTGAAACTGGCAAAACATGTGGATAAACTCATTCAGAAGTATCGCATCCCGCCGGAATGGGTCAAACCGCTGTTCGATCAACTCTTTGTCATGCTGGGCGTTTATCCCGCCAAATGAATATGTCCGCCGCCCACGCAATCCAGAATTTCGATCGGCTGCCCCAGTGAATCCAGTTCTTTTTGAATGTGGAGCGCCGTCTGGCGCGTCAACTCCGCGAGGATATGGATGGGGGTGCCTGTCGCCTCCAGCATAATGCGATAGGACGACTCGGTGCTGGCGGGACGACATTCCAGGCGGGATAAGTCCGGCGCCGTCTGGCGGATGGAGTCGAGCAGGCTTTCCAGCCCGGGAATCTGACTGGCCGCAACGCTTGTGCGTTCGCGCAGATAGACGGCGGCGTTGACCTGCGGCCATTTTCTAAGCCCGCCGATCAGGTCTTCGATCTCGCGCCCGGGTTGATCAACCAATTCATTCAATACCCACAACATTGTTCGCAAGCCGTCGCCCGTCACCCGTTTATTGCTGGTGCGGATGATGATATGCCCGATCTGCTCGCCGCCCAGGATGAGATCGTCTTTTAGCAAAGCGTCTGTGATGTGCTTGTCGCCGTTCTTCACCACCGACGTTTCAATTTCCTGTTTTTTCAGGTGATCCATCAGCCCGCTGTTGCTCATCTGGGTGACAACCACCCTGTTGTTCCTCAATCTGCCGGATTGTTTCAGGTCCAGAGCCAGCGCGGCAAGGATCATGTCCCCGTCGAAAAACCGCCCGGATTTATCTATGAACACCACCCGGTCGCCGTCGCCATCCAACGCCACGCCGATATCGCAGCCATAACGTTGAAATTCGCGCGCAAACTCTTTGGGAGAATGTCTGGCATATTCCGAGCCGGAATGCAGGTTTATGTTGGTTCCATTTGGAGAGATATTGACGGACAGGGGTTTGATTCGCAGTTTTGAAAGCGTTCTGCCGCCCACCATGGAGGCGGCCCCATTGGCATAGTCAACCGCTATTTTTTGAGAAAAGCGAAACGCCGGATATTCCGCGATCAATTCGTCAACATACACGTCGGCGAGTCGCTCGCTCTTAATGATCGGCGAAGGCAGGTTGCGAAACCGGGAGGGAAACGTCTCTGTAAATAATTCCGCCAGCGAATCTTCCGTTTTGTCATCCACCTTCATGCCAAACTCATTGAAAATCTTGATCCCGTTTTCGATTACCGGCAGGTGAGAGCCGGAAATGGATATCCCTCCGCAAAAGACGCCCGTATGAATGATCAGAAAAGATATCGCCGGAGTTGTGATAATCCCAGCGTCCACCCCCCGCACCCCTCCCCGCGTCAACCCCATGACCAAGCGCTGTTTGATGCGTTCGCCGGATTCGCGGGTGTCGCGCCCGATCAAAATTTCGGGATGAGGCGTCGTCTCCCGCCACCAGATGGCAAGCGCCAGCCCAAGCCGTTCGAGGGATTCCGATGATAGAATCCCGCTATCCACCCTTCCACGTATGCCGTCTGCGCTGAACAACTTATACATTCCATCCTCGCCGTCATTATACAACTTTTTGATATGAAAAATATCGCCATGCAAAGGCCAAAAAGCAGGATTCTTTCCGACAGACTGACGGCAAGAGAAGCCTTGTCGGGCGGGGTCGGACATGAAAAGTCCGCCAGAGGCGCGGTTTTTCTCGACCGCGATGGGACCCTTAATGTAGAAAGAGGCTATATTTTACAGCCTGCCGACATCGAACTCATTCCAACCGCCGGCGAGTCCGTGCGGACATTGAACGACCTGGACATTCCCGTCATAATCATCACCAACCAGGCCGCCATCGCTAAAAACCTTTTATCGCCAGAGCAATTGGAGCGCGTCAATGAAAAATTATGGGCGGAACTCTCAGCCGCAGGAGCGTATTACGACGCCCTCTATTACTGCCCGCACAGCCCGGAAGTCACCCCGGAATGTCAATGCAGAAAGCCCAAACCGGGATTGATACTGCAAGCGGCGCGGGATTTCAATATTGATTTGTCCGCCTCTTTCATGATAGGCGACAAACTGTCGGATATTGGGGCGGGACGATCGGCCGGATGCAAAACCATCCTGTTGCTATCCAACGGTGGAAAAGATGTGTATCAGGGCGCTGAAGCCGCCTCGCCCGATTTCACATGCCGTAACGTGGGAGAGGCGATTGCATGGTTGTTGCCGCGCATACAAAGCGGCTGACATTTCGCGTTCCGAGCGGGGAGAATAACGCTCGATTCCCTGCAAGCCAATTTCAATCCCACATTCCCCAAATTTGCTTTAAAATCCCCGCACCATGAAACGAGTATTCGGCGGCATCGCTTCCTCTTTGCAGACGCCCTTCGGCGCGATCTTCGTGACCGCCCTCGTCTTTCACGGCGTCCTCTACGCGCTGGGGGTGGACTATACCAACCTCGTCACGCTCGGAGTTGCCGGGTTCATCCTGGTTATAGATGTCGCCGCGGCGTTTTTCATCCTCGATAAACTGATCTATTTCTTTTCCCAATTCGTCCTGCCGGTGCAGACGCCCGACGACCGGCGCGAAATTCACGCGCGGGTGAGCGCCTTCGACGGCGCTCGCGGGCCGACGCTCTTCGTCAAGAACGGGCGGGTGATCATGCACGAAGGCGAGACCAAAAAACAAGGTCCCGGCGTGATCGTGCTGGATACTGCCAGCGCAGTCGTCCTGCAAACGGATACGCAGATCATCGGACCCGCAGGACCCGGAATCCGCTTCACGCGCGGCAGGGAAAAAATCACACAGGACCAAGGCGTGGACTTGCGAACACAGTTACAGGTCATCGGCCCCGACGTAAGCGACCAGCCTTTCCTCAACCCGGTTCCGATCTCCGACCCGAAAAAATACAACGAACTGCAAGCCCGCCGCCAGCAGACCGCCGGCCTCACCCGCGACGGATTCGAAATCTCCCCCTCCATCAGCATCAAATTCCGCATCAAACGACCGGCGCAAAACACCCCCTCCGAAAGCGGCGTGACCTCGCATTATGGATACAACGCCGAAGCAATACTGCACGCCGTAACGCGCGAGATGATCGAACTCGGCGCAGCCGACAACAAACGCGTCCGCATGGAATGGCATCGCCTGCCCGCCCACCTGGTCGTAAACCTGTGGCGCGAATATGTGCGCAAATTCAAACTGGAGGATCTCTTCAAAGCCGAAGGCGTCAGCGGGTTGAAAACCATCGAAGACATGATCAACCGGCGCGTAAAGCGCCCGTTCGTGGTGGCGCTGGACGACACAGGCATCCCCAACCCGACCGGCAAGGCGCTCCCCAGCCTCGAGTACGAACAACTCGAAATGCGCGGGCTGGAGATCATGGATGTGCGCATCCGCAACGTCATGTTCGACCCCGTCATCGAAGAACAGACCGTCAAGAACTGGAACGCCGAATGGATGAAGGTCGCCCGACGCGAAGAGAACATACTAAACGAGCGCGAAAAACTGATCGAAACGGCGGCGCACAACGAAGCCGTCAAAACCTTCGCCCGCCTCGCCTCGCAAAAGTTCAACAACCCCATCCTCCCCCCGCAGGAGCTCTTCGCCACTCTGCAAAACCTGATCGAACCCCTGCGCGAAACCATCCTGATCAAAAGCCGCGCCAACAACCAGATGGAAGCCGAAATCAAAAAACTCGACGAAATCTGGAAGTGGCTGCTGATCAACAAACTTGACGCCGCCATGCGCCGCGACGAGGGCAAGCCATGAAGCGCATCCGCTTCCAGCGGGAGGAAGTGATCCCGCGCCTCTTCGCCCTGACCGGGGAGGGGATCGAATACCGCAACCGCATCCGCTCCATTGCCGGGTTCGGCGCATGGGCGATCCTGAGCGGGTTGACTCTGGCTTCATTCATCTTCCTCGCCACAAACAACCTCCAGCGGCTCGCCGTCATCGCCTTGAGCGCATTCAAATACCTGCCGCTCTTCGTCGTGATCTACGCCCTGGCAAGGAACAAAGCCGCAACATACCTTGCGGATATCTTCGAACTGGAAGACCAAGCCCTCGCCCATGACTTCATTGAAGATGTGGCGTTCGGCTCCAGCCTTGACCATATCGGCGACTGGAACAAAGTATCGGAGCAGGATAAACTCAAACGCATCACCATCAGCGAAGGCGGCATCTCCGACCAGGACGAACGCTCGCCCGTCATCCGCATCGGCGGGCCGGGTTACGCGCAGGTCAACCTCGACAGCGTCGCCCTGCTCGAACGGGTGGACGGCTTCCCGGAGATCATCGAACCGCGCGATAAACCCTGGAAACTGGGATGCTTTGAACGCATCCGCGAGATCGGCAAATCGGACAAACCCGGCAAACGCGAATACGCCATCGTCAACCTGCGCGACCAGTTCGCGCGCGGCATCTCCGTCAGAGCGCGCACAAAGGACGGCATTCCGATCGAAGCGCAGGACATCAAGGTCATGTTCAGCATCCTGCGCAAACCCAAAGAACAGGCGCCTGAAAACAACCCGTATCACTACGAAGAAAAAGCGGTTCATTCGCTGGTATACGACCAGGTCATCATCACGCCCGCGCCCGCAAAAGTTTTCGGCGTCTCCTTCCCCTGGGACACGACCGTCCTGCCGCTCGTGATCGGCGAACTGGAAAAGGTCATCGCCTCGCACAGTCTGAGCGAAATCCTCGCCAACATCAGCGCCAGGGAACTCGACGAACTGATAATGAACGAAGCGACCAACAAACAGATGCGGGTCGAAATGACCGGCGAACAAACCGCGCGCGTCAGCCCGTCGGGCGCGTCCAAACCGCCGGAATTCCTCTCGCGGTCGAATATCACCGCCCAATTCTTCAACGACGAGTTCAAGGCGGAAGCCGCGCGGTTGGGCGTCGCCGTTCACTGGATAGACATCGGCACCTGGCAACTGCCGCATGAGATCGTCATCGAAGAACTTAAATCTGCCTGGATGTTGACGGGCGAAAACGCCAAACGCGCCGCCGCCCTCGAACGCGCGTCCAACAAATATGAAATAAAGGAATTGACGGAGCTCGTCAACAATGTCATCATCTCGAATTACAGCAAGTCGGGCAGTTCCGGCTCGAGCCGCAAACTCTCCGAAAAGGAATATGTCGAACTGGCGAAGATCATCGAAGAAAATTCCGACATTGCGTTCAGTCCCATGCTTCAACAGCGCTTCTCGCATAACGCCGCAAACAAACGCGACGCGCACACCATCGCGCTCGACATTCTCAAAGCCTTCCGCCGCGAACTGGTCGCCGCGCGCGAACTGATCGAAAAGGAAAACCGCTCCCCCGTCGAGAAACAGATGGAGATCGCCGGAATAACCAAAGCCCTGAAGGATATTGATTTCCACATTTTCCATTACGTCAAACGGACACCATGAAAAACACATACACCCAACCCTCCCTTGAAGTCGCGCGCGCGCTCAAACTCGGCGCGCCGGTCGTCGCCCTCGAATCCACCGTCGTCACGCACGGGCTTCCCCGCCCGCAAAACCTCGAACTCGCGCGGAATATGGAAAAGACCGTCCGCGAATCAGGCGCGACTCCCGCCACGATCGCATTATTGGATGGAAAGATCCGCCTCGGACTCTCCGACCCGGAACTGGTCCGGCTTTCTGAATCCGAATCCACGCTGAAAATTAGTCACCGCGACTTCGCGACCGCCATCGTCAAAAAAATGGACGGCGGCACGACCGTGGCCGGGACGATGCTCGCCGCGCACATGGCGGGAATCAAAGTCTTTGCCACGGGCGGGATCGGCGGCGTCCACAAGGAATCGCCCTTCGATATTTCCACCGACTTGAAAGCCCTCGCCGAAACGCCGATGATCGTGGTCTGCGCCGGGGCGAAGGCGATTTTAGACCTGCCCGCCACGCTCGAATACCTCGAAACAATGGGCGTGCCCGTGGTCGGCTACCAGACCGACGAATTCCCCGCCTTCTATTCGCGCGAAAGCGGGTTGAACGTCAGCGCCAGGCTCGATTCGCCGAAGGATATCGCCGAGTTTGCCAAAGCGCATTGGGGGGTGGGGCTTCAGAGCGCCGTCCTCGTGACGAATCCGCTCCCTGAAACAGACTCCATCCCCAAGTCCGAGATGGAGCCGATTATTTCCAAAGCCTCTCAAGAAGCCGTCGAGCAGGAGATTCACGGGCAGGCGCTGACTCCCTTCCTCCTCTCGCGCATCAGCGAGTTGAGCGGGGGGAAATCGCTGAATGCCAACATTGCGCTATTGTTGAACAACGCAAGCCTGGCGGCGGAGATTGCGAAGAATATGGCGGTGAGGAAGACCTGGGCGATGTAGGGGGGA
>CAADGT010000140.1 GCA_900696595.1 uncultured Chloroflexota bacterium
AGTTCTGTAAACTCTGCTACGGTCAGACTCGTAAAGGTTAGAAACTGTCTCGGCTTTGTTTTTAGCTCTTCATAGGTCAGCATCCACTCATCATAACGCTGTTTTGTTATTTCGGATAATGTCTAATAAATATACCCGGCAGGGGAACTCGACTTCATGCGAAGGAAGTTATGAAATGAGAATCCGCCGCAAGGAGCGTTAAAACCCTGACAGGTCGCCCCTACGGGAACAAGGTGAGCAATGAATTTAAATCGAATCAAAAATTTTCTTTTTCGCAACCGGCACAACATCGCCGTCTTCGTCCTGCTGAATTTGGCGTGCGCGGCGTGCATTGCGCTGGTCGGGGCAAGGATTGTAGCCACCGAATCGACCCGCCATACCGGGCTGATCTGGAATCTCTTTCTGGCGTGGATTCCCTTCATCCTCGCCTACTTCGCGCACGCGCTTTCGTGGAATAAATTTCTGGTGTATCTCGCCATCCCGTTCGTCGCCTTTCTCTGGCTGCTCTTCTTTCCCAACGCGCCCTACATGCTGACCGACCTGCAAGACCTGGCGCGCGGCGCGGGGCGGGAGGCTCCGCTCTGGTACGATGTCATCATCGTCGTCTGGTGTTCCTGGACGGGAACCCTGCTCGGCGTGATCTCGCTCTACCTGATGCAGGACATCATCATCCGCCGGTTCAATCGCTGGCTGGGCTGGCTGTTCGTGCTCGCCATCTCCGGGTTGAGCAGTTTCGGCATTTACATCGGGCGTTTCGTCCGCTTAAACTCGTGGGATATTTTGCAGAATCCGACGGAGACGGCCATGGTCATCCTCGGCATCGTCATTGACCCGAGCCGGCGGCTGGCGGCATTCACCGTCGCATACACGCTTTTCTTCCTGTTCGTCTTCCTGTTGCTGTATTCGTTCAGTCACATGTTGCAGGAACAGGTCGCGCGCGCGCAGGGATCGCCGGAACAACTGGCTTCGACCCAGCCCACCCAACCCGCGAATTAAAATGTTGACGCTCTTTGAAAGGATTTGACAGCGAACGCGGCTACAATTCCGCAAAAACGCGGAGGCAGGCATGATTCGACAATTCTACGAAAAACTTAAACCGTTCCGGTTCCGGCTCGCCGTTTTCGGCTTGCTGTGCGGCGCGAGCGTCGCCTCGGTGATGTTGTACCGCTTGCGCGTCATGATGAGCGGTTCGATGGATTACCTCTTCCTGTTGTGGAATCTCTTCCTGGCATGGCTCCCGTTGACGATGGCGTATATCGCTTCGAGTTTCGCCTCGCGCCGTCGGTACATCCTGCTGATCGTCGTCCCAGCCGCCGCGCTTTGGTTGTTGTTCTTCCCGAATGCGCCCTACATCCTGACCGACCTGTTCCACCTGCGCCATCCGCGCGAACATGTGCCGGTCTGGTTCGACACCCTGCTCATCAACTGGTTCGCATGGACGGGCCTCCTGCTGGGCGTCTTTTCCCTGTCCCTGATGCACGACATCGTCCGCAGAGCGTTTGGGCGCGTCACGGGCTGGCTTTTCGTTTTTAGCGTCGGCGCGCTGTGCGGGGTGGGCATCTACATCGGGCGCTTCCTGCGCTGGAACTCGTGGGATATCATCTTCCACCCGGTCGAGCGGCTGAACAATCTTTTTTACTACGCCGTTAATCCCAGCCTGCAATCCGTGCTGTTCATCGGCGTTTTTTCGGCGCTGTTCATCTTTATTTATACAACCACCTATTCATTCGGTCTGCTATTCAAGGAACAACAGGAAACGCAATGAATCCACTCATCATCGTTCGCGGAGGCGGCGACCTTGCCAGCGGGATCGCGCTTCGTCTGCATCGCGTCGGCTTTCAAGTCGCCATCCTCGAACTCGAAAAACCGCTGGCCGTGCGCCGCACAGTTTCGTTTTCGGAGGCGGTCTATGAAGGGGTTCAAACCGTCGAAGGCGCAACCGCCAGGCTCGTTTCGGCGGACCAGTTCCAGGTCGCGTTGGAAGCGGGCGAGATTCCAGTCTTGATTGACCCAAATGCCAACATCCTCAACAATCAGTTTTTGACGAATCCCTCCTCCACTTTTTTGGTGGATGCGCGTTTGCTAAAATCGGAGCCGGAGCCGTTGCCCGAAAAAGTTGCGCTTCACATCGGGCTGGGGCCTGGGTTTACAGCCGGAGCCAATTGCCACGCTGTAATCGAAACCCGGCGCGGACACACGCTTGGGCGCGTTTACTGGGAGGGGCAGACCGCGCCGGACAGCGGCCAGCCCGACGGCGACCCGCGCCGCGTGTTACGCGCGCCCAACGCCGGGCAATTGGAGGCGCTAAAACAAATCGGGGATTATTGCAAAGAAAACGAAACGATTGCAACCGTGAGCGGCAAACCCATCTCCAGCCCGTTTGCCGGAATTCTGCGCGGATTGATTCGCCCGGGGGTTGAAATCAGCGAAGGCATGAAGATCGGGGACGTGGACTCGCGGAACGACCCGTCCACGATCCGCCTTGTTTCGGATAAAGCCCTCGCGGTCGGCGGGGGCGTGATGGAAGCGGTGTATATCATGCTGAGGGGAATGGAGTAGGAGAACTTTCACGCTCAAAGCCGCCGTCCCCGGCGGCGTGTTGCGCTGGAAACCCTGCGCCGGGGACGGCGCAGGGGGCAATATTGCGCTGTAATAATAGGGGTCTTTAGAGCGAGTCCGTATCCGAAAAGAAGACGATCAGGGAGCGGATGAGATAAAGCGGGAGCCACAACACAAGGTGAACAACGTTGCTCAGAAAGATCAACAGCGAAACCGAGCGCATAAGAGAATCGAAAAACGGCGCGAGGTTGGCAAGCATCCACGCGCCCGCGCCGGCAAAGACGGCGGCGGCGAGCAACGCGCCGACCCACAAACCGAGCGGAAGCCAGGCGTGACGGTCCGATTCCGAGGGCAGCATCGCGCTGGAAACGACAAAGGTCAGGTAGAACCACAGGTTGAAATCCGGCGCGCGGGGGAGCAACCCCAACCCCATGAAGAACAAATTCATCTGCCCGTTTTGCAGGACGCGCCATAACGCATCCAGCCGCAATTGCGCAACCGCGACGTACGCGATGAATAAAGTCCCCGCAACGATGGGAGCAAGCCCAATCAACGAATCGCGCAGGATGTCCGTCCTCTCGACCTCTACCGAGCCGAGGATCAACCCCCGGTCAACCGCCTGTGGGATGACGGTGAACCTGCCCGTGCGCACGCCCAGCAACTTTGCCGTCAGGTAATGACTGGCTTCGTGAAGCAGAACGCCGGGGAGGAATAACAGCGAGAACAGGGCGATGGTCAGCGGTTTACTGCGGGTCAAAAGAAAGAAAATGATCTGTATCTCGCGATGCAAAAGCCGCTGGAGATATACCAGCGGCAGAAGATTTAAGGCGAAGATTATCAAGCCAGCAAATTGCATGACTGTACAAGATTACGCCGCCCTGGGCGGAGCGCGGAGATCGTCCCGCGTGTAATCGAAGGGCGGGTGTTGAAGGCGGGTTATTTAACCGCCGCGCGCGCGATGGAGACGAACTCCTCCGCCTTCAAACTTGCGCCGCCGACCAGCGCGCCGTCAATATCGGGTTGGGAGAAGAACTCGCCCGCGTTTGCGGCAGTCACCGAACCGCCATAGAGGATGCGGATCGCCTGCGCCGTTTCCGCGCCGAATAATTCCTTTAAGACCGGGCGGATCACATTTCCATGCACGTTTTGCGCATTCTCCGCGCTCGAAGCCTTGCCCGTGCCAATGGCCCAGACCGGCTCGTACGCGACGACGATGCGGGGGGCAAAATCCGCCGAAACGCCTTGCAGTCCCAGGCGCGCCTGCGATGAAACGACCTTTGAGGTTTCTCCCGCTTCGTATTGGGCAAGAGTTTCGCCCACACAGACGATCGGAATCAGCCCGGCTTTTTGCGCGGCAAGCAATTTTTTATTCACCGTTTCGTCGGTCTCGCCGAAATAGGCGCGGCGCTCCGAATGACCGAGGATGACATAGCCGCACAATTCCTTCACCATCCCCGGCGCGACTTCGCCCGTAAACGCGCCCTTCTCCTCCCAGTGCATGTCCTGCGCGCCGAGCCCGATCTCCTTCCCCGCAAGAAGTTCGGAAGCCGCCGTCAACGACATGAACGGTGGGCAGACCACGCGCTCGACTCCGTGAATCTCGTTCAACCCTGAAACAAGCGCGGAAAGCAACTCGCGCGTCTCGGCGATGGTTTTGTTCATCTTCCAATTTCCGGCAACAAATGGTTTTCGCATAGCGCTCCTCGTTATTTTTTTGCGCAGGGCGGCCCGCCCAAATCTTTCGGACAACCCGTAAGAAACATGGTTATTCCAGAAGTTCGACAGGTCGTCCCTGCGCTTATTCCAATTATTTCACGGCAGGCTCTTGAGAATTTCCTCCGCCATGCCGACCGTCCACTTCGGCGCGTCCGGGTCGTTGAGCAGCGTCGTCAGAATGAATTGGGCTTCGGTCGCGTTGCCCTGCTTGATGAAAATCTCGGCTCGCAATAAATGCGTTTCCTTGAGCGTGTCCGAAGCCTTTTCCGCAAGCGCGAGGTATTCCTCCGCCTGCGTTAATTCGCCGTAGTACAGGGCGTAACGCCCGCGCGCGACATTGGCAAAATCGGATTGAAACCCGGCGGAGCCCTCGAGCGGCATCGCCAGCGGCATGTCCCTGAGAGCCGCGCCGCGATACGCCGCCTCGCGAAAATTTTCCTTCGCGTCTTCGGGGATGAAGCCGTCTTCGCGGATGTAAATCGGCATGAGCCGCGCATATATCCCCGCCGCGAGATGCCACGCTTCATGATCCCGATATTCCCCCGCCGCAATTTCATAAAACTCCCTGTTCTCCGGTCCGGCCGTCTCGACGGTCATTCTAAATTCATCCATGGCGGAAGAGTCAAAGCCCGCGTCCCAAAACGCAAGCGACAGCGCCAGGCGCGCGTTGGGGTCGCCCGGATTTTTTTGAACCTGCTCGTAAGCGGCGCTCATTTCGGGCGTAATCTTGTCGGCGGGGATCGGCGTCGGCGAGGGAAAACCTCCAGGCGGAGGATTCGCCCCACCCGGAGGAAGAGGCGGAATCTGTCCCGCCGGGGTAAAAGATGGCAACAGCGGAACCGGCGTCGTATTGGAATCCGTCCTGCGCTGGGATAACGGCAATGAATTTCTCAAGGCGATGAATCCAAAACCAAAGCACAGGATGACGAGCGCCCCGACCGCAGCCCACATCCAGCCGCCGCGCTTCTTTTGCTGACGTTTGAGCGGATTCTCGACCCGGACATTCGCCTCCCCTTGAGGTTTGGGCGCAAGGGGCTTTGCCAAGCCGGAGGTCATGGTGACTTCAGCGCCGCGCATGGGAACGCCCGCTGTGAGCCACGCCGATTTGAACGCGCCGATCAATTCTTCCACCGATTGATAGCGGTCGTTCCGGTCTTTGGCGAGCGCCTTGAGAAGTACGCGCTGGACGGGTTCCGGCACGTTCGGGTTGACCGATTGCGGGAGCGGCAGGGGCGTGTAAATGTGATCATGAATGATCGAGAAGGGCGTATCGGCGCTGAACGGGACCTGACCGACGACCATTTCATACAGCATGACGCCGAAGGAATAGATGTCGGTCTTCGCGTCGAGGTCTTTCTTGCCCATGGCCTGTTCGGGCGAGATGTATTGCGGCGTGCCCATCACGGAGTCGGTCGAGAGGGTGGATTCCCCCGCCTGCGCGATGCGCGCCAGCCCAAAGTCAGCGAGATAGATGATGTTCTCGTTCGAGATCAACACGTTCGAAGGTTTGATGTCGCGGTGCAACACTCCCTGCCTGTGGGCGTACCCCAACGCCGCGCCGACCGTCTCAACCACCTGCTCGATCTCTTTAGAGGATAACGGTCCCGCCGTCATGCGCGCCTTGAGCGTGTCGCCTTCGATGAATTTCATTACCAGATAAGGGCGCCCTTCGTGTTCGGCATAATCGTAAACCGGCACGATATTCGGGTGTTCAAGTTTTGCCACCACGCGCGCTTCGCGCTGAAAACGTCCGATGAAAGTCGAATCTTCGTTGAACGCCTGGTGCAACACCTTGAGCGCCACATAACGATCGAGCGCGGCGTGGTAGGCTTTATAGACCGAAGCCATGCCGCCCTGCCCCAATTGTTCGATAATTTGATACGGTCCGACGTTTCCACCGGGTTTGAAAGACATGAGGAACTCTCCAAAAAGATTGTCCCATTATAGCCGAGCGAAAGGGTCTGCGGTCAGGCTGGTGTAAATTGTTTGTAAATTGTCATGTCCAAACAAAAACTCCCGCCTCCGGCGAGGGAGACGGGAGTTTGTAATGCAAAGTTTGCTCAGGGTTGGAATTCGACTTCGACGTTAACGAAACCGTCCTGCGGGGTGAATACGAGCGGAAATGCCTTGAACGTCCCGTTGCCGCAGTTGACGTTCCACTCCTCGCGCCAGACGCCGTTTGCGTCGGGCTGTTGAGTCACAGTGATGGCGGTGCCTTCGACGGTCGGCATTTCACAACCGGACATGAAGCCCACCAGTTGAACCGCCGCCCATGCCATCAGCCGCGTGTTTTCGTCGGCAAGCCCGCCGGAGGGCGCGTCGCCTGTTGTGTCAAAACCTGGAACGGGCGTGGCGTTCGGGTCGAGCGGATTGAAAGGCACGTCGGTCGGGATGTCGAAATTCTGCACATCCTCCACCACCTGCTGGGCGGCGACATACGCCTTGTAGGCATAATATCCGCCAACGGCAACGCTGATACAACAACAGAAAAACAGAACGCCGAGGACGATATAAAGAATCATGTTGCGGTTTGATTTTTGTCCCGCCGCAGGGACAGGGTTTGATTCCATCTCTCATCTCCTTGATATAAAGTAAGTTGTTTTCGTGCCGCTGATTATATAAAAAAAAGAGCATGGGATGGAAAATCCTCATGCTCCTTTTGTCCTATACACGTTGATTAGTCTGCATTCTCCAATACAGAGGGGCGCGAAAGAGGTCGCGCCGTACGCCAATAGGCTATTTATCGTTCAACGCCGCCACGCCGGGCAGTTCCTTGCCTTCCAGAAATTCCAGCGACGCGCCGCCGCCGGTGGAGACGTGAGTCATCTGTTTGGCGACTCCCGCCTTCTTGACCGCGCTGGCCGAGTCGCCGCCGCCGATGACGGTAATCGCGCCGGATTCCGCCAGCATCCTGGCAAGGGCGAACGTGCCTTCGGCAAACTTCGGCATCTCGAAGACCCCGACGGGACCGTTCCAGACAATTAACTTCGCGCCCGCCAGCGTGGATTTATAGGCTTCGAGAGTCTTCGGACCCACGTCCAACATGCGCCATCCGGCGGGGATCTTGTCCACGTCAACTATTTGCGAGTTCGCTTCGGCGTCGAATTTGTCCGCGATGATCGCGTCCAGCGGCAGGACGAGTTTACCGCCCAGTTTTCCGAGCAGGGATTTCGCCGTTTCAATCGCTTCGGATTCGACGAGGCTGTCCTGCATGTTCAATCCCTGCGCGGCGAGGAAGGTGTTCGCCATCCCGCCGCCGATGATGAGGCTGTCGCACTGTGAGGCGAGCGTTTCCACGACCATGATCTTGTCGCTGATCTTCGCCCCGCCGAGGATGGCGATGTAGGGATGTTCCGGGTTGGCGACGGCTTTGCCGAGGTATTCCAGTTCCTGCTCCATCAAAAAGCCGGAGACAGCGGGCAGGAAACGGGCGATCCCTTCGGTGGAGGCATGAGCGCGGTGCGCCGAGCCGAAAGCGTCGTTGACGTACACATCCGCAAGCGAAGCCATTTGTCTGGCGAGGTCGAGGTCGTTCTTCTCTTCGCCCGGGTGGAAGCGGGTGTTTTCAAGCATGACCACGTCGCCGGGTTTGAGGGATTTTGCAATGGCTTCGACTTCGGGACCGACGCAATCGGGCGCCATCGTCACGGGACGATTAATCAGCGCAGATAAAACTTCGGAAGCGGCGCGCAGGCTGAATTGAGGATCAGAGCCGTCTTTGGGCCTGCCAAGATGACTCGCAAGCAAAAGCGAGGCGCCCTGATCCAAACAATATTGAATCGTCGGCAGGGCGGCGCGGATGCGTTTGTCGTCGGTCACTTTTCCGTCCGCCATCGGCACGTTGAAATCCACGCGCATGAAAACGCGTTTGTCTTTGAGGTCAATATCTTTTACGGTTCTTTTGTTCATGGGGAGATGTCCGTAATTGGAGATTGATAATCGGTTGTTGAAATTACCAATCTCCAATTGCCAATTACAGACCCTTCGCCATCAACGCCGCAAGATCAGCCGTGCGGCAGGAGTAGCCCCATTCGTTGTCGTACCAGGTGACGACTTTGACAAAGTTGCTTTTTTCCTTGCCGAGGACCATCGTAAATTGCAGGTCAACGGAGGAAGAATGCGGGTCGCCTTTATAGTCAATGCTGACGAGCGGCTCGTCCACCGCCTGCAAAATTCCCTTGAAGCGCGGTTGTTTGGCGGCTTCGCGGAAGAGCGCGCGCAGGTCTTCGGTGGAGGTTTCCTTCTCGAGTTCGGCGGTGAAATCCACAATGGAAACGGTGCTGGTCGGCACGCGCAAAGCGTAGCCGTCGAATTTTCCTTTAAGGTCGGGGATGACCAGCGAGACCGCCTTTGCCGCGCCAGTGGTGGTGGGGATGATGCTCATGGCGGCGGCGCGCGCGCGGCGCAGATCGGAATGCGGCAAATCCAAAATCTTCTGGTCGTTGGTGTAGGCGTGAACAGTGGTCATGAACCCGCGCTTGATCGTGAAGTTATCATGCACAACCTTGGCGGCGGGCGCGAGGCAGTTCGTGGTGCAGGACGCGTTCGAAACGACGTGATGATTCTTCGGGTCGTATTTATCCTCGTTCACGCCCATCACAATCGTCAGGTCTTCGCCCTCCGCCGGGGCGGAGATGATGACCTTCTTCGCGCCGCCCTTGATGTGACTCGCCGCGCCTTTTACAGCCTTGCCCTTTTTGTTCACGCCGTCTTCCTTGATCGTGAACAAGCCGGTCGACTCAATCACAATATCCACGCCAAGGCTGCCCCACGGGATGGCGGCCGGGTCGGTCTCTTTGAAGACCTTGATCTTTTTGCCGTCCACCACAAGCGCGTCATCGGCAACCTCGATCGCGCCGTCGAAGCGCCCATAGTTCGAGTCGTACTTCAACAAATGCGCCATCGTCTTCAGGTCGCCGATGTCGTTGAACGCGACAACCTCCAGCTCCTGCGGGTAACGGTCGCGGATGGCCTTCAACACCTGGCGCCCGATGCGCCCAAATCCATTAATGCCGATTTTTACTGTCATGGGAAAATCCTCCAAAAGATTTTTCTGATTCGCTTCAAACGATTTTACTTCCTTAGCGCGGTTTTGTGAATTTTATAACCCTCCTCATTTCATGTGAGTTTCGTCAGGAAAGGCTTCGCCTCCTTCCGCGCCCGGGCCGGTTTCGGTTTCTCCGGCGCTCTCTCTCCGCCTGAAGCGGGTCAAGCCAGAGGTCCCGTCCGTTCGTTGAATAAATCCATCACAACCTGCGCCAGTTTTGCAGAATCGTGCCGCCAGGGATGCGACTCATCGGTCAAGTCCACAGCGTGCGTCCGCGCATCGGAGAGCAGGCGTTCGTCCACCCGCACCCAGACCGAGTCGGAGTTCAACTGCCCGGCATAATTTTGGTTGCACAGGATCACATCGAATACGTCGTCGCCGATGTGCTCCTCCAGCGCGCGGATGTGATCGTAGGCCGAGAACGCATCCGTCTCGCCCGTCTGTGTGGCAATATTGCAGACATATATTCGCAGGGCGCGGCTGGCGCGCACCGAGGCAAGCAGGTCATGCACCAATAGGTTTGGGAGCAGGCTGGTATAAAGACTGCCGGGGCCGACAACAATAACGTCGGCGGACAGCAAGGCGTTGATGACAGGCGGAAAGACGGGGGCGCTATCCGGCTCCAACCAGACCCGGCGGACGCGCCCAGCCATCGCCGGAATTTTGCTCTCCCCTTCCACGCGCACTTCATGCAGGGCGTGCGGCAGTTCCATGCTTGCCACCAGTTTCACATTGTGCAACGTGGCGGGCAGTACGCGCCCGTTGACCGAAAGCACCCGGCCCGATTCTGCGACGGCGCTTTCAAAACTTCCGGTAATGTCCGCCAGGGCGGTGATAAAAAGATTGCCGAAGGAATGTCCCTCCAGGTCGGGCGAGCCGCTGAAGCGGTATTGAAATAATTGCGTGAGCATGGCTTCGTCGTTGGAGAGCGCGGCGAGGCAGTTGCGAATGTCGCCGGGCGGCAGGATGCCAAAACTTTCGCGCAGTCTGCCGGAGGAGCCGCCGTCGTCTGCAACGGTCACAACAGCCGTCAGGTTGCGGGTATGAGTCTTCAGTCCGCGCAAGAGCGTGGAGAGTCCGTGTCCGCCGCCGATGGCCACAATGCGCGGGCCACGGTTGCGGCGTTGAAAATCCGCCAGCGTGTTGACCACATCCGAGCCGGGGCGCATGAACGGGCGCAGAAGGGAGCGATTTAGTTTGTACATGCCGAAAGCGATGCAAAACATTCCAACCCCGCCAAATATCGCCGCCCGCCAGACGCGCGGCAGGAAACGCAGGGAGGCATACGAAAGAATGGCAAGCCAGGTTGGGTCGGTCGTATCAGTGCGATAGAGTTCGATCACCAGCACAGCGATCCCAAGCCCAAACAAAGTGATGCCGCTCATCGTCAGAAATAACCAGCGCTTAACCCCCAGCCCCGGGCGCAACCAGCGCGGCAGGTTGAGAACCATGCGCCAGACACGGCGAAAAACGTAAAAATCCATGTGAGGGATAATAGCAGGGATGGAAGGCAAAGTCAAACAGGATGGGGCAGGCAAAATTTGCATACGGTATAATGACGGCATGACCACCATCGTCGCCGTTGATATTGGCGGAACACGGATGCGCGCCGCGTCCTATAAGCAAGATCAGTTATCCCCAAACGCCCAGAAAAAAATTCCATCTCTCGCTTCCCAATCCGGCGGTTTGGAACGCCTCATCCGCCTGATTGAAGACATCTGGCCCCCCGGCGGGGATGTCGCCGCCATCGGGCTCGGCTCGCCCGGTCCGCTCGATCCACATTCCGGCTATCTTCTTGCCCCGCCCAACAACCCGGAATGGCATAATTTTCCGCTCGCGCCCAGCGTGGAGAAACACTTCGGCGTCAAAACCTATCTCGACAACGACGGGAATCTCGCGTGCCTTGCGGAATACCGCTACGGAGCCGGAAAGGGACACCGTAACGCGCTGTACATCACTGTCAGCACCGGTATCGGCGCGGGCGTGGTGATCGAAGACAGACTCTTGCAAGGCTATCACGGTCTCGCGGCGGAACTCGGTCACGTGATCGTGGATCCGCACGGTCCGCCCTGCTCGTGCGGGTTCAACGGGCATCTCGAGTCGTTCTCGTCGGGACCAGCCATCGTCAAGTATGTCCTCCAGGAACTGGACTCCGGCTCGAAGTCCGTTGTGAAGCGGGATGAATCATTGAGCGCGCGCGACATCGCCGAAGCCGCGTCGAAAGGCGACGCGCTCGCCATTCGCGCCTATCAACGGGCGGGGGAATATTTGGGGATCGGCGTGGCGTCGTTCCTGCACATCTTCGACCCATCCATCGTGATCTTCGGCGGCGGCGTCTCGCAGGCGGGCAGGTTGTTGTTCGACCCGTTCGAAGAAAGTTTGAAGCGGCATGTTTTTCATCCGCGCTATCTCGAAGGACTGGTCATCGCTCAGGCGCAACTGGGCGACGACGCCGGGTTGTTGGGCGCGCGGGCGCTGGCGGAAATGAAATCGGGGCTATGACGGGCGCGTTCTCTAACGCGCTCCGCGCATCAATAATCGAAGTTATGCGGAACGTCCCGAAGGCTTTCGCAAGTTAAGCATGTGTTCCGTCCCATCCTTTGGGACGGCGCGTAAGGCAAGTCAATACAAAAAGGAGCATCCATGACTAAATCAAATCTACCGGGGCCGAAAACCAAAGCAATGATCGAGCGCGACAGGAAGGTGATATCGCCTTCCTACCCGCGCGGATATCCGTTTGCGATGGATCACGGCAAAGGCACGGAAGTTTGGGACGTGGACGGCAACCGCTTCCTCGACTTCATGGGCGGGATTGCGGTGGTGGCGACGGGTCACGCGCACCCGCAGGTGGTGAAGGCCATTCAGGATCAGGCGGAGAAGTTTATTCATATTTCGTCGGATTTTTATCATGAGAATTGGATCCGCCTCGGCGAAAAATTGAGCGAAATCGCGCCGTTCAAAGAGGATGCGCTGTCGTTTATGACCAATTCGGGCACGGAGGCGGTGGAGGCGGCGATCAAACTGGCGCGGTACCACACCAAGCGCACGAATTTCATCGGGTTTACGGGCGCCTTTCACGGGCGGACGATGGGAGCGGTGACGTTTACCGCCAGCAAGGCCAAGTATCACAGCGGGTTTTACCCGTTGATGAACGGCGTGACTCACGCGCCCTTCCCCAACCCCTACCGCCCGGTGTTGGAGCGGCGCAAGGGCGAGGATTACGGCGAGGCGGTGGTGCGTTATATTGAAGAGGAAATCATCGCGCAGATTCTTCCGGCAAAGGAGATTGCGGGAATCCTGGTCGAAACAATTCAAGGCGAAGGCGGCTACATCGTTCCGCCGAATGGGTTTTACCCTGCCCTGAGAAAACTGTGCGACAAGCACGGTATTTTGATGATTTTGGATGAAGTGCAGTCGGGTATGGGGCGCACAGGTAAATGGTGGGCGATCGAACATTTTGGCGTGGAGCCGGATATCGTCACCTCGGCAAAGGGCATTGCTTCGGGGATGCCGCTGGGGGCGTGCATTGCGCGCAAATCGGTGATGAATTGGGAGATCGGTTCGCATGGCAACACCTACGGCGGGAATCCCATCTCCTGCGCGGCGTCGCTGGCGACGATTGATTTGATCGAGAAGCAGTATCTTCAAAACGCGAAGGAGGTTGGCGAGTATGCCATGGATGCGCTTCACGAAATCCAAGCGCGGCATCCCAGCATCGGCGATGTGCGCGGCAAGGGGCTGATGATCGGCGTGGAGTTCGTGAAAGACCGCGA
>CAADGT010000141.1 GCA_900696595.1 uncultured Chloroflexota bacterium
GTTTACAACAGTTTGGGCGCGGGCGAACTCAACCGACAACACTTCGGTTTTCAGCGGGCGTTCTTCGATCATTACTATCCCGCGTCTGTGGTCGAACCGATCGAACCTCCCGCAGATTTTGCGGCGCGGGCTGACCGCTTCGCAGGCGCGTACAAGTGGACGATGAGTTCGTACACCACGCTCGAAAAGTTTTTCGCGCTCACAGGTCCGACCGTTTATGTCGCGAACCCTGGCGACGGCACGCTGTTGCTCGAGTCGCCGTTCGGCGAATGGCGCATCGTTGAAGAGTCGCCGCTGTATTTCCGCCAAGTGGACGGCTCCTTCCACATGGCATTCGGCGCAGACGAACAGGGACGCATCGTTTATCTCTTCACGGACTATACGCCGATGATGGCGTTCGAAAAATTGCCGTGGTACGAGACGCTCGGATTCAACCTGCCTCTGCTGATGATCAGCCTGCTGTTGTTCCTATCCATGCTGGTCGTGACGTTGATCCGCTTCTTTCGCGACCGACGGCTGGTCGCTAACCAGAAGCCTGGGCGCGGCGCCTCTGCCCTGATCGCATGGATCAGCGCCCTCAACCTGTTGTTCATCGTCGGCAACGTGATCTGGGGCGAGCAGATCGTCTTCGGAATCCCGCTCGCCTACAAACTCACGCTGGGATTGGGCGTCCTCTCCGCCCTGCTGACCGTTATCGCAGTCGTTTACGCCGCGCTGGCATGGAAGGATCGTTACTGGGGCGTCGCCTTCCGCGCCTATTACACGCTCGTGACGGTTGCCGCAGTCGCGTTCGTCTGGTTCTTGAACCAATGGAATCTGTTGGGCTGGCGGTATTAGCCGCCCGTACCGCAAAGTTCACTTTACGTTCTGGATTGGCGGAAAACCCGCCAAACGCAAGATTCATCTTGCTGCACCTTCAAAAAGGAGAAAACAACATGTCAACGCAAGAAATGACCTCAACAACCAACCTGCAAGGGCTTTCGCTCCCTGCAAAGAATCAATACACCCTCTGGCAGATTCTTGGCATCTGGTTCATGGCCGCCGCGCCGATGGGACTGCTGGGCTGGGTGGCGTACCCCGCCCTCAGCGCGGGACTCGCCCCGCTGGAAGCGGGTCTCATGCGGATGAAATTGATTACCGTCGGTTTGGTTTGGCAGTTCGCGCTGGCGATGATCATTCTCTACCGCGAAGAGGGGAACATCCGTCTGAGTACGATCAGCCGTCGGTTTTGGCTGAATCATCCCAAGTCGGCAAGAAGCGGAGAGACGAAGAAAGCCCTGTGGTGGTGGCTCATCCCGCTCATCGTCTTCGTCGCCGCGCTGGAGATCGGCTTGCGTTCCACGCTCGTGACTGTGTGGACGGGAATCTTCCCCTTCTTCGCCGAACCCAAAGGCTACGATATGGCGGCGATGTTCACGCCCGAAATGCGCGGGCAACTTGTCGGCGCGTGGGGACTGTTCGCACTGTTCGCTGTGAGCGCGGCGTTCAACACGTTTCTCGGCGAAGAGTTTCTCTTCCGCGGCGTGCTGTTGCCAAAGATGGAAGGCGTGTTCGGCAAATGGGACTGGGTTGCCAACGGCGTGATGTTTTCCTGCTATCACTTTCACCAGCCCTGGGGCATTCTCGCCACGCTTTTGGGAGACTTGACGCTTGCATTCTCTGGCAAACATTTCCGCTCCAACTGGTTTCCGATCATTATTCATTCGGGACAAAGCGTGTTCTTCCTGTTTCTGATTTTGGGATTGGTTCTCGGATTGGCGTAGTGCAAGGAACGAACATGCCGCACAACATCAGTTTGAATTCGCAAAACAAATACGAGATCAAGGTCTACGGTCGGGCGGACGATTCGTGGCGGGGCTGGTTCGGCGAAGCCCAAGTCCGCTCTGAAACGCTGGCAGACGGCGTCGAAACGACCGCCTTCTCGGACGTCGTGATGGATCAGGCTGGCTTGGTCGGCTTGATCCGCCAGTTGCATGGACACGGCATCGTGTTGATTTCAGTCCGCCAAATGTGACGACCATTTCAAGAAAGGAAAAACTATGGACAACTTCATTCGATTCCTGCGCCTCCCAGTCGTCCAACTAATATTGGCTTTCCTCCTATCCTTCGCAACGGTGGCGATTTTCGCCGTCCTGGATTTATCAACCGAGCCTAAACTGTCGCCCATCCTGACGCGCATGATAGGCTCATTACTTGCGGTGGGAGTCATCCTCCTGCTGGGCAGGACGCTTCAAGGTAAAGCATTGGAAGAGACTGGCATTTCGCCCCGCGGAGCGCTGCCGCAGGTCACACAGGGAGTTTTGGTCGGCGCGGTCATCATGGGATTGGTCGCTGGGCTGATGGCGCTGGCTGGTTGGTACAAGGTCGCGGAGATCAACTTTGACGCTTTCGCAATTGGGCGCGGTCTGACCTTGTTTTTCTTTGTCGCGCTCTTCGAAGAATTGCTCTTCCGCGGAATCCTCTTTTGGCAGTTGGATAACGTGTTCGGCTCATGGCTGGCTTTGGTCTTCAGCAGCGCTTTATTTGGCGCGACTCATTTGGGCAACCCTGGCGCCACCGTCTGGTCAACGCTTACCCTGGCGGTCAGCGCGGGGACGTGTCTCGGCGCGGCGTATTTGATGACGCGCAATGTCTGGGCGGCTGTGGGACTTCACTGGGCGTGGAATTTCCTGCTGGGTCCAATCTTTGGTTTCGCCGTGTCTGGTCATGACACCTACAGCCTGCTGACCGCAAGCATCAATGGACCCGAGCTGTGGACGGGCGGCGCATTTGGTCCAGAGGCTGGCTTGCCAGTATTGATTTTCGGCGCGCTTGCCAGTATTGCGATGTTGTGGGTCGCCGCGCGGCGCAAGCGCCTTTCACCGCCTTCCTGGTCGCGCCGACAAGAATAAATAACACAAGGAGAACACCATGAAAATCCTCATGTTCGGAGCGGGAGTCATCAATACCCTTTACGGCTACGCACTGGCGGAAGCAGGCAATGACGTAACTCACTACGTCCGCCCTGGGAAGAAGAAAATGCTCGAAGGCGGAATCAACCTCAAGTTCCTGGATGGACGCGCAAGCCCGCCGAAGCAGGCAACCGCCCAGTACGGCGCGAAGATCGTCGAGAGTCTTTCCAGCGATGACGGGTATGAACTGGTCATCGTCAGCGTGCGGCATTATCAACTCGATTCCGTCCTGCCCGTCCTCAAGGACAAAATCGGGAACGCCGACATCCTTATCTTCAACGGCAACTGGGACGGCTTCGGCAATCTCGATCAATTCTTTCCGCGCTCGCAATACCTGTTGGGATTTCCCGTCGCGGGCGGCGGTTACAGCGGGACGACTCTCGACGGCGCATTGCTCGACGAGATTCGGCTCGGCGAACTGGACGGCAAATCCACGCCGCGGCTGGAGCACGTCGCAAACGTGTTTCGGGACGCGGACATCAAAGTGGATGTGCAATCCGACATGCAGCGCTGGCTGTGGGTTCACTTCGCCATCAACAGCGGAATCATCGGCGCGGCGTTCAAGGCGGGCAGCGCGCAGAAATTATTGAACAGCATTCCGCTCCTGCGGACGGGAATCCTTGCGGGACGCGAAGCGTTGGAAGTCTGCCGCGCCAGAGGCGTGAACGTGGATTCGTTTGAAGACGCGAAGTCGTTTTATCTGCCCGTCTGGATTGCGGCGGCAGGAGTCTGGTACATGATGAAATCCAACCTGCCCGCCCGCAAAATCATGGAAACGCATACGGCGGTGGACGAACTGCAAGCCATCTACCGCGATGTGTTGAAATCGGGCGAAGCGCTCGGCGTCCCCATGCCGCATTTCAAGTCGTTGAAACCGTACGTGGATAATCCGCCCGTACTGCACGGCGCGTAATCGGCGTTGCGTTCGTCGTCGCCGTCTCACTCGGCGGGATGATTACAAACCTGCTCGGCTTGACCCTGCCCAAAGCGAAAGACCATGTCGCCAGCGCGTGGGAAATCTTCGCCATGAACTTTTCTGCTGGTATCATTCTGGCGCTTTTGTTAGGGCGACCTGATTAACTAAGGAACTGTTTATGCATCTCACCATCCAATCCCTCTCCAAACAATACCGCCGCGGCTTCTTCGGTCTGCGCGACTTCGACCTCGAAGCGAAGCCTGGCATCATCGGCTTGCTCGGACCGAACGGCGCGGGCAAATCCACGCTCATGCGCATGCTTGCCACCATCACAAAACCCAGCGCGGGGACGATCCAATGGAACGGCGTGGACGCGGTTAAATCGCCCGACGCCCTGCGCTCCACCCTCGGCTACCTGCCGCAGGACTTCGGCGTTTATCCCAATTTGAGCGCGCTGGAATTTCTCGAATACATCGCCGCCATCAAAGGCTTGGACTCTGCCTCCGCCCGCCGCCGCATCGAAGAATTGCTGGTGTTGGTCAATCTCGTCCACGCCGCGAAGCGACCGTTGGGCGGCTATTCGGGCGGTATGAAACAGCGCGTCGGAATCGCCCAGGCATTGCTCAACGACCCGCAACTGCTTATCGTGGACGAACCAACCGTAGGATTAGACCCCGAAGAGCGCGTGCGCTTTCGCAACCTGCTCTCCGATCTTTCGGGCGAGCGCATCATCTTCCTTTCCACGCACATCGTCTCGGACGTGGAAGCGACCGCCACCGAAATCGTCGTTATCAACAAGGGACGCAAACTCCAGCACGCCGCGCCTGAAAAACTATTGCAGACCCTCGAAGGGAAAGTCTGGCAGTGGGTCGTTCCATCCGAATCCCTACCCGCGCTCAAACAAAAACACATCCTCAGCGGAGTCGTCCGCCGTCAGGATGGGATTCAGGTTCGGGCGGTGAGCGAAGCGGCTCCCGCATCCGACGCCCAGCCCGTCGCGCCGAGTCTCGAAGATGTGTACCTCCATCTCGTATCGCAAAACGGAGCGACGCAATGAACCGTCTGCGAACGCTCTATCACATGGCGCGCGCCGACTTTTACGAACGGGCGCGTCGTTACAGTTTTCTGGTCATGCTGGGCTTGGTGGTCTGGCTTGGCTATCTTTCCGCGACGGGCGCGCTCGCGATGAGCGTGCCGCCAAACTACGTGGGCGAAGTCAACTCGCCCTGGGTCGGCGCGTTGATGACCGTCACCGTCACGCTGTTTCTTGGCTGGTTCGGTTTTTATCTCGTCAAAGGCTCGGTCGCGCGCGATTACGAAACAGGCGTCGGGCAAATCATCGCCACCACGCCTCTCTCGCGCCCGCTGTACGCGCTCGGCAAATGGTTGAGCAACTTCGCCGTACTGAGCGTGATGGTCCTCATCCTCATGTTCGTGGGCATTTTCATGAATCTCTTTTTCAGCCATGCCCCGCTCGACCTGTGGGCGTTAACCGCGCCGCTTCTTTTCATCGCGCTTCCATGCATGGCAATCGTCGCCGCGCTCGCCGTTCTCTTTGAAACCATCGGCTGGCTGCGCGGCGGCTTCGGCAACGTCGTTTATTTTTTCCTGTTCATGATGGCGCTTGTCCCAGGCTTCGAAGCCGATCCCTACCAACCCCTGCTCGACCTGACAGGCTTCCGACTCATCGGCGACCGCCTTGCCGAAGCCGCAAAACTGACCTACCCCGAAAGCGAAAGCGGCTTCGCCTTTCAAATCGTGACCTCCGTCTCAGAAGTCAAATACTTCCTCTACAACGGCATCGAATGGACAGCCGAAATCCTCCTGCCGCGCTTCGCCTTTATTTTGATTGCTCTGGGGATCGCCATATTTGCCGCCCTCTTCTTTGACCGATTCGACACGGCGAAAATTCTGCGCAGGAAGAAACGCCTCACCCCCGACCTCGAGCGGGATTCCGCTCTCGAGCCTGCTCCACACCCGAGCGTCTTTCTAACCCCTCTCCCCGCCGAGCGGCGCTTCCGCTTTGGCGCGCTCTTTCTCGCCGAACTAAAAATGCTCCTCAAAGGACATCGCTGGTGGTGGTATCTCGCCTCGCTTGGGCTGGTCATTGCCCAATTGAGCGCTCCATCCTCAACGACGCCTTTCCTGCTCGCCGTTGCCTGGCTGTGGATGATTCTGCTTTTGAGCGCGTTGGGCAGTCGCGAAGCCCTGTACAACACGGGCGAAATCGTCTTCTCCGCGCCGCGACCCACGTTAAACCAATTGTCTGCCTCATGGCTCGCCGCCTTCACCGTCACCGCGTTGATGGGAGCAGGCGCGTTCCTTCGATATTTCATGGACGGCGACTCGGTCCGCCTCCTGGCATGGACAGGCGGCGCGCTTTTCATCCCATCCCTCGCGCTCGCGCTCGGCGTGCTGACTTCCAGCCGCAAACCGTTTGAAGTCATTTATGTGACCTGGATGTACTTCATCCTCAACGCCGTGCCCCCGCTCGATTTCGTCGGCATCACCCCCGCAAGCCCCTGGCAGTTCTACGTTTTGTCCGCTTTTGCTTTGTTCGTCCTCGCCGTCTTTGTCCGTCGCTGGCAATTGACGGGCGCGAAAACGTCGAAATGAAACCCTAACGGGAACTTTCTTGTCGTTCAGACGTCAAGCAGAATCGAACAAGACAAACAGTCAGGTGAAAAA
>CAADGT010000142.1 GCA_900696595.1 uncultured Chloroflexota bacterium
GTCGTGGCTTTCGTTCATCAGGCGGTAGCCGATGGCGGTTTGTCCGCGGCGTTTGGCGGCTTCGACGGCGGTGTAGAAGTTGACCGGCTCGCCGGTCTTGACGTAATCCCCGATGGGTTTGAGGTAGATTTCCGCGCCCTCGGGGTCGAAGAGTTCGGCGAAAACTTCCTTGAGTTCGGCGTTCTCCGAGAGTTGGGCAAGCATCAGGCTGATGAGGTGTTCGCTGACGATGAAGTCGTCCACTTTGGCGGCTTCGGCGAGTTCGCGGTTGCGAAGATCCAGCATCTCGCTGATGATGGAGAAGGGCGTCTCGTCCTTCTCGGCGATGTCGCGCAAATGCAGGAGCGTGACGAGGGTGATGGCGTCCGCCTCCTGGACTTCGAGATGGCTGTACGCCAGAACGATGACATGGTCGTACTCTGTGACTCCGAGTTCGTCGAGCAGGGCGCGGTCGCGGATGTCGCCTTCCATGACCTTGAGTTTCTGGTTTGCAAGTTTGCCCACCTCGCGCTGGATGCGATCTTCGAGGTCTTCCACATCTGAGACGATCAGCAGTTCCGAGCCTTTGGCAACGTAGCCGTCCAGTTCGCGGACGATGATGGGGCCCGAAGGATTCCAGCCGAGGATCAGTCCGCGCTCAGGCTTGGGCTTGGATCCGTTTCCAGAACGCTGAATCAGATTCTCGTCCGGGGTGAGGCGCGTGTTCGAGAGTTGAATCTTGTCGTCGTCTTCGGCAATCGCAAAGATCGAGTCGCCGGGTTCGATTTTCGTATCCATGTCGGGCGAGAGGAGAATGTTCCCGTCCGCGCGGCGAATCCCCATGACGGTGGAAGTTTCGTAAGCGAGCAGCGCCTCGCCGAAGGTCTTGCCAAAAAGGGCCGCTTCCTGTTTGAAATAAATTTCGTCGCCGCCGAAGTTCATCAGTTCGGTGTACACGACGGACAGGCCGCTTTGCCTTGAAGTCTGCGCGACGACGCGCGCGATCAGGTCGGTGGTCAGGATGGGCTGGACGCTGTCGCGCTCGGAGAGCAGTTTGATCACGTCCATGTTTTGCGGGTCGCGGATCTGTGTGACGATGTGATACGGCTCGCTGCGGCGGTTGGGGTTGTTGGTAATTGCAAGCACACATTTGATGACGCGCGTGTCGGGGTCTTCGCCTTCGGAGAGAACGATGATCGAACGCGAACTATGCGGGCTGGCAATTTCGAGATCGATCATATCCATGGGGCTGCCGGAACGGCAGATGACGCGCGTGTTCTTCGTGTCGGGGATGCGTTCCTTGATCGCATCCTCCATCTCGACCTTGTCCTCTTCCGCCAATACCACAATGACCGCGCCATTCTTGCGGCTTTCGTTGGCGGCGACAAGTTCGGAGATGACGGTGAAGATCTGCGGAGTCCAGCCGAGGATGAGGGTATGGTCGTTCTCGAGGACGAGCGAACGCCCCTTGCGGAGGTTTTCGATGCGTTCTTCGAGTCCGTTGCTGAGGATGCCGATGAGGGTGGAGACGATGAAGATGCCGCCGATGGTGACCAGCAACATGACGATGCGAAATCCGGGACCGGTATCCCCGCCCATGGTGCCCGCGTCGAGCGTGCGCATCAGACTCATCCAGGCCGCCTCGCCGAAACTGGGGGCGTTTTCTCCATCCATGGCAATTGCGCCAATGCGGATGACGGCGGCGGCGATAAAGATGATGACCAATGAAAGGAAGGCCAGCCCGCCGATCAGGGCTACAGCGCCGCGCGACATGTAGTTATCGAACCAGTATTGGAATCTCTGTTTGAAGGTGGGCTGTTTCATGCTTCTCCTCGGGCGGTTTGGGAATGGGGTTTATTATACGGGCAAACCGTCGAAAGTCTCCCGGCTTTCGACGCAAAATACGGCGATTTTACTGTCCGAGGGACAACCTTGCCCCTTCGGCGAGTCGAGGTGTGCATGCAAAACATGGCAGGTAGCCTGCTCCCAGCGCCGTCCTCGGCGCGGGATTTCCCTCGTAAACCGCCGCCGCCCACAGGGGGCTTCGCACAGGACGGCGGCTTGAGCGGAGGCGCTGACAACCTTTGCTTGCACACGAGTCGAGGCAGCGCCTGAATAAAAAATGATGGCTCATCTGTAAACAATGCGCTGACGTTAGAGAACGTCCGCAGACAAACAAAAAGAGCCAGGCAAAGCCCTGGCTCTTTTTGTTTTGTGGAGTTTAGTCCAGCAGGTTTTGCGGGATGTTCCCGCCGTTGGCGGCGATCTGGCGCAGGACTTCCTTGTGCAGCCAGACGTTCATGCGGGCCGAGTCGCTCATCTGATCGGCGGGGCAGCCAAGTTCCTTTGCCAGTTCCTCGCGGGCTTCGCGGCTGGAATCCAGATCGAGTAGTTTGAGCAGGTCCACGATGGAGACCTTCCAGTTGAGGTCTTTGCCTTTGGCTTTGGCTTCGAGTTGGGCGACCACATCCACCACGGAAACGGAGACGGGGGCGGATTTGGGAGCGTCGGTTTCTTCGAGGGCTTTCGCCTTTGAAGGCGCGGCGCGCATCCCGGCTCCAACGGCGGCGGCTTTCGGGGCGGGCTTGGCGTCGGCGGGTTTGGCGGCGGGCGCCGCAGGTTTTGCTTCTTCCTCCTTCTTTTTGATGCCGAGTTTTTCGAGAATTTTACTGAAGAGACCCATGATAAAAATCCTTTCAATGATTGGTAAATTCGGCGGATGACCGCCGTTCGTTCCAATTATACAGCCGTTTGCGAAAACGCCGCAATGGCAATGACCCTCGGGACGGTTTGTTGTAATTACCGATAAAGTCCGACCATTCTTGCAGGCGCGCGGAAGATTCCTATTCTGAACTCAATTTTCTCAGCACAGTATGCAGAATGCCGCCGTTGCGGTAGTAGTTGACCTCCACATCGGTGTTCAAGAGCGCTGTGACTTTGAACTCGACCGTCCTGCCGTCCGATTTCTTCGCCTTGACGGTCAATTCCGCCTTCGACTGGATGCTGTCGTTCAAGCCTTCGATGTCGAACACTTCGCTTCCATCCAGACCGAGGGTCTCGGCGTTCTGCCCTTCGGCAAATTTCAGCGGAAGCACGCCCATGCCCACCAGATTGGAGCGATGAATGCGTTCAAAGGATTCGGCGATGACGGCTTTGACGCCCTGCAGCATGGGACCCTTCGCCGCCCAGTCGCGGCTCGAACCGGTGCCGTATTCTTTGCCTGCGAGGACGATGCTCGCCACGCCTTCGCTTTGATATTTCATTGCCGCGTCGAAGATGGACATGACTTCGCCGGAGGGTTGGTGTTTTGTCCAGTTGCCTTCCTTGGGGGCGACGAGCAGGTTCTTCAAGCGGATGTTTGCAAATGTGCCGCGCGCCATGACCTGGTCGTTGCCGCGCCGCGCGCCGTAGGAGTTGAAATATGTGGGCGCGACATCTTTTTCCTGCAAGAACTTCCCGGCGGGGCTGTCGTTGGCGATGTTGCCCGCGGGCGAAATGTGATCGGTCGTGATCGAATCGCCGAACATGCCCAGCACGCGCGCCGACTTGATGCCCTTGATGGGTTCCACATCGAGAGAGATGGACTGGAAGTAGGGCGGGTGATGAATGTAGGTGGAGTTCTCATCCCATTTGTACAGGTCGCCGCCGGTCACTTTGATGTCCTGCCACATGTCCGAGCCGCTGAAGACATTGGCGTATTTTTCGGAGAACATTGCAGATGTAACGCTTTGCGCGACCGCTTCTTGAATTTCCTTCTGAGTGGGCCACAAATCTTTGAGATAGACCGCTTCGCCGTTCGCGCCCATGCCGAGCGGTTCCTTATCCATATCAATATCCACCGTTCCGGCGATGGCGTAAGCGACAACGAGCGGAGGCGAGGCGAGATAGTTCGCCTTTACCAGCGGATGCACGCGCCCTTCAAAGTTGCGGTTGCCGGAGATGACCGCCGCCGCAACCAGATCGGACGCGGTGACCGCTTTGGCGACTTCGCCGGGCAGCGGTCCCGAGTTGCCGATGCAGGTTGTGCAGCCATACGCAATCACGTTGAAGCCGAGTTTGGAGAGCGGCTCGATCAGCCCAGCCTTCTTAAGATACTCAGTCACCACGCGCGAGCCGGGGGCGAGGGAGGTCTTCACATATGGCTTGACGTTCAGTCCTTTTTCGACAGCCTTCTTTGCCACAAGCCCCGCCGCGATCAACACGGAAGGGTTGCTGGTGTTTGTGCAGGAAGTGATGGCGGCGATGACGACCGCGCCATGCTTCATCTTTTGCGAACCGCCGTTGGCGCCAAAGGTTGCTTCTTTGGCGAGCGCTTCCGGCGAAAGTTCAAATCCGCGTTCCTTCACGGGGGCGGTCAGGGCTTTGCGGAAGGCGTCTTTCATATCCGTCAGCGCGACGCGATCCTGCGGGCGTTTGGGCCCAGCCAGAGAGGGGATGACGCTGCCCAAATCCAGTTCGAGCGTGTCGGTGAATTCCGGTTCGGGGCTGCCCGCCTCGCGGAAGAGTCCCTGGGCGCGGAGATAGGCTTCAGCGCGGGCGACGACCTCTTCGGGGCGGCCCGTCAAACGCATGTAGCGAAGCGTCTCTTCATCCACAGGGAAGTAGCCCATGGTCGCGCCGTATTCAGGCGCCATGTTGGCGATGGTGGCGCGGTCGGTCAGAGACATGTTGCCCAGCCCTTCGCCGAAGAACTCGACGAACTTATCCACCACGCCCTTCTTGCGCAGCATTTGCGTCACGGTCAGCACGAGGTCGGTGGCGGTCACGCCCTCTTTGAGTTTGCCGTAGAGTTTGAAACCAATCACATCGGGCAGCAGCATATCCATCGGCTGTCCGAGCATCACGGCTTCGGCTTCAATGCCGCCCACGCCCCAGCCGACAACGCCCAGACCGTTGATCATGGTGGGATGCGAGTCGGTGCCGACGAGTGTGTCGGGAAACAAAACAGAGTCCAGGGTCTCTTGACTTTGGACATCAGAAGTCGGGAGACTTCTGACTCCGACCACATCGGCGAGATATTCCAGGTTGACCTGATGCACAATCCCGGTCATCGGCGGCACAACGCGGAAGTTGCTGAAGGCTTGCTGCCCCCACTTGAGGAACTCATAGCGTTCCTTGTTGCGCAGGAACTCCATTTCAGTGTTGCGGTTGAGCGCGTCGGCCGTGGCGAAGAAATCCACCTGCACGGAATGGTCTATGACCAAATCCACCGGCACGAGCGGGTTGATCTTTTTCGGGTCGCCGCCCAAGCGGGCGACTGCGGCGCGCATCGCGGCGAGGTCAACCACGGCGGGAACGCCGGTGAAGTCCTGCATCACCACGCGCCCCGGCAGGAAGGGAATGCCCGGGCGCGCGCCTTTGGGCGTCCACGCGGCAATGTTTTTCACATCCTCCTGCGTGATCTCCTTGTCGTTGCACTGGCGCAGCGCGGCTTCCAGCACGATGCGGATTGAATAGGGAAGTTTGTCCAGTTTGACCAGCCCGGCTTTTTCGAGCGCGTCGAGCCGGTAATAGGCGTATTGTTTTCCGTCCACGCTCAATATATCGCGGGACTTGAAAGGGTCTTGCATAGGATACTCCTTTGGTATGAGGTTTTATACGGCAAACTCAAATTTGCCCTACGCTCACACCACACTGGAAGAACACAAAGGAGCGCCTTTGATATCCTTTTATCTATGTGGCGGCGGTAACTTGGGAATTTCAGTCCCGAATTATACTGATTCCCCGCCCGGCGGGGAAGCGCCTATTGCAGGTTCAGTTCCCTCTTCAACATCCCAACCAGTTCCGCCTTTTCCCCATCCGGCAGGAAGGACGCTTCGGCGGCGGTCAGCGCGCATTTCTTCAAAACGTCCATGGGAATATTCAGTTTCTCGCGCGCCAGTTGGAACTCGTTCGAAAGCGTGATGCGCGAAACGCTTGGATCGTCCGTATTGATCGTGACTTTCAACCCCTTTTCGATCATCTTCGAAAGCGGATGCTCCTCCAGCGCCCTCACCACACCGGATTGGACGTTGCTGGTGACGCACACCTCGAACGCAACGCCGCGCTCCTTTGCCAAAGCCGCGACCGTTTCATCCTCCAGCGCGCGCGCGCCGTGACCGATCCGTTCCGCGCCGAGATTCTCGATGGCGTCGCGCACGTTCTCAGCCGGTCCCCACTCCCCCGCATGGATGGTGATGCGCAACCCCGACTCCTTTGCCTCCTTGAACACTTCATGGAAAGGCTGAGTCTTGAACTCCGCTTCGTTTCCGGCGAGGTCCAACCCCAACAGCCCGCGCGTTCGATGCTCCGCAGCCAGCCAGGCGACCTGCTCGGCAAGTTCGGGGCTTTCATGCCGATTCACAGAAGCGATCAAACCGACTTTGATATTGAATTCCTTCGCCGCCTCCCCTGCGCTGGCGACGACCCAATCCATCACATCGTGAAGCGGAAACCCCTCGGCGCGACTCAACGCCACCGGCGTAAAGCGCAATTCAAGGTAGCGAACATTATCCTTCGCCGCATCCTCCACCGCCTCGCGCGTGACACGGTGGATCACATCCGGAGACTTGTAAAACAGACGCAGGGTTTTGAATTTTTCGAGAAAGTTCGTAAACGTCAGCGGGTCCTTATCCTGCACCTGCACCAGCCCGCTCAGGTTCATCATCGAAACAGGAACCGTCACCCCATGCTTGCGCGCAATATCCAGCATCGTCGAGAGACGCAACGACCCTTCCAAATGGCGGTGAAGTTCCGCCTTTGGAATGGCAAGATACTTGTTCAAGGGAGTCGTATCGTCCGTCAAAACGCTTCCTCAATTGCGGCGGCGTCTTTTCTTCTTGCTCTCTCCGCCGATCTGCGCCGCAATTTCTTCGGGCGCGGGCGCCGTCTCTGCGACCTCGATCGGCGTAATATCCACCCGCCGCGGTTTTGCCGCAAACGCGCGGCCAATCACGAGCGCGCGCACGTCTTCGAGCAATTGCTGGAACATCTCCGACGCGCTTCGTTTGTATTGTACCAGCGGGTCGCGCTGGGCGTAAGCTTCCAGCCCGATCGAAACCCTCAGGGCTTCGATACGGGTGGGGTACTCCACCCACAGTTCGCTGAACGCGCCCAACAGCAACCGGCGATGGGATTCGTTCAGGATATATCTTCCCAAAGCGGACGACAAAACCCCCGCCTCTTCCGCGCTCAGGCTGGATGCGGCTTCATTGAGTTTTGACTCCCCGAATCCTTCGACCCGGCTCAAGGCTCGCGCCGCCGGCCCGAAATCCGCAAGTTTGGTCGCGGTCTGACTCAACCTCGCAAACTCACTCTGCCCCCAGGTTTCTCTCAGCGCCTCTTCCGCCGCCTCGAGATGACTCATCACATCGTCGGCAACGGTTTCTGCGTCCCTGCCTTCGAGCAAATGCGCGGCATGAAAGACATAGGCAAAGCGCGCGAACACCTGTTTGACCTGCCTGTGCGTCTTTTGGTCGAAGCCCGCGCGCGCGCCTTGCGAGAGCGCGATCAGCAGACGCAATTTGCCCGCGTCGGTCGAGACATCTTCGCGCTGCGACAACACATCGAGGTCGCGCGCGATCTGGCTGTTCAATCGTTCGCGTTTCTTTTCCAGCGCGTCGCGCGTCGTATTCAATAGAACGTCCGAGAGTTCGTCCCAAGCCGAAGGCAGCGGGTTCTGCCATTGGATCTGCTCGCCCACGCGCTTTTGGATCGCGCCGATGACGCGCGTCGCGCTGATCGCCGTCAACTGTTCCGCGAGCGCCTCTTGAATGTCGTCCTTTGCGTCGTCGGGGTCGTCCGCCAGTTTTTTCAACAGATCGTTATTCGGTTTGATCGCAAGCCGCGCAAGGGCGTTGACTTCCTCAATCAGTTTCTGCGGCTTGGGCGAATCTTCGCGGTCGCGCAGGGACTGGAAGAAGGCATCCAGCGATTCTTCGCGTTCGGCGATCTGCGTTTCGAGAGTTTCGCCGGTTCGTCGAATGATCTGTTCGATGGCGCGCAGCGTATGGGCATATTCGGCTTGGATGGAGTTGGAAATCAGGTTCAAGATCGCCGGTCGCGCAGTCCCGTCGGCGGCGTGAGCATTAAGGTCGGCCAGCAACAATTTGAACGCATACGAAGGGAACAAGCCGTCGTTCGACTCGAACACAGGCTGGACCTGCTCCAGCCATGCCAGCAAACGCCACGGACCTTCCTCGTCGGCAAGCCCGGCTGCCACGCGCCTGCTAACTTCGGCGTCGAGCATTTCGGCGACGTCCCCGCTCAAATCCTCCTTGACGAAGATCTTGTCGCGTTGCAAATAAATCTGCCGGCGCTGGGTATTCAACACGTCGTCGTACTCGAGCAGATGTTTGCGCACGTCGAAGTTCGCGCCTTCGATGCGGTGCTGCGACTGCTCGATGACGCTTGCCACCAGCCGCGCCTCCAGCGGGAGCGAATCGTCCACCTTGAGGCGTTCCATCAACGCGCTGACCTGCGCTCCGCCCTGAATGCGCATCAGGTCGTCTTCCAACGAAAGATAAAAACGCGAAGAGCCGGGGTCGCCCTGGCGCGCGGCGCGTCCGCGCAACTGGTTGTCAATGCGGCGGGCTTCATGGCGCTCCGAGCCGACGACGTGCAAGCCGCCGACAGCGTCCACAACAATTTCCTGTTCGCTGTGTTCCCAGAAACTCTTGATTTTATTGAACAAACCGGTTGATATGTTTATCTTCGCCAGCGCATAGCCCAGTAAATCCCATTCCCCCAGCGCCTTGCTTTGCAGAAGCGCCTCCGATAATTGGGCTTCCTTGATGAAAGCCCGGCGCAGGGCGGCGGGATAATCCAGGGGGCTCTCATCCATAAAGCGTCGGACATCGTTCAAACCGAGCCTTTTTCCAAACGCTTCCAGCATGGTTTTGAAAATCTCGATGTCGGACAATTTGTAGATGTCGGGAATGTCCTTCGAAAGGATTCGCTTGATTTCGGCAAGGTTGTTCGGGTCAAACTCGCCGCCGAGTTTGATGTCCACGCCGCGCCCGGCCATGTTTGTGGCGATGGTGACGGCGCCAAAAGAGCCGGCCTTTGCAATGATTTGCGATTCTTCCGTATGCCGTTTTGCATTCAAGACTTGATAATTAACGCCGCCTTGAATGATCTTTTTCAATCGTTCCCGCGCGGATTCGGGCAGGCGCAGCAGTTCGAGAAGTCTCTTGAAGTTCGTTTCATCGTCGAGGCTGATGTTGGTCATCCCATGCGGCTTGATGAAGGCGCGCAAGGCGTCGGGGGCGATGCGCTCGATGGGATCGTTAAAAGGCACGAGGTCCGCGATGAGCCGCCCGTCTTCTTCGATGTTATTCGCGCGGACGTAATGGTCCCTCACCAACAAATACTGCATCAGTCGGCGCATGGGTTCGGCTTTGAGGCGGTTCGAAAGTCTTTCGGATGATTCGACCGACGTTGTGCCGACAAGCAACGGGCGTCCAAGCGCGTTGAAGCGCGCGATTTCCTGCGCGATGGCGCGCAGTTTGGCTTCGACCGTGCGGTAGATGACGTCGGGATAATCCTTGCGGCGATAGAAGAGCGGTTCGGTCCCGCCCGCTTTTGCAAAGTACGAATAAGCGTACCCGTCCTCGTCCTTTGTTTTGATCTCGGTCAGCGGCGCGTCTTTGCCGAAGGATTGATATTCGAGATGCGGCGGGATGGAGGCGACTTCGAGTTTATAGATTTTGTTGAACTCTTCGGCTTCGGTCAGCGCGGTGCCGGTCATGCCCGCAAGTTTCTGGTACATGCGATAGTAGTTCTGCAATGTGACCGCAGCATAAGTGACCGACTCCGGCTCGACCTTGACGCCTTCCTTTGCCTCGACAGCCTGATGCAGTCCGTCGCTCCATCTTCGTCCCGGCATCAGCCGCCCCGTAGACTCATCCACAATGACGACCTTGCCGCCCTGCACGAGATAGTCTTTGTTTCGAGCGAAAAGGAACTGCGCGCGCAGGGATTGTTGCAGGTAGCCCATCAAACGCGCCTGTTCGGGGTCGAGGTCTTCGGGTCGGTCGGGGTCTATCAATTGCACGCCGAGCATCGTTTCGACGCGGCTGATCCCGACCTCGGTCAGGTTGACGGCGCGGGATTTTTCGTCCATTTCGATGTCTTCGGGCTTGAGCTGTTTCGCCACTTGCGCCATGCGCCCGTACCATTCCAGGTCGCCGGAGGCGGGACCGGAAATGATGAGCGGCGTGCGCGCTTCGTCTATAAGCACGTTGTCCACTTCGTCCACCATGGCGAAGTAATGCCCGCCCCTTTGACCCTGCCCCGGGCGGGTCTGCACGCGGTTTTCCAGTTTCATTGCCATGTTGTCGCGCAGATAATCGAAGCCGAATTCCGAGTTTGTGCCGAAGGTGACATCCGCATTGTAGGCTTCGGCGCGATCCGTCATGCGCAAGTGGTTCTGGTCTTCCTGCGGGGCTTCGCGCGAGAAATCCACGAGGAAGGCTTTTTTGCCGTTCTCGGTCATTGCCGCCATTTGCAGCACGCCCACACTCAACCCAAGCGCGTGATAGATGGGCGCCATCCAACGCGCGTCGCGCCGCGCCAGGTAGTCGTTGACCGTGATCAGGTGAACGCCGCGCCCCAGCAGGGCGTTGAGGTAAACGGGCATGGTGGCGACAAGCGTTTTCCCTTCGCCGGTGCGCATCTCCGCGATCGCGCCGCTGTGCAACACCGCTCCGCCGATGATTTGCACGTCGTAATGGCGCAAGCCGATGGTTCGTTTGGAGGCTTCGCGCACGGCGGCGAAGGCTTCGGGCATGAGTTCGTCCAGGGCATCTTGTTCGGCTTTGATTTTTTCCTTCTCCGTCAGCCCTTCCAAATCGCCGGTTAATTCCTTGATGCGCGCCTTGAATTCATCCGTCTTGGCGCGCAACGCCTCGTCGCTCAACGCTTCATACCCGGCTTCGAGCGCGTTGATCCGCTCCACGAGCGGGCGGTATTGTTCGACGGTTTTCTTTGCGGGGTCGCCGCTGAACAGTTTTACGAAATTTTTAAGCATGAAATCCCTTTCAACGGACGGGGATTATAGCATGGGGGATGTGAGCGGAATAATGTGGAATCGCCGAAGAAACCCGGCGACGGCGCAAGGTATAATCGCCCGCATGGATTTTTTCTTCCCTGAGGATAATCTCATCCGCGCAACGCCGGAGGAGACGCGCGTCACGTCGCTTGCCGCTGAAGCCCTGCCCGACGGACGGAGGGTGCGGGTTAATCTGGAGATCACGCCGTTTCAAAAGCGACCGTACATCGAAGCGGCGCTAAACGACGCCGACGGCGAAGAGGTCGCCTCCACGAGCGTCGTCGAGCCGTTGAGTTGGAAACTGGAGTTCATCATGCACATCCGCGGCGAGATTCGGAATCCGTACGCGCTGACGGTGCGGCTTTATTATCCGGAGGGCGGTCCCTCCGACGAGCCGCGCCGGTTTGTGTTTGAAGTCCATCCGCGGGCGGATGCGAATTGATATGACGCGCTCCGCCCTCTCTCAGTTTCTTCGCCGATTTACGCGAACGGAAAAAACAGCCCGCGTCCATTCGCGCGGTTTGCGGCAGGGGATTTTGATTTTATTAATTGGATTCCTTTCCGGCGCATGTCTCCAGCCCGAAGCGCAGTCAACAGGCGTCCCCACGAATGAACCGCAGAGCGTCGAAGCGACTCCGACGCGGGCGATAGACCCGGCAAGCGAGGCGGCGTTTCTTTCCATCGAAGAGAACGGGTACGCCCATTTGTTTCTGTTTCGGACGCTCGACCTTTCATTGACGCGCATCACAGCGGGGAACTCGAACGATATTGCGCCGAAGTTGAACGCAGACCGCGCCCGCCTCGCCTTCGCTTCGGACCGCGACGGCGATTGGGATCTGTATGTGATGACGCTCAGTAGCGGCGAGATCAAACAAGTGACAAATTCGACGCAATACGATTCGTCGCCGTCGTGGTCGCCGGACGGGCAATGGCTCGCGTTCGAGACTTATCAAAACGATAATCTTGAGATCGCGGTCGTGAATGTGGATTCGGGCGAGGTCGTGCCGCTCACCCAGCATCCCGCTTCGGATCACTCTCCCGCCTGGGCGCCGGACGGCAGACACGTCGCCTTCATCTCCACGCGCGGCGGCGACAGCGACGTATGGCTGGCCGACCTGGACGTCGCCGGCGACGACCGGTATCAAAATTTGAGCAACACGCCGTTCGCTTCGGAGAATTTTCCATTTTGGAATCGCGACGGCTCGCAATTGTTGTGGGCGTCCATTTCTCAAACGACGGGCTTCAGCGGTTTGTACGTCTGGAAAGCCGCCGAACCCGAACGCGCCGCGCAATGGATCGGCGACGGAATCATCGGCGTGTGGAACGAAGCCGAAGACCGCGTGCTGGCGGCGGTGAGCGCGCCGAATCAAACTTTCCTCACTTTGTACGGTCTCGACGGGGATATTCTCATCCCGTCCATTCCGTTGAGCGGACGCGCGCGCGGCATGACGTGGGGAAGCGCGGCTCTTCCGAACCCGTTGCCTGATTCGTGGACCCAAGCCGCGAGTCAAACGCCGGGCGCGCTTTGGTCGCCCATTGTCACGCCGGGCGGCGATGTGCCGGGCGGGCGTTTCGCCGTCGTCCCGGTCAACGATGCGCAGGCGCCCTTTCCGCAATTGCACGATCTGGTTGACGAATCGTTCAACGCATTGCGACAGCGCGTTTCGGCGGAAACAGGCTGGGACGCGCTCGCCAGTTTGGAAAACGCTTTTGTTCCATTAACGACCAGTCTCGAACCCGGCTTGGAGGATGACTGGCTTTATACCGGGCGCGCCTTTGCGATCAACTCGTTGATGTCCAACGCGGGTTGGATGGCGACCCTGCGCGAAGACATCGGCTCGTTGACGTATTGGCGGGTTTACATCCGTTGCGCCATTCAAGACGGCTCCCTCGGCGAGCCGATCCATAACGCGCCGTGGAATCTCAGCGCGCGTTACGACCTCGACCCGCAGACATACGAACAGGGCGGCGAATACGCCCCCGTCCCCGCCGGGTATTGGGTTGACGTGACTTCCCTGGCTCAGTCCTACGGATGGGAACGCCTGCCTTCCTTGCCCGCCTGGCGCACATATTACAAAGGCGCGCGCTTTACCACTTTTGCGATGACCGGCGGCTTGGACTGGTATCGAGCCATGCGCGAGTTGTATCCCGCCGAGGCGCTGATCACGCCGACGAAAGTCCTTGCGCCCACGTTTACGCCGACGAACACGCCCACGCTTACGCCGACGAAGATACCCACCCGCACGCCGCGCATGACCTTCACGCCGTCTTCGACGCCGACCATTACCTTCACGCCTTCCGCCACGCCCACGCCGCCGACGGTGATTCCATAGATTCCGCGCCCCGGCAGTCAAACTGATTCTTGCGGCGCGTCATTCCATGTCTTTCAAACGCCTCCTTTCTTCTTTTCCCGCTTCGATCTTGCTCGGCGCAGGCTTGTCTCTCTTGCTCGTTTCCTGCGTCTATGAGATAGGTTCATCCACGCCCACGCCGGTGAGCGAGCCTGAAGCGCAGGGGCAGCCCGGGGTCCCGTTCGAGGCGGCAATCACCCCGTCGCCGCAACCGTTTCAATTCAGCCTTCCGACTCCCGGCGCGGAGCCGATCACGAACTGGCGTCCGCCGCTTTATCCCGTCCCCTGGGCGATCTCTGCGTACGATCATTTTTTCTTCACCCGCCCCATCGCGGCGGATCAGGTCAACTGGCCCGCCGCGGATTATCGCTATGGCGGCGTGTTCTTTGGGCGCGATATTGTGCATACCGGCGTGGATATTCCCTCTCCCGAAGGCACGCCTATTCTGGCGGCGGGACCCGGGACGGTTGTTTGGGCTGGTTGGGGGTTGTTTCTCGAGACGCCCGGCGATATTACCGACCCATACGGGCTGGCGGTTGCGATTCGGCACGACTTTGGATACAACGACCGGCAGTTATATACGATCTATGCCCACATGAGCGAGATGAATGCAATCGTCGGCCAGCATGTCAAGACGGGCGAGATTGTCGGTTATGTCGGCACAACCGGCGCGACGACGGGCCCGCATGTGCATTTTGAAGTGCGCTTTCCGCATAATTCCTTCTTCTACACATATAACCCGGAGTTGTGGATTGCGCCTCCGCAGGGCTGGGGCGTGCTGGCGGGGCGCATCGTGAACGAAAGGGACGAGTTGATCCAGCAGATGGAGATTCTCGTCGCCCCCGAACGCGCTTCGCGCACGTTCACTGCGCGGACGTACGGCAAGGGCGGCGCGGTGAATTCGGATCCGTATTATCGGGAGAATTTTGCCCTCGGCGACCTGCCTGCGGGGATTTATAAAGTGTCTTTCAAATACGACGACGAGCGCGTGCAGACCTGGGTGGAGATCTTCCCCGGCCAGGTCTCGTACTTCACATATAAGAACGGAGAGGGGTTCACAGTCGCCCGCCCGCCGGCGCCGACGCTGGAGTTTTTGCCTGAGAGTTTGCCCGCCACGCCGGCGCCGTGAAGGGGATTCCAAACCTGCGACAGAGGAGCGCCGGTATTCCATTTTCCAAATCGTTGGATACCCTGTAAAATAACGCCACATCAATCAAAGGCGCGTGAATTTATGTCACCCAAAGAGCCGCCCGATCCGAAACCCGTCGTCACCCGCAACTCGTCCGAGTTTAAATTGGATTTATACGCCTCGA
Organism: uncultured Chloroflexota bacterium; assembly: GCA_900696595.1. GTDB lineage: Bacteria > Chloroflexota > Anaerolineae > Anaerolineales > Villigracilaceae > Villigracilis. The sequence goes on from CAADGT010000142.1 coordinate 14,673, forward strand.
TCCTTCAGGAGGAGTTGGTCGTCTTCGCCGTGCAGGTTTTACAAGCCGACGGTTCTTCCGCCCAGGTCGAGGACGTCGTCTCGATCTGTTTTCGCTTCTTTCCGCACAGTTTCGCGTTGAAGAATTACTTTTACTGGCCAGACTCGGCGCTGGCGGTGAGGCGTTTGCACGAAGCCAAAGAAAAAGGATTGCTCAAAGGCAACCCGGTGGACGGTTTTGAGGTGAAGGTGCAGGGCAGGAAAGCCGCCAAACTGACGGCGAAAGCGCTCGGCGTTTCGTTTCCGGTTCCGCCAAAGCCGGAGGTCGTTGCGCCAGTTGTGGAGATGCCCGCGCCTGTTGCGGAAAAGAAGGAAGAGGCGCAAGCCCCTGTGAAGGATGTTCGACCCGTCGCCGGTGGGAGCCGGGCGGATAAAAGCAGGGTCAGGAAGAAGGTTGTAAAGAAACGGGCGGCGAAGCCGAAAAAGAAAATCGCGAAGCCGATCCCGAAAAAGAAGCCCGCGCCAAAGAAGAAAGCGGTACAGCCTGTATTGAAAACAAAGGCTCCGGTTAAGCCGGTTGCGAAGATGAAAGCCAAGCCTGCGCCGCAAGCCAGGGCGCAGGGGAAGCAAAAGCGGGCATCCAAAAAGGCAAAAGCGACTCAACCGGCGGGGGTTTTGAATCCGCCCTGGGCGAAGATAAAGGCTCCGGCTCCGGCGACCGGGCCCAAAATCCGGGAGGAGGCGCGGCAGGTCGCGCAGAAGGCGGCTCCGGTCGTTATATCCAAAGAGGAGAAAGAGAAAGCGGCAAAGGTCGTCAGGCAGGTCGAGCGCTCGGACGCGTTCCGTCATTATAAAAAGAACGGGCGCAAGGCGCGCATCAGCGAGTTCGAATTCCGCGACATGCTTTTTACGACGATGGAGACTTCGTCCGAAACGTTGAAGCGCAATGTGGATGCGTTCAAGCGGTATGCGGTCATGCGCGAACGCGCCGACCTGGCGGCGTTCCTCGATTTTTGCGAGGAACATTTTGCGGCGTTGTTGAAACCGAAGGCGAAATTTAAAAGGTAGACGAAAATCATGCCGGGCAGCAGGAAGTTGCAGTACGCCGACCGCGTTGCAATTCAGCAGGCGGACCAGGCGATTCGAAAAGATATTTTTCGCGCGCTGGTGGAGATCATCACCAACAGCAACGACAGTTATTCGCGTCTCGAGCAGGCGGGCTGGTCGGTGGGCGGCGAAATTTTCATCGAGATTCATCGCAAGCATAAGAATTCGACCGTCCGCGTTTGGGATCACGCCGAGGGGATGAACGATTCGCGCATGGATAAGGTGGTGGGGACGTACGGCGAAGCGACCAGCGGCATCAAGGAAGATAAACATGTGCGCGGCATGTGGGGGCGCGGACTCAAGGATTCGATCTTTGGTCTGGGGCATGGGTATGTGCGTTCGTTCAAGGGCGGCAATTTTCATTCGTGTTCGCTGCTCGTCAAGAACGGCGTTCCGACTTTTACGCTCGACGAGCCTGTGCGGGCGCTGGTTCCGGCGCGCCAGGAATACGGGATTTTGGAAGGCAACGGGACCATCGTCGAGATCGTCGTTTCGCGCGACGATGTGAAAGTCCCGCAGTTCGACAACCTGCGCAATTATCTGCAACGGCATTTTGAGTTGCGCCCGATCATGAGCAACCCGCGCCGTAAGATCATCCTGCGCGATGTGACCGCGGACAGGGAGGTGCGGCAGGAACACGTCCTCAGTTATAAAGCGCCGAAGGGGGACAAGGTCTTGAGCGAGCGCATCAAGGTTCCGGGGTTTCCCGCCTGGGTGAAACTCGATCTCTTCCGCTCCTCCATTCAACTCTCGACGCGCGGCGAGGAGGGCGATTATGCCGACGGCGGTCTGCTGGTTATCAGCAAGGGCATGGTCTTATCGCTGACGATGCTTAAATATGAGAACGACCCGGTGGCGGCGTATTTTTATGGGACGATGCAATGCGATCATTTGCACGAACTTTTGAAGAGGGACGAGCCGGTGCTGACCGCCACGCGCGACGGCATCAACTGGTCGCATCCGTTCGCGAAGGCGTTGAAGCAGGCAGTGGAAGCGAAACTGGAGCCGTTGATCGAGAAGGAACGCAAACACGCCCTGCGCGAGGAACAGACCAAACTCGACAAGAAGTTAAGGCAGAAGATCAACCGCGCCCTGCATGAGTTGAATCACATCGCGCTGGCGGAATTGAGCAATCGCAGGGACGGCGCGGCGCGCATCCTTGCGCCGGAAAGCGGCATGGCGTTCATCCCCGAACGCGCCTATGTGCAGACCGGCGGGACGTTGACGCTGACGTTGCGCGCCGACATCGCGAAGAAGGTCAGCCCCAACGCGGCGATCAATATCGCCTCGAACAGCGACGAGGTGATCGTGCTGACTCCGCAGGCGACGTTAAAGCCGCACAAGGACGATCCGTCGGTCGGCGAGGCGCACGTCCGCGTGGAGGGCAGGCAGGTGGGCGGGGAGGGAATTGTGACAGCCGTCGCCGGCAGGTTGCACGCGCAGGCGATGGTGCAGGTTCATTCCAAGAAGGAGGCGCTGGTCGAATCGCCGGCGCGCGGAAAAAATGCGCTCTTCAACGACATCCGTTTCGACGACCGCATGGACCCGCGCCAGCGCGTGTATTACGACCGCGTCAACTCGAGCATCATCATCGCCACGAACGCGCCTTCGGTCAAGATGTATTTGGATGAGAGCAACCGCCTCGACACGTCCACGCAGGGACAGGTGCTGTTGGCGGAACTCGTCACCGAAGCCGTGTGCCGCGAGATCGCGCGCGAAGGCGTGGAGAAGGGACGCTTCCTCGTCCTCGAAGGGGCGGAGGCGGACGCGATTCAGAATCACTTCATCCGGTTACAGAACCGCTATTCGCATTTGATCCACGAGCATATTGTGACGATGGGGTGAATATGGACGATGGACGACAGACCATGGTCGGCGGGCTGTCATCTTTTGCGCTTATCTCACCGTCAACCACACGCCAAAGACCACGACCCCGAAGCCGATGACGCGCTGAAGGTCAATTGCGCGCGGGGCGATGCCGAGCAGGCCGAAGTGATCGAGAACGGCGGAGACGAAAATTTGCCCCATGACAAGGATGACCACCGCGCTCGCCGCGCCGATGCGGGGAATCATATATCCGATCGCTATGATGACGATCAACCCAAAGGCGCCGGCGCTGAACGCATACCATGGCGCATTTCGCCACTGTCCAAGACGCGAACCGACGAACAGCATTGGAATCAACGCCGCGATCGCCCCGCCGATGTGGACGATGAAGACGCTTTCCAGGGGACCCAATTTTTGCGTGATGAGGCTGGCAAGCGGACCTTGCATCCCGACCGCCATTCCGCCCGCCAGACCGACAAGGATGATAAAGAAGAGAGTGTCCATTGATTTCCTTTTGCGTCAGCGCGGCGCGCCAGACGGGTAAACGAGTCTCATTAATCGAATGAGTCTCCGCTGTTGATTCGTCTCATTAACTCATGTTATGCGCTTTTGCCATCCTCACGAACCGTCCACGAATAAAGCCGCGAATTTGCGAATGTTGGCGCGCCTATTCGTGAACATTCGTGGACGGTCGCCGACTCATCGGCAAGCGCATTTCCTAACCAAATGCCATCTTGCGTAAGGCGAGTCATTAAGTAAGGCGCGGCGCGCCCTGTTATTCCTCGACATACGGCACATAATCGGCGCGGGCGATGCCCTGCTTGATGGCGGTCTCCGCCACGGCTCTCGCAACCGCGCGATGAACTTTCTTGTCGAGCGGGCTTGGCACCAACTCGCCATGCGGGGTCATGGATGTAATCGTCTCCGCCGCCGCAACCAGCATCTCCTGCGTGATGCGCGGCGCATTCGCATCTACCGCGCCGCGGAAGATGCCGGGGAAACCCAAAACATTATTCACCGATTTCCCGTCCGCCGCAAACGCCGCGCCGCGCTCCATCGCCGCATCCGGGTCTATCTCCGAATTCGGGTTCGAGAGCGCGAGGATGATCTGTCCCTTGCGCACCATCTCCGGCTTGATCAGATTCGGCGCGCCGGTCGTCGCCACCACAATATCGCAGTTCGCCATGATGTCCTTCAAGTTGGATTTGACCCCGCCGGATTTTTCGAATCGATTCAACGCATCGGGACTCAAGTCCGCGCCGTGGACCGGATTCCCCGTCAAACGCATCATCATCCGACCGATGGCGTGACCGGCCGCCCCAAGCCCGATCTGCCCGATGACGGCTTTGCCCAAATCCATGCCCGCTTCGCGGGTGGCGGTCATCAACGCCGCCGTGGAGACGACCGCCGTGCCGTGCTGGTCGTCGTGCATGACGGGGATATCCAGCATCGCTTGCAGTCTTTCTTCGATTTCAAAACAGCGCGGCGCGGAGATGTCCTCCAGTTGAATCGCCGCGAAGGTCGGCGCGATTGCCGCAACGGTATTGACGATGTCATCCGTGCCTTTGGCGTTCAACAAAATCGGAATCCCCGAAAGCCCGACCAGGGTTTCCATCAGCATGGCTTTGCCTTCCATGACCGGCATCCCCGCCACCGCGCCGATGTCGCCCAGTCCAAGCACCGCCGTCCCGTCGGTGACGATTGCGACCATGTGGCTGATGCTTGTATAAAGCCGCGCCTGCGACGGGTCTTTTGCAATGCGCTTGCAGACCTCCGCCACACCGGGCGTGTAGACGCGCCGCAGGGTTGTCAGCGAATCGATGCGATAGCGCGAACGGATGGCGATCTTGCCCTTCTGATGCAGTTCCAGCACCTCGTCGCGCACCTCGACGATCTTCGTCCCCTCATTGTTTTCCATCGCCGCGAGGACGGCGGAAAGCGTCTTTTCATCGTTGGCGGTGACGGTGATGTCGCGCACGATATGGCGCGAAGTCTCGGTCAATAGGACGATGCTGCCGATGTTCCCGCCCGAGTCCGCGATGGCGGTCAAAAGTTTCGCCAGCACGCCCTTCTTCTGTGAGTTCCGCACGCGCACAATGCGCAGGATTTTTTGGTCCCATGCCATGAGAGGTCTCCTTTGTTAGGCTGAGCCTTACGCAAATTACGTTCATTTTAACGCGAATGTCGCGAGGATGTTCCATAATCCGCGCTGGTGTGCAAGCAAAGGTTGTCAGCGCCTCCGCTCAAGCCGCCGTCCTGTGCGAAGTTCCCTGTGGGCGGCGTTAGTTTGTCTGGGAAAGCCCGCGCCGTTTGCGCTTTTCAGCGGAAACCTGCGACCGCCTAATTTTTGCGAAGATGCCGCTTTTTAGAACTTATTTCCCGCGCAGGCGGCGTATCAGATCCCTGATATGCAACCCAAGACTGAGACCGAACAACAATATGTTGAGAAGCCCGATGAAAATATTGCCGATGTTTCCTTCCTGGTTGCCGATGTAGATCATGAAGAACCCGCCGACGGTCAGCAAAAGGGACAGGCTCATTTCGAGCAGGAAGGAAGCCGGGGATTGACGGTTGATTCCATGCTCGAAGTACCACATCCGCCGCGACAACAGGCGGACTTGATGCGCCGCGCACCGAATCTCCCCGTCGAGAAACAGAATCTGCGGGCTGTTTGCAAATTGCTCTTTCACTTTGACGACCAGTTTAGGCGACAGGTTTTTATTGAGATAAACCCGGCTCCAATGCTGACGAACGTCCGCATCCGCCCGCCAGCCGGCGACGCGATGATTCTCTTGCAGGTACTGCATCACCGGGCGCAGGTCGTCGCAGAGACAGTCCTGCCAGTTTGTCTTGTAGGTTTGTCGGGTCATGATGTGAAGTTGGAATCAGCCGCCAGCGCCCGCGTTATGGAATGTAAATCCGTCCGACTCCCAGATAGTGTTCGATATTCAAAACAATTTCCACAAGTCTTTCAGCGCATTGTTCGCGGTAGGCGCGTTCTTCAAGGCGGCTGGTCGCGCCAACTGTCACTACAGGAAACGATTCCGGCGTGTTTTCATTCCGAATGGTTTGCTCCAAAGAATCATCGCCGTCTTTGTTGCGATTTCTGAGGCGCTTTTCCTGCGCGAGACGCCAGACTTCGCGGTCGCGGCTGTCGATGGGAAGCCCCACATCTTCGAAGGTGAGCATTGGAATATCCAGCAATTTGAGCCAGCCCTCGCTGCCGATCGTCGCCCAGAGCAGTATTCCCTGTTTTTTCAGGTGATGGTCGAGAAGGACTTTCATGGCTTGTTGCCCGCGTGGTATTGAGCGCGTAATTCCCGCAACTTGGCGCGGACAACCTCTCTTTGCTGGTAGGTTTTGCCCATTAAATCGCGGTTGCGCTCCTCCCAGTATTTTCGATTCCGCTCGGCGGACTCCAGCGCTTCGCGGTATTCTTTCTCCACTTCATCCTTGTGCAGGTGGATGTAGTCGAGGATGTCCAGCATTTCCTCATCGGTCAATTCGTAAATATCGCGCACGTTTTTCAGGGAATTATTCCCTCGCATGGAATCCATGATGGAATATAACGTGAGGCGGGAACCATTCACGGTTAATCCTGCCGCGGTGCGAATTACAGTGCGGTTTTCACGCGGCAGGGGTCCGTCTGTTTTCAGCAACGCCTCGACCAGTTTCTGCGAACGCAGGACAGCCAATTCGCTTTGAAGGCGTTTAACCTCTTCCTCCAACTGGTAAACGCGGTCAGTCGCTTGTTGAGGAGACGGGGTTGGTTTCATGGGAACTCGCTTTCCGTTACTATTTTATCAGAGGACGTTTATCTTTATCCTTCACCTCATCACCGGGGGTGCATGCAAAACATGTCAGGTA